>JAGCTG010000029.1 GCA_017963785.1 Bacteroidaceae bacterium | reverse complement strand
TTTAAAATGTTTGAAACTTTTTTCAAACATTCAAACATTTTTCAAACATTTTTTGGGGTAAGGAAAAAATTGTCCGCTCTAATTTTCAGAAAGCCCTCTCCCGTGAAAAATATCGCCGCTCTCATGCATGCAAAGCCCACTCTCAGAAAAAATAAAGCTACTCTTATTCACACGAGAGCGGCTTTAGTTTTCGCGAGAGCGGCTTTAGTTTTCGCGAGAGTGGCTTTAGTTTGCACGAGAGTGGCTTTAGTTTGTATGAGAGTGCAAAAATCAGTGTTATTTTTACTTTATGATAGGTTTTCATATTCTTATTCATAAGGGACAAAAGATAACACATTATTTATATTATTACAGAAAAAAGGAAAAGTTAGTGCATTTATTACCTCTATTTCGAAAATAAGTTGTAATTTTGCGGTTCGCATACGTATATACGACCAAAATCGTCACAACTGACGATTATCTTTCAACTATCAGCAATTAACTCACAACTATGGCAGATATTAAGAAAATAAAGACGGCGCTCGTTTCAGTGTTTCATAAGGACGGGCTTGAGAGCATCCTGCAGAAGCTGGATGCAGAGGGTGTGCAGCTGCTCTCCACTGGCGGCACACAGAGTTTTATTGAGAGGCTAGGCTACAAATGCGCTAAGGTGGAAGACCTTACCAGCTATCCCTCCATTCTCGGCGGACGTGTGAAGACACTCCACCCCAAGGTGTTTGGCGGTATTCTGGGCCGCAGGGAGCTGGACGGCGACCGCGAGCAGATGGCTCAGTATGAGATTCCCGAGATTGACCTCGTGATTGTGGACCTGTATCCGTTTGAGGAGACAGTGAAGAGCGGTGCCAGCGAGGCTGACATCATTGAGAAGATTGACATTGGCGGCATCTCGCTCATCCGCGCGGCTGCCAAGAACTTCAACGACGTGGTGATTGTGCCCAGCAAAGCTGAATATGCCATGCTCGACGATATCCTCACCCGCAACGGTGCCCAGACTACCCTGCAGGAGCGCAAGCAGTTTGCAGAGCGTGCGTTTGGCGTGAGCAGCCACTACGACACCGCCATCCACAACTGGTTCGTAAAATAATAACAGACCCCCTCTTATCCCCCGGGGGAGGATAAATAGCTAAATAGTACATAAATAGTAAATCGTAAATCGTAAAATCGTAAATAAAAAAATATGGGATTCTTTTCTTTTACCCAGGAATTGGCAATGGACCTCGGCACTGCCAACACCATCATCCTGCACGACGGCAAGATTGTGGTGGACGAGCCCTCGGTTGTTGCCCTTGACCGTTTGTCAAACAAGACTCTGGCTGTGGGCAGCAAGGCTAAGTTGATGTATGAGAAGCACAACGACAAGATCAGGGTTATCCGTCCGCTGAGAGACGGCGTGATTGCCGACTTCTATGCTTGCGAGCAGATGATGCGCGGTCTTATCCGCATGGTTCGCTCCGGCGGTAGGATATTCTCACCCTCTCTGAGGATGGTGATTGGTGTGCCCTCGGGTGCCACGGAGGTTGAGCTCCGCGCCGTGCGCGACTCTGCCGAGCATGCCGGCGGCCGCGATGTGTATCTTATCTTCGAGCCTATGGCCTCAGCTCTTGGTGTGGGCATCGACGTGGAGGCTCCGGAGGGCAACATGGTTGTTGACATCGGTGGCGGCACCACTGAGATTGCCGTTATCTCTCTGGGCGGCATCGTGGTAAACAACTCCATCCGCATGGCTGGCGATGAGTTTACTGCCAACATACAGGACTACATGAGCCGTCAGCACAACGTGAAGGTGAGCGAGCGTATGGCCGAGCGCATCAAGATACATGTGGGTGCCGCTCTGACTGACCTCCCCGAGGATGCTCCCGAGGAGTATGTGGTGCATGGCCCGAACAAGATTACGGCTCTGCCTATGGAGGTGCAGGTTTGCTATCAGGAGATAGCTCACTGCCTCGACAAGTCGATTGCACGCATCGAGACTGCCGTGCTGCAGGCTCTGGAGGAGACTCCTCCCGAGCTGTATGCCGATATCGTGAAGAACGGTATCTACCTCACCGGTGGCGGTGCACTGCTGCGCGGACTGGGCAAGCGCCTGACTGACAGGCTCAACATCCAGTTCCATGTTGCCGAAGACCCGCTGCACTGCGTGGCTCGCGGCACCGGCATTGCGCTTAAGAATATAGACCACTTCTCGTTCTTGATGAGATAGGAGGAGGTTGTGGCTGCGCTGATTGAATTTCTCAAGAAGTATAATTACTGGTTCATCTTCATTTTGCTGGAGGTGGCCAGTTTTGTGTTGTTCTTCAGGTTCAACAGTTATCAGGGCAGCGTATGGTTTACGCAGACCAACAGCGTGGCTGCGAAAATCAACAAGATATACACTGATGTAGAGGCTTTTGTACACCTCGACGAGGTAAACAGCAAGCTGACGGCACAAAACTCGGTGCTGCAGATGCAGGTGAGCCAGCTGCGCGACCAGCTGAAAGATGCCACCCGCAAGCTCTCCATCAACGACCGCCATATCCTCGACTCGCTCAGTGGCTACACCATGATCAGCGCGAGAGTGGTGTCGGCATCCATCGTCAAGAACGAGAACTACATCGTTATCGACAAGGGCAGTGCCGACGGCGTGAAGCCTGAGATGGGTGTGGTAGGTGGCGGCGGCGTGGTCGGCATCGTGAGGATGGTCAACAGTCACTACTCACTGGTGTTGCCTATCATCAACCGCAACTCGCGCATCAGCTGCCGCATACGGCGCACAGGCTATTACGGCTCGCTCCTTTGGGACGGCGGTAGCATCTACTATGCCAACCTTGTGGGGGTGCCCCAGTATGCCAGGGCCAAGCGCGGCGACGCCATTGAGACGAGCGGCTACTCCACCGTGTTCCCGCCAGGACTGTTTGTAGGTAAGGTATGCGACATCAAGCATGCGCCCGACGGACTGTCGCAACAGCTGGTGGTGAATCTGGGCACCAACTTCGGCAATCTGCGCGACGTGAGTGTGTTTGAGAATCTGCACAAGCAGGAGATACAGTCGCTGATAGAGATGAACGATTCGCTGAACAACAAACTATAGACAGCCGCCAAGTCGCAAGGCTCGAGGCTCTGAGACCAACAAAGCACATAACGCAATGATTCAGGCATTTATCCGACAGTTATTTCTGCTGCTCTTACTGATGGCTATGCAGGTGATGGTGTTTAACCACATGCACATCTGCGGCTATGCCACGCCTCTGATTTGCGTCTATTTCATTCTTACCCTTCCGCTGGCCACTGCCCGCTGGGCCAAGCTGCTCTGGGGCTTTGCCACCGGCGTGGTGTTCGACATGTTTGCCAACACGCCTGGCATGATGGCCGCCACGCTGACTCTGGTGGCTATGGTGCAGCCCCACATGCTCACTCTCATTGCCGGAGTGGACAAGGACGACAGCGACGACGAGAACACCGCGCCGACCATAGCCCGACTGGGTACATTGCCGTTTATGCGCTACATAACTGTGGGCGTGCTGCTGCAATGCATAGTGTTTTACCTGCTGGAGACCTTCTCGTTCTTCAGCATCACCGACACGCTTATCAACATCGTGGGCAGCACGGTGCTGTCCACTCTCATCATCTGGGCAATAGAGAGTATCCGTGAGAAACTTTGACTTAGAGAAGCGCAAATACACTATAGCGATAATGGCTGTAATCATTATCGCCGTTTATATAGTGCGCCTGCTAAGCCTGCAGATTTTCAGCGACACCTACAAGGTGAGCGCTGACTCCAACGCTTTCTTCCACAAGATACAGTATCCTGCCCGCGGCCTTATCTACGACCGCGACAGCACACTGATGGTTTACAACGAGTCGGCTTACAACATCATGGTCGTCATGGACGAGCAGCAGGGGGTGGACACCCTCGACTTCTGCAACACCATCGGCATCACCAAGGACGACTACATACGCCGCATGGACAAAATCAAGGACCGCAATCTCAACCCCGGATACTCGCGCTACACTCCCCAGCTGTTCTATGCGCAGATTACTCCAGAGCAGTTTGCCGTCTTCCAGGAGAAGCTCTACAAGTTTCGCGGTTTCTATCCTGAGCTGCGCACGGTGAGACGCTACTCCACCACTGTCGGCGCCCATGTGCTGGGCGATGTGGGCGAGGTCAACCAGGCCGAGATAGACTCCGACGCCTACTATCGTCAGGGCGACTTCATCGGCAAGCTGGGCATTGAGAGCTCTTACGAGAAAGACCTGCGCGGCAAGAAGGGCGTGCAGATACTGCTGCGCGACGTAAAGGGACGCATCAAGGGAGCCTACCAGAACGGGCGCTTCGACCAGGACGCCGTGCCCGGCAAGAATCTGTATCTCGGCATCGACCAAGACCTGCAGGCTCTCGGCGAGCGTCTGCTACACGGCAAGATAGGCACCATCGTTGCCATCGAGCCCGGCACCGGCGAGGTGCTGTGCCTCGTGTCATCGCCGTCATACGACCCTCACGAACTGATAGGGCCCGACCGCGGCAAGAACTATATCAAGCTCGCCGCCGACCCCTACAAGCCTCTCTACAACCGCGCCATCATGGGGCAGTATCCTCCGGGCTCCACATTCAAGACCTCGCAGGGACTCACCTTCCTGCAGGAGGGCGTCATAACCCCGCAGACCGCCTATCCCTGCCATCGCGGCTATCTCAATGCCGGGCTCCGCGTAGGATGCCACGGCCATGCCTCGCCTGCCCAACTGAAGTTTGCCATTCAGACATCGTGCAACGCATACTTCTGCTGGGGGTTCTTCCACATGATAAGCAAGCGCCGCTACGGCTCCTACGAGAAGGCGTTCACCACATGGAAGGACTATATGGTGTCAATGGGCTTCGGCTATCGTCTCGGCATCGACCTGCCGGGCGAGAAGCGCGGATTCATCCCCAACGTGGAGTACTACAACAAATGGTATGGCAAGGACGGCTGGACTGGCCAGACCATCATCAGCGACGCCATCGGCCAGGGTGAGGTGCTACTCACTCCGCTGCAGATAGCCAATCTCGCAGCCACCATCGCCAACCGCGGCTACTACTACACACCCCACGTGGTGCGCAGCGTGGAGGGCCGCAAGATTGACACCACTTACACCAAGCGCCACTACACCAAGGTGGACAAGCACTACTACGACCTCGTGGCAGAGGGTATGCGGGCAGCTGTCATGGGCGGCACATGCCGCTCCGGCGCCATCCCCGGCATAGAGGTGTGCGGCAAGACGGGCACAGCGCAGAACCACGGACGCGACCACTCCATCTTCATGGGCTTCGCCCCGATGAACAACCCCAAGATTGCCGTATCGGTGTATGTGGAGAACGGCGGCTTCGGAGCCACCTACGGCGTGCCCATCGGCTCGCTCATAATGGAACAATATCTCAACGGCAAGCTCTCGCCCTCTTCCGAGGGACGCGCAGCCAGCTTTGCAGCAAGGACTATAAGCTATGGCACCAGTATCAGATAACACCCCCAGCGTCTTTCGCTCCATCGATTGGTGGACGATACTCATCTACCTGTTGCTTCTCGCCGCAGGCTGGGTGAGCGTGGTAGGCGCCAGCTATAGCTACGACATGCCCGACATCTTCGACTTCGCAGCTCGCTCCGGCAAGCAGCTCACATGGATAGGCTGCTCCTCTGCCCTCGCATTGGTGTTGTTGCTCACCGACGACCGCATCTTCGACACCCTGGCGCCCATCATCTATGTCGCATTCATGGCGCTGCTGCTTGTCACGCCCTTCGTGGCCACCAACATCAAGGGCTCCTATTCGTGGATTTCCTTCGGCCCCGTGAGTCTGCAGCCCGCCGAGTTTGCCAAGTGTGCCACGGCTCTTATGTTGGCCCGCTACATGGGCTCCTACACCTTCAACCTCCAGAACCGCAAGCACTTCCTCTGCGCCGCAGGCATAGTGCTGTTGCCGGTGGCGCTCATCCTGATGCAGAGAGAGACAGGCTCGGCGCTTGTATATCTTGCCCTCGCCCTGGTGTTCTACCGCGAGGGAATGAGCGGCAGCATACTCTTCGTGGCCTTTGCCGCAGTGGTCTATTTTGTGGTGGGCCTCAAGTTCAGCGCCATCAACATGCCTGCCAGCACCACTCCCGTGGGCACCTTCTCGGTGCTGGTGCTTATCTGGGCGTTCACACTGCTGCTGCTGCGCATCTACGACAAGAGCCGCTCCTGCTTCCGTCACCTGCTACTGTGGGGGCTCGGCGTCATTGCCGTCAGCTATATCCTGCAGATAATTTTTAAATCTCAAATTTCAAATTTCAAATTTCAAATCTTAGAACTTGCCCTGACTGCTCTCTGCCTCGGCAGCGCCATATTCCTCTTCATGCAGAGCATGCGCCAGCGCAGTCGCAACCTCTTGCTCATCGGCATCTTTGCTATTGGCTCGCTGGCTGTGTTCTACACCGCCGACTATGCCCTCAACCATGCCCTCGCCCCCCATCAGCAGCAGCGTGTCAAGGTGCTGCTCGGACTGGAGGAAGACCTCAGCGGCGCGGGCTACAATGTGCACCAGAGCGAGATAGCCATCGGCTCCGGTGGCATGTGGGGCAAGGGATTTCTCAACGGCACCCAGACCAAACTCAAATATGTGCCTGAGCAAGACACCGACTTTATCTTCTGCACCGTAGGCGAGGAGCACGGCTTTGTGGGCAGCACCATCGTGCTGTTGCTCTTTCTCACACTCATACTGCGACTTATCCATGTCGCGGAGCGCCAGACTCACAATATGGCTCGTATCTACGGCTACTGCGTGATAAGCATACTGCTCTTCCACGTATTAATTAATATAGGTATGGTGATGGGCATCATGCCTGTGATAGGCATCCCCCTACCCTTCTTCAGCTACGGCGGCAGCTCGCTATGGGGCTTCACGCTGCTGCTGTTTATCTTCCTCCGCTTCGACGCGGGCCGCAACCGATACCGACGGTGAAGAAAAAAAACTGGGGAATGTTTGTAACAAAATGAGGCTAACCTGTGTCTAATATAACAGAGAGAAAACAAAACACGAAGTTCAACCCTACAAAAAAAAAGACACACACCGACACAATGAAACTCATCAAATCTCTTGTTATATTCACAGCACTCTTTGCCGCCACCCACGCCCTGGCCGACAAGACAGCATTTATATACGGCTTTGCACACGACCGCATCACCCACGAAAACCTTATCAACACACAGGTGTCGCTCATGAAGGGCGACAGCATCATCAGCGTCACCGCCACCAACAGCAACTTCAATGTAGGCTCAAAGGGCGGCGCTTGGTTCTTTATCATTCCCGTCGATGGCACCACCGACTACACCATCATCCTCGAGCGCGACGGCTACACGGTGATGTCATGGCCGCTCAAGGCGCAGTTCGACAAGAAGCCCCTGAAAGTGGGCGAGTATCGATTCATTGAGGATATCCCGATGGACAAAGCACCCAAGGTACACGAAATCGACGGAGTGACCATCACCGCCACCAAGGTTAAGTTCTACCACCGCGGCGACACCCTGGTCTATGACGCCGATGCCTTCCAGACCGCCGAGGGCTCCATGCTCGACGCACTCATCCGTCAGCTGCCGGGCGCAGAGCTCACCGACCAGGGCGAGATATTCGTCAATGGCCGCAAGGTGGAGAGCCTGCTGCTCAATGGCGAGAAATTCTTCGACAACAACCGTCAGATAATGCTCGAAAACCTGCCCGCCTATATGGTCAAGACCGTCAAGACCTACGAGAAAGCCGGGCTCCTCTCCCAGCTCAACGGCCGCGACATGGGCGACAAAGAGTTTGTGATGGACGTGGGCCTCAAGAAGCAGTACCAGATAGGATGGATGGGCAATGTCGAGGCAGGCTACGGCACCGAAGACCGCTACCTCGCCCGGCTCTTCGCCATGCGCTTCGGCACCAAGTCGCGCATCACCCTCTACGGCAACCTCAACAACCTCAACGACAACCGCAAGCCCGGCGAAAACACCACCTGGACACCGGAGACCATGCCCACAGGCCTCATGGCTACAAAGACGGCGGGCCTCGACTTCCTCTTCAAGAGCAAAGACGAGCAGAGCAAATACTCCGGCAACGTGCAGTTCTCCAACATCGACACCGACGACCGCATCGAAACCACTGGCGAGACATTCCTCGCAGACGGCAACACCTTCTCCCGCTCACTCGACCTGAAACGGGCACGCGACTTCTCCTTCACCACCGAGCAAGAGCTTGAGGTATGGAACAAACGCCAGACAATCGTGTGGAGCCTTGAGCCCAAGCTCACCTACTCCAAGACCCACTCGCTGAACCAGAGCATAGCCATGGCCTTCAACCAGAACCCCGCCATCAAAGCCACCTCGGCACTCATCGACAGCGTCTATCGCGGCAGCAATGCCGACCTGCTGGCCACCGTCATCAACCGCAACCTCAACAACACCATGCTCGATGGACACAAACTCGACCTTAACATTCAAAATGTCAACTATTTCAAGCTCGACGGAATGCACGGCATCACCCTCAGCCAAGACATACGTTACAACGACAACGCACAGGACAGCTGGCGCCAGCAGCAGATAGACTATCCAAACAACGACCGCCTGCAACCACTCTACAACAACCGCTACACCCACAACAGGCCCGACCGCAGCTTCACCTTCGACAACGAAGTGCAGTTTGAGCGCAACATAGGCAGCGACTTCTCCGCCCAGCTCTCCTACGACTATCAGTACACCCGCCGCCGCAACGACTACAATACATACCTGCTCCACCGCATCACCGGCTGGGACAGTCCCGACGACCACCCCATCGGCATGCTCCCCTCAGAGCTAGAATGCGCCGAAGCCATCGACCGCCAAAACAGCTACCTGCAGATAGAGCGCACCGTGGAGCATACCCCCAAGCTCAGACTCGTCTACAGAAAGATGTCACAAGTGCAGAGCGACACCGCAGGCAATATCAAAGGAAGCCACATGACCTTCGCCATGCTCTCGCTGCCCGTCACCTTCGCCCACGACCGCCTCGACTACACACGCGCAACATACAGCGGACTCACCAAGCGCAACAACACCTTTTTCAATCCCAGCTTCTGGATAGGGCGCAACTGGGCCAATATGACACACGGCTTCTACTTCTCCTACACACTCACCCACACACCGCCGTCAATGATATACGCACTCAACATACTCAACGACGAAGACCCCCTCAATATCTACTACGGCAACCCACACCTGCGCAACACCACCACCCACAACGCAGTGTTCCACCTCATGATAGATGACGAACAGAAAGAACTGCGCCATGGACTCTCCCTGACCTACAACATCTCACACAACGCCGTCGCCATGGGCTACGTCTATGACCGCACCAGCGGCATACGCACCTACACTCCCAGCAATGTCAACGGCAACTACACCCTACAGCTCGACTACGACCTCCATCGCGCCTTCGGCAAGCTCAAGAAATTCAGCATCGACAGCAAGACAGGCTCGCGCGTCGTGCACGGTGTGGATCTCGTGGGCACCGACACCGGCGCCGCACCGTCCATCAGCAGCGTCATGACCTACTGGACCACCGAAGACCTCGCCCTCAGCTATAAGCTCGGCAAAGACAGCAAGGTGGGAGCAAGAGGCTACCTCGGCTACGGCCACTCAGCCTCCTCACGCGCCGACTTCACGTCCGTCAACCTCTGGGACTTCAACTACGGACTCACCGCACAAATCGCCCTCCCGTGGCACATGCAGTTCTCCACCGACCTCACCATGTACAGCCATCGCGGATACGCCAACGCAGGCTCCAACACCAACGACCTCGTGTGGAACGCACGCATCACAAAACTGATACCCAAGCTCGGACTCACCCTCGCCCTCGACGGATTCGACATACTCGGCAACCTGAGCAACATCTCGCAGGTGCTCAACTCCCAAGGCCGCACCGAGACCTACCGCAACTCGCTGCCCCGCTATGTGATGCTCCACGCCATCTACCGCCTCAACATCAAGCCCAAATCCAAGCAGACGCAGCAGTAAAACAAAAAGCGCAGCCAACCCGCTGCGCTTTTTAGTATCTTCCTCATTCCGCGTAGGCGGAATCTCATGAGATCGCGGGTCAAGCCCGCGATGAGGGTTAGGATATACGCTCAGACAACCTCATCGCGGCCTCCAAGCCGCGATCTCCTGGCCATCACTCCTCTTTACGCTCAGACAACCTCATCGCGGCCTCCAAGCCGCGATCTCCTGCAATAAATTGTCCGTTTTCGTAAGCATCTTTCACAGCCTGAATGTATTCAGCATCCACGCCAATACTTTCTGCCAAGTCATTCCATTCAGGATTGAAGTCATTTATCAACTTCTCTTTCCACTCCCTATGCCATTTCTTCAACTGTTTCTCACGTAGGATTCCTTCATCAAACCTGTCATATACCTCGTAATACACTAATTTCTCCGTATTGTACTTATCAGAGAATCCCTTGTTAAGGTGTAGTTTATGCTCGGCTACTCTTCTTTGCAGGTCTCTTGTGACACCAGTATACAGAGTAGTGTTGTACTTATTTATAAGTATATAAACTATCCCCTGTAGTGTCATCTCAAACCTCAACTTTCAAATTTCAACTTTCAAGCAATCCCCCTCAGTCTTCCAGCATGCTGATATAAATGCCCTTACCCTGCTCGCGGGCAATAATCTTGCTCTCATCAGACATCGTGCGTATCGCCCCGTCCACATCTATGGCGGGCGAAGCCGTCAGCGATATAGCCTTGCTCACAAACACATAGTCGCCGCCGATATTGGCCGACTTACCCTTGATGTCCTCGTCAGCAGTGAGCTTGAGCGTGCCCTTGTGGAAGAAGAAATCCTGCTCCACCTTCAGGCACACGCTCTTCTTGTGTTTCTCCGTCTTCCCCTCCATATACGTCACGTAGCCGCCCGTGTTAGTCAGCGTCACCACAGGCGTGGACTTCTTCTCATACATCACCATGTAGGTGCCTGCCTTGAGGCACTTTGAGAACAGGCCGCCGCATGCCACGTTGTGAGTGCCGCCGCTGATAGTCAGCAGCGAATCGCACTTAAGGCCCTCGCAACTGTCGCCGCTGATCTCGATGTTCACCGAGCCGTTGCGCAGAAACAGTTGGCCATTATATTCCTTTGTCGAGTCACTGTTGCACTCCACCTGAATGCCGTCACCCTTCACGCCGTTGCGCACGTTCACCGTGCCGCCCTTCATCTTGAAGTACTGGCCCACGTGCATGCCGTCGGCGGGTGCCGCCAGGATATTGATAGTGCCCAGACTGTCCTTAAGCTCCGTATATTCTCCGCTCTTGTAGGCGTGGCGCCCCTTACCCGTGATGTTGATAGTGCCCATGCCGAAAAACTCGGGGTGGCCCTTCACGTGGAAGCACGCATCGTGGAGCGTGTCGGCATGGTCCACAAAAGTGTTCACCGTGCCGTTTGCCACGTCGATGTCAATGCGCTTGCCGTTCTTGATGTGCACCGCCGCGCCGCGCTGCGAGGTGATGTTCACCCCATTGAGGCGCACCTTGCATTTATACTCGCCCACCTGATTGAAACCGCCGTCAGCAGTAGTGCCACTCAGCGTATATACCACCTCGGCACCGCCCTTCTTTGCAGAAGTAATGGTAACGTAGGCGCCGTCGCGCTCTACCCATATCGAGTCGGCCAGACTTAGCGGCATAGTCACATTGCCGCCCTGCGCACTGTACTGCACATCCACCAGCAGGGGGTCGAAGTTGGCGGCGCTGTAGGTCATACTACTGATGGTGGTAACGTCGATCACCGTGTCGCCGATGCTGAGGTTGCCGCCACTGAACATCATCTCGCCCACCTCGTCGGGGGTGGCAAGGAGGGTGACATTGTCAGTGGTGATGGCGAAGGTCTGGCCGTTGACCATTGACCATTGGCCATTGGCCATTAAGAGTATGAATAGGAGGAAGAATATCTTTTTCATGGAAGTGGACATTTTATTACTTCACCAAAATTTTATGCTTCTCATTGCCGGCACGGAGTATGAAGATGCCCGGCTGCAGGTCGCCGATATACACCGGCGTGCCCTCCTGCCCTATGCGGGCCGTGGCGCACAGTTTGCCCTGCATGTCAAACACACGCGCCAGAGTGCCTGAAGGCACCGACAACTGCACCTTGGCACCCTGCAGCGACACCACTGTGTAGGTGCGCCCCATACGCTCGATGGCTGACGGAAGGTCGGTGAACAGCATACTGTTAAGCTCGCTGAGCGGATACACCACCGTCTGCTGCGCGTTGGACAGCGTCATCTGGTCGTTGGAGAACGTAATCTTTAGCTTGTCGAGCCCGTAGCTAGTCCAAGTGCCCGATGTCTCCTTGACCGTCAGCGATGTGTATTGTGCCTTGGCGCCAAGTGCCATGAGCAGCAGCGCGAATAGTAAAGAGGAAAGCTTCATAAGATTTGAGATTTGATGTTTGAGGTTTTATTAGTGTGCAAAAATAATCATTCGCTGCAAATAAAGCGTTATTCCAAGTCGTTTTTTTATTCTTTTCACCCTTAGAAACATATTTTCGCCCTAATTTGCATAGATTTGGCTACGCAAAACAGAGTGATTGTGCAGAAAAAAGTACGGAAAGACAGGGGGTGTCAATATTTTTGTGTAATTTTGCAAAATGAGTCAAAGTATGCGTATCACCGAACTTATAAGTCAGGACCAAGGCACGGCATTCTCCTTTGAGGTGCTGCCCCCTCTGAAAGGCGCGGGCATCCGCAAACTGCAGGACGATATCAGCAGTCTGATGGTGTTTGGCCCCAAATATATCAACATCACTACTCACCGCAGCGAGATGGTGACCAAAGACCTCGGCAATGGTCTGCTACAGCGCACCCCGCTGAGGCGCCGCCCAGGCTCGGTAGCCGTCGCCGCCGCCCTGCAGCAAGAGTTCGGCGTGCCCATAGTGCCACATATCCTGTGTAGCGGCTTTACCCGCGAGGAGACGGAGTACGTGCTCATCGACCTGCAGTATCTGGGCATCACTAACCTGCTGCTGCTGCGCGGCGACAAAGCACCGGAGGACAAGGAGTTTCGCCCGACCAAGGACGGCTACAGTCACACCACGGAGCTGCAGAAGCAGGTGAACGACTTCAACAACGGCCTGTTCATGGACGGCTCGGAGATGAAGGAGCGCGGCCCGCTGTTCAGCTACGGCGTGGCGTGCTACCCTGAGAAACACGAGGAGGCACCCAACATGGCGAGCGACGCGGCGTGGTTTAAGCGCAAGATTGAGCTGGGCGCCGAGTATGGCGTGACGCAGATGTTTTTCGACAACACCAAATACTTCGACTTCGTCAGCAAGATGCGCAACGACGGAGTGACGGTGCCCATCATACCGGGCATCAAACCGCTGGTGAGCAAGAAGCAGCTCACGGTGCTGCCGCGCCTGTTCCACTGCGACCTGCCGGAGGAGTTGACCGCCGAGGTGATGCGCTGCAAGGACGACGACGCGGTGAAGGAGTTGGGCGTAGAATGGTGCGTGGCGCAGTGCAAGGAACTGATTGCCGCCGGCGTGCCGAGCATCCACTTCTATATGACCGGCAACGTGCAGAGCCTGCAAAAGATTGCGAAGGCAATTTTCTAAACATTGAGCATTGAACATTAAGTATTGAACATTAAGATTTATGCGATTCGCAGATGTCATAGGGCAACAAGAGGTAAAAGATGTGCTGCTGGCTCAGGTGAGGGCAGGACGTCTGCCTCATGCGCTGCTGCTGACGGGTGACACCGGCTACGGCACACTGGCGCTGGCGCTGGCGCTGGCAAGCTACGTGATGTGCAGCCAGAAAGATGACAATGACAGTTGCGGACAGTGCCCGGAGTGCATCAAGACTGACAAGCTCATCCACCCCGACCTGCACTTCTCATTCCCAGTGATAAAGAAAAGCAGCGGCACAACCACCAGCGACACCTACCTCAAGGAGTGGCTCACGCAACTGACAAGCGAGAAATATTTCGATCTCAACGACTGGCTCCGCACGATTGGCACAGAAAACAAGCAGGCCATCATCCCCGACGACGAGGCAGACAATATCATCCGCAAACTGAGCTTGAGTGCATACGAGGGCGGATGGAAGGTGATGATTATCTGGCTGCCCGAACGAATGAACAGCGCCGCCGCCAACACCCTGCTTAAGACGCTAGAGGAGCCGTCGCCCAAGACTCTCTTCATCCTCTGTTCGGAGCATCCCGAGCTGCTACTCGACACCATTGTTAGCCGCACACAGCGCGTAGATGTGCCGCCGCTAAGCACCAACGACCTCTGCCAGGCTCTGATGGAGAGACGCGGCCTTGACAACGACACGGCGATGGGTGTGGCGCGAGTAGCGGGAGGCAGTTGGCTGAAAGCACTGAAGCAGATATGCGACTCCGACGACTCGAAGGCGAAACTCAACTGTTTCATGCAGTTGATGCGACTGGCGTACATGCGCGACCTCAACGGGCTGATGCGCTGGAGCGAAGCCATGGCCAGTCTGGGGCGCGAGCAACAGAAGGAATATCTCGCCTATATGCTCCATCTGCTGAGAGAAAATTTCATCTACAACTTCGGACGCTCGGAGCTCAACTTCATGACTCCCCCCGAGGCGGACTTCGCCTACAAATTCTCGCGCTTCATCAACGAGCGCAACATAAAACCTTTTACTGAAGAGTTCGCCCACGCCCTGCGCGACGTGGCAAGCAATGTGTATGGCAGAACAGTATTCTTTAATCTTGCCCTTCAAACGATTATATTATTAAGAAAATAAAATAACATGGTGGATAAATTTATTAGCGGCGGCGGCCGCGGCCTGAGCGCCAAAGGATGCTGTCGACACGACAAGCAACTGAATACCTACGACTACCTAGCCGACGTGCCTGGAGCCGACCAAATGACTGACCTTGTGGAGGTGCAGTTCAAAAACACCCACAAGGATTATTACCTCAACTGCAACCACCTGCCGCTGCAGAAAGGCGATGTGGTAGCCGTGGAGGGCACACCCGGCCACGACATCGGCACGGTGAGTCTGACGGGACCGCTTGTGCCGCTGCAGATGTCGAAACAGCGCCTCAAAGCTGATGCTGGCACCAAGCGTATCTACCGCTTGGCACGCGAGGTGGACATAGAGAAATTCAACGAGGCAAAGGCCCGCGAGCAGCAGACAATGATTAAGTCACGCGCTATCGCCAAAGACTTGGGTCTCGACATGAAGATTGGCGACGTAGAGTATCAAGGCGACGGTAACAAGGCTATCTTCTACTACATCGCCGACCAGCGCGTAGACTTCCGCGAGCTCATCAAGGTGCTGGCACAGGAGTTTAGCATCCGCGTGGAGATGCGCCAGATAGGTGCAAGGCAGGAGGCTGGCCTGATTGGCGGCTTCGGCCCGTGCGGCAGAGAGATGTGCTGCGCCACATGGATGAAGAATTTCAGCACAGTAAGCACAGGAGCTGCCCGATGCCAAGATGTGTCGCTCAACCCGCAGAAGCTGGCAGGCCAGTGCGCCAAACTGAAATGCTGCCTCAACTATGAGGTGGCCACATACTCCGAGGCTGCGCAGAAACTGCCACCACGCCATACGCAACTGGAAACAGAGGATGCAATATACTATTTCTTCAAGGCCGACATCCTGGCAGGCCTGGTGAGCTATTCCACCGACCGCCACCTTGCAGCCAACGTGGTGACACTAACCGCAGAGCAGGCTGCCGAAGTGATTGAGATGAATCGCCGTGGCGAGAGACCCGCTTCGCTGACAGGAGTGCAGATTGGAGATGAGAAGCCCATCGTGGTGGACCTCGCCGAGCAAGACAGTCTCACACGCTTCGATAAAAGCAAACGACGCAGGAGAAACAGACGCTAACCACTCAACGCTAACCCTTGAAGAAATTCCACCTTATATATTGCATAGGACTGCTGCTGACAGCATGCACCATCGACAATGGCATACTGATGGATGCCTACATGCATATTGACGACAGCAAATGGAACTCAGCCGACACGAAGACGTTCGCCCTCGACACAGTGAGAAGGACGGGCGACTACAGACTGAGCGTGAGGCTACGCACAACGAATGAGCTAGAGTTTCAAAAGATATATGTCGTGGTGGAGCAACAGCTGCATGACCCTATGCTCTGCAGCAGAGACACAGTGATAGTGCAGCTTACCAACGAGCAGGGCATACTGCTGGCAACGGGAGTTGACCATTACGACTTTGTAGCGCCGCTGGGCAAAGCGATCCGCCTCCACAAGGGGCAGAACGGTGAGATTACACTGAGCCACATCATGCGGCGCACCCAGCTGAAAGGCATCACCGACGTAGGAATCAAGATTGAGTATGAAGATAGCAGCAATTGACATAGGCTCCAACGCCCTTCGACTCTGCATCAAGCAAACAGACTACGGCGCACTGATGACCTCCACCGACGAGGTACACAGCGACGAATACTACGAGCGCGTGCCGCTGAAGAGCGGCATGGATGTGTTTGCCCACGGCCACATACTGCCGCCAACCAAAATCAAGCTGGCACTGGCGCTGCAACACTTCGCCAAGATAATGGACCACTATGGAGTGGAGACCTACCGCGCCGTAGCTACCTCGGCCTACCGCGACGCAAAGAACGGCCAGGCAGTTATCGATGCTGTCAGCGAAGTGAGTGGCTTGCATGTGGAGATAATAAGCGGCGAAGAGGAGGCCTACCTCACTCGCCTCAGCTTCATCCCTACCGAGGAGCAGAAAGACGACTTTTTCCTCTTTGCCGACGTAGGCGGAGGCAGCACAGAGCTGAGCCTGCTGCACCAGGGGCAATTGATCTACAGCCATTCGTTTAAGGTGGGGTCGATGCGCTACCGCTGCAACACCCAAGACCCCGCCGAGGAGCAAGCTCTCGACAACAAGGTGGCAGAGATACACCACCACTACGCTCCCATCAACTATATCGGCGTAGGAGGCTGCGTCAAGTTTATGAGCAAATACATGGCTAAGGTAAAAAAACAAGAGTCAAGAGCAAAATCTCAACTTCCAAATTTCAAATCTCAAATTTCAAATATATCAGTCTCTGACTTTGAGCAAATATATGCCGACCTCCAGACCAAGACCGTCAGCGAGATAGTCAGCAACTACCGACTGCCGGAGGAACGCGCCGATATCCTTACCCCTGCGTCCTCCATCTTCCTGCGCATAGCACATGGCATAGAGGCAGACACTATACTCGTGCCCGCCATAGGGGTGAGAAACGGAATATTGGCAGAGCTTTATAGCAAAACACAATAATGAGAGAACCGAAAAGCAGAATTGTCAAAGCATGGGTGCTGTTGTCGATATACATTGCGACAATGACGCTTGCCGTGGTGCATCACCACGAAGCCACGCCCACATATGACGACGGCTGCATGGAATGCACTCACCAAGTGCACCACTTCCACATGTCAACTGACAATGTCGGCATACACGAATGTCTGCTTTGCAAGTTTGTCTCTCTTAACTATACTGTAGCTCCAGCTATTACATTAGCCTTGCCTACAGTCCACAAACGCATTACCGCCCGCTTACTGCCGCAGCCTCTATGCCGTCAAGCAAGCAGCAACCTATGCACACGCGCCCCACCCTGCTTTGGAATAATTATTAGTTAACTTACAGACATCATTACTAATTTTCCAAAGCAAAAACACCAATGAAAAAAACA
>JAGCTG010000028.1 GCA_017963785.1 Bacteroidaceae bacterium | reverse complement strand
TGACTTTATTGTAGTATTCTTATTTTAGTAGTTAATTTTTGTTAAATTCCATTTCGGACCTTTGACATTTGTCTTTTCCTTGCGTTATTATAAATGATGAGCGACAAAGATTTTGAAATAACAGTCGGCAAAAACAGACAACGGCTTGTTGCCCTCGCGCTGCATTTCCTCAAGAACAAGGAAGACGCAGAAGATGCCGCACAAGAAGTGTTGCTGCGACTATGGTTGTGTCGGTCTTCGCTCAGGCATGGGAAAAATATCAACGGTCTGCTGACTACCATGATGCGCAACCACTGCGTATCTAAACTGAGAAAAGTCTCGCCGCTGACCGTCCCGTTCGAGCAATGTGACGCTGACACTGGTGGCAATGCCTTGCAATGGTTGGAAGAGAAACAGGACAATGAGTTGTTGCGCAAGGCCGTCGCATCGCTTTCCCAAGCAGAACGCAGACTATTCGTCATGCGTCAGCAGGCGGGCATGGAGATAGGGCAAATCGCCGCTCTCACGAACAGCAATCCGCGTTCCGTCAGCTCTGTGGTTTCCGCCGCAAGACGCAAAGTATTCAATTATATAATCAACAATCAATAAGCCATGGACAAGCAGATAATAACATTAGCCAATAAGTATCTGGACGGACTGACAGACAACAAAGAGGAAAGGCTGCTGCTGGAACTTATAGAAAAGGAGGAACTGACTAAGGAGTATGCCGCCATCAAAGTCATGCTTGAAGATAGCACTAAAGAGACCGGTGTCATTATTCCTGCTCAGTGGCTATCCACAGACACCAAGCCAAAGCCTTACAAGACGGTTGCCGTGTGGGGAATGTCTGCCGCTGCAGCCATAGCACTCATAATTGCGACGGTCTTTGTCACAAAACCAAATAATGAACATCTGGCAATTGCACCGGACATCCCTACTACAGAAACTGTTGACAAAAACATTACCCCTTCGCAAAAGCCACATGAAAACGTAACTCAAAACAAGAAGACACATAGCAATAAAACGACAATACGTCGCGCCTACGATGAATCCTCGCAAAGTCCGTCTGCTGCAGAAGAATGGACGAAAGAAGAAACACCCATAGACGCAGACTACGAAGCGTGTGAAGAACTGGCGGCACGTTTCGCGGACATAGAGACAGGCAGCCAGGAATTTCGTGCTAACCTTTTAAATGATTATGACAATGAAAATATGTAAGCAATGCGTGTTAATCATGTCCCTGCTCGTCGCCATGTCGTCGATGGCACAAGACGCAATGATGGATTATGTGAAGAAACTGTCGTTGCGATACCCTGACGCAAGCCAGCGTTACGAAACAAGGCTCACCCCCATCAGCAACGGACGCATACGCAAAGAAACAAGGTATGACTTGCAAATCAGTCGCTCACAACTAACTGCCGCCGAGCAACAGCAACTGATGAAACTCTATCAAAGCGAGTGGAAGCAGCATGAGACAAAAAACGAAAAAGGCATTCTCTACACTGACGGCGACTCGGTGAGCTGCACAATTGTCTATGGTTTGTCGCAAAAGGCACAGACAGGCATCAACTCGCACTCCTTATTCACCAACAACGGATTTCTGATGTTCGATTATGGCAGCATAATAAATATCAAAGTGTCGAAGATAGAGCGGTATGTGAGCAAATCAGCGCAGCCCGACTTCTCTGCTGTCAAACAATGCATCGCTCAGTTGACAGATAACAATGGCAGTGCTTCGGCCACCAGCGTGATGTACACTGGATGGAAAGGCTTCTTTGTCTTCCAGCGCGGCGATGGCAGCGGATGGACCAAGGGTACACGCTACACTGTACGCAATACCTCAACAGCCGATTTCGAGAACATAAGAACCGCATTCCACGCCTGTGCCAATGGCAAGACGAGTGCTGAACTGATTGCCTACAACGACAGGCTTATCCTCCACAACGAAGACGGCAAAGAGATTTTCATGGCCTCGCGCGACAAGAAAGGTGCCATCTATGTGCTTGTGGCCACCGAAGGCGACGAGCCTTGTGTGCCAGGCGACTGGGAGCACATAGATTTCTTTAACAATGGTATTAAGGAACATGTTGATGTAAGCAGGCTAGACAGTCTCTACGAGGCACTCAGCAACAGGCCGGATGCTCTGCACACAAAAGTACAATATACTGGCGGTTGGGGTAAAGGGTGCCCTGGATTTGAATGGCAACGCGGCAGTGGAAAAGGTTGGACAAAGGGCATACGCGTGGCCTTTCCATGCACCGACGAGACCTTTATAAATGGCATCCGCAGTATCTTTGAGTATTACTACGGGAAACTTCCCCATGTAAACCTTCGTCAAAAAGAAGCTGCAACCACATATGAGGAGGGCACACGCACGTTTTATGGCTATCGCCTCGAAAGAGACACGCTTTTCTTCTTGTGCGCCACCACGGAAGATCAGATCTGTGTACCTTACAATTGGCCAATAAGCAGCTACTATAATAATCCGTTTACAGATAAAGATGATATCTTCGGTAATGCTACCCCCGCCACGCTGCGTCTGTTCGGCCTAAGCCAACTCTGGGCTGAGGTCAAGCGCAACTTTGTTTACTACGATAAAGTCTCCGTCAACTGGGACAGTCTCTATGTGGCCATGATTCCGCAAATACAGCAGGCTGCCGATAACGACGAGGCAAACTTCCTACTGCAAAAGATGATAGCACAGGTCAAAGACGGCCACACCTACATGTGGCCATTCGACCCTGGCACCACACTGCCCATCTGCACGCGCCTCATCGGCGGCAAAGTATATATTGACGGAGTATATAACGACCAGCTCGCTGAGATGGGCCTAAAGCGGGGTATGGAGATAAGTGGGATTGACGGAGTGGATGCCGTGGCCTACGCAAAGCAAAGGTTCTTTCCGCTTATATCTTCCTCCACGCCTCAGTGGACCGAGCACGAAGTCTTTGACCGCGATATGCTGACCGCCAAAAAAGACGCTGCCCAGATAACTCTTAACCTGAAAAACGCCGATGGCTCTGCGCAAGAGTTGACATTCCACAACTACGGCTCCTACAAGTGGCAGTCCTATCCCCAAAAGCCAGATCTCGCGTTCAAGGTGCTTGATGGCAATATCGGCTACCTGCAAATAGGCAGTTTCAACAACAGCGATATACGCGAGCAGTTTGACAACATATTTACCGAAATACTCAAGACCAAGGCACTCATTATCGACCTGCGCGACAATGGTGGCGGCAACTCCGGCAACGGCGACTACATACTGAGCCACCTCTCCAACGACAGCATACGCAAAGGCGAATGGGACACTCCGCAATACCGTCCCGCCTTCGCCTCGTGGGGAATGAAAGTTGACAATTACAAAGGCGAAGGAGAATATATCCATCCCGCCAAGGGCAAGCCGCACTACACCAAGCCCATTGTCACGCTCATCAACCGCGGTACATTCTCCTGCGCCGAGGACTTCACTTCAAGTATGGTATGGATGAAGCGCGGCCCGATTATCGGCCAGCCTACTGGCGGTAGCACCGGCAACGGAGTGCGAGTGGAACTGATACCCAATTCCTCCAACGCAAACATTTGTTCAAAGCATGATGTGGGGGCTGACGGCACAGAGTTCGTAGGCATCGGCATACAGCCTACCATATCCGTGGAAGAGACGTGGGAGAGCCACTTCAACTCACCAATCGACAATGCACTCCAAGCCGCGCTCGATTGGTTGGGCAAATGACAGCAGCATACCAGTCATCTCTGCACAAAAGAGTTGTTACTATGCGCCCCCGTTTTGACGGGGGCGCATAACTTTTATCGGACAGCAATAATTTTAATATTCTTCCGAGTCGTTGGGGAAGGTGACATTTTTGACGTCGGTGACGTATTGCCCCACGGCCCCGGTAATCACGTTGCTCAGGTCGGCGTAGCGGCGCAGGAATTTGGGTGAGAAACCGCGGTCCATGCCCAGCATGTCTTGGAGCACCAGCACCTGCCCGTCGACGCCGTGCCCCGCACCGATGCCGATGACGGGGATGCTCAGCTCGCTAGCAACTTGTGTAGCCAACTTTGCGGGCACCTTCTCAATCACTATGGCGCAGCATCCGGCATCTTCCAGCAGATGGGCGTCGCGGATGAGCTTGTTGGCCTCATCCTCGTCTTGGGCACGTACGGCGAATGTGCCGTATTTGTTGATGCTCTGCGGCCTCAGACCCAGGTGACCCATGATGGGGATACCCACGTCAAGAATCTTCTTCACCATGTCAATGATTTCCTCGCCGCCTTCCAACTTGAGGCAGTCGCAGCCTGTCTCCTTCATAATACGGATGGCGTTCATAGCCGCCTCGGTAGGGTTCACTTGGTAGGAGCCAAACGGCATGTCGCACACTACCAGGGCGCGCTTCGTGGCCCTTGTCACTGCCGTGGCATGGTAAATCATCTGGTCCAGCGTAATAGGTAGGGTAGTGGTGTTGCCTGCAATCACATTGCTGGCGGAGTCGCCCACAAGAATCACATCCACACCGGCCTCGTCAACCAACTTAGCCATCGTGTAGTCATACGAAGTCAGCATAGCAATTTTCTTGCCCTGCTCCTTCATTTCCTTAAGTCGCAAAGTTGTCACCTTGCGCGTGTCCTCAATTAGATATTTTGACATATTATTTATATTACATTTCTCATTTTACATCTCAACAATGTTGATTTCTTCGCAATCACGTTTCCCCGCCATAACATAAAGCAAACTTTCTTTCTATGGCTTAATAGAAACGTTCTTGTTGAACTTGTCGAACAAGTTGCGTGCAGTTTTTGCGAAGAAGTCGCGCATCATCCGCTCCCGCCCATTCAGCAGCGAGTCGGCAATGTCGATAGGATACACGCGGTGTGTCTTGTGCCCACTCACGTTAGGCCTGCTTGTCCACACCAGCGAGTAGCTTGGCTCCACCTCGACTTTTGACTCTTGACTCTTGACTCTTGACAAATTCATGGTCACCATCAGCCCTCCGTACGTCGTGTCTTTCGTCATGTTGCTGATATAATTGCCCAGACTCCACACCACGAGATTGGTGGAGTCTCTGAACTCTATTGGCTCTACTACGTGCGGGTGACCGCCTATCACGTGGTCCACGCCATGCGCCAGCAGCCAGTCAGCCTGTCTGCGCTGCGAGTTCACAGGTGTCAGCACATACTCTGTGCCCCAGTGGATAATGGCTATGATAGCGTCGGGGCGCATCGACTTGGCGCGGGCAATGTCCTGCTTTATCTGTGTCGTGTCAATAAGGTTTACGATATAAGGCTCAGGCACCGGCAGGCCGTTTGTGCCGTAGGTGCATGCAAGCAGGGCGATGCGGAAACCATTCTTTTCCACGAGCAACGGGTAGCGCTGGGCGCGGTCCTTTGTGTCGCGGTAGGTGCCCAGTGAGGGTATGCCCAGTGAGTCGAGCACGCGGAGTGTGCGACCGAGACCACGACGCCCTGTATCGCAGCAATGGTTGTTGGAGGTTGTCAGGATATCAAACCCTGCGTCCTTTATGGCGATGGCAAACTCGTCGGGAGCGCAGAACATCGGGTAGCCCGTGTAGGGCTTGCCGCCGAGCGTGACCTCGAGGTTTGCGATGGCGATGTCAGCGGCGGATATCTGGTCTTTCACATATGTGAAGCACTCGCTGTAGTCGTGGGTGCCGTCGGCACACTGCGCAGCCTTAATCTGTCCGGCGTGCTGCATCATGTCGCCGGCAAACAGCAGCGTGAGCGTTGTGACACTATCCTCAATTAGCGAATTCTCTCCCTTAAGGGGTAGTCCCGCTTGCGGGGAGGGAGTGCGTGCGCATGCGGTAAGGGATGCAACAAGCAAGATGTACAATGTGATATTTGATACAGCTAATCGCATATAAAATGATGAAGTTTGAAAAAAGCGATGCAAAGTTACGAAAAAACTTTTGACGTATGAAAGAATAAGGAAAAAAGAATCCTTATATATACACTTCTCACTCTTTCGGTAAACGGTACCTGGGATGGTAACGGGCGCCAATATATTCAAGCTTGCCCTCCTTAGCCAGCCTCTTCAATAGCCTGAGAGCAGTGGTATGTGAAATTTTTTCCGCCTTCATATAGAATTGATGCAAACTGAAAGAAGCACCGCCTCTACTTAATTCGCGGGCAATCGCCAAGGCCTGTTCATCGGTGAGATGATTATAGTTTAAGGGCGCATTGTGGGAAACCAGTGTAAACTTCGTGTCCATAAGTCGTCGGGCAAACTTCTTGTCCGGCGTGAATTGAATGCCTGCATATCGCGCATCCTTGATTTGCAGTACGCCCTCACCGTCACGTTCCACTTCTGCCTTCATCTTAACCGAAAAGAAACCAAGCCCTGGCACCTCCACCCTGTGGCCGATCTGCAGGAAACATACCATCTGCTCCACCACAGAATACACCGCATCGAGCACTTGGCCGCTCGGAACACGAAAATTCTTCTCCACATAGCCCAAAAGAGCATCGCCGTCAATCAAACTGTAAGTCAACGGATCGACATAATACGCGTCTTTATCCTTGAGGGCGCCAGTCGTCTTTCTAATAACACAATCAACTGCCATAATTTCAAAAGTTTATATATTATATGTCATACATCACACATCATACATCACACATCATACATCTTTAGAGCCACTCCGTTAAATCTTGAACAGACTTCGTGAAATATTACGCCGACTCTATCAAATCTTACTCAGATTTCGCGGAATTTAAGCGCGGCAAAGTTACAAATAAATCCAATCTTAAACAAATATTCTCGGGAGAATAATTTATTATTGCCATGAGAATAATATTTTATTCCCGTGAGCATAATATTCTATTCCCAAGAGAATAATTTTACAAGGTCGCGCTAAAATTATGCGAGAGCGCGTTTAAATTCGGTAAGGGCGAGCTAAGATTTGACTAGAGCTGGAATAATTTGTGCGAAAGTGTGACTTGTTTGTGCGAGAGTGTGACTTGTATGTGCGAGAGTGGGGTAATATTATGCGAAAAGAGCTATGATTTGTATTAAAAATGTTGAAGATGGCCTTCTTTTCGGAAAAAAAGTTGTATTTTTGCTCGTTAAATAAAAGAAAAAAGCAGATAAAATATGTATGATGTAAGGAAATTGTTATTAAGTGTGGTTGCACTGGTTGGTATGTCGACAGTGTATGCGCAGACTGATGGTGTGCAGACGGCTGGTGCGCAGACTGATGGTGTGCAGACGGATGGTGCGCAGATGGGTGGGCACCAGTGGACGCTCAAGGAATGTATTGACTATGCTGAGCAGCACAGCATCGAGATATGGCGCGCCAAGGCTCTGGCAGAGCAGGCAAAGGTTGAGGTGCTGCAGAATAAGGCAGAGTGGCTGCCTTCACTGTCGGCCAGCACAAGCCATCGCGTCTTATACACGCCGTTTCTCAAGGCGAGTAATGGTGTCGATATTGACAAGGTGAACTACAACGGCAGCTACGGCGTGAACGCCAATTGGACTGTGTGGAACGGCAATCAGACGGCCAACAACATACGTCTGGCTAAACTTGCTTCCGAGCAGAGTGAGCTGCAGAACGACATATTTCTCAATAAGATCAAGGAGCAGGCCACCCAGCTTTATGTGCAGATACTCTACACAGAGGAGGCACTCAAGGTGAACCGCGAGCTGTTGGAGCAGGATCGCACCCTTTACAATCGTGGTGAGGAACTGCTCAAGCAGGGTCAGATAGCTAAGTATGAGCTTTTGGAGCTTCAGACGCAGGTGGCCAACGGCGAGTATGACATAGTCAACACTCAGACGCAGATAGAGCTGTACAAGTTGCAGATGATGGATCTCATCAATCTGCCCGATGATGTGCCCTTTGACATCGTGCCTCTCACCATTAGTGATCAACAGGCCCTGGCGGCCATTCCCTCCACCGACGATGTCTATCAGCAGGCGCTCACTACAAGGCCCGAGATAAGGGATGCAGAACTTGCCATCAAGAAATCAGAGCTAAGCTACTCCATTGCCAAGGCTGGCTATCATCCCACCGTGGACCTCACTGCGGGTGTGGGTTCTAATTACACTAGTGCCACTCATAACGATTACTTTACTCAGATGAAGCGCAACTTTGATGCATCCGTGGGTGTCAATGTGAGTGTGCCAATCCTCGACAACCGTCGTACTAAGTCAAATGTGCAGAAGGCAGACATCAGCCGCACTATCGCCAAGCTGGACAAGGAAGACGTGGAAAGCGAACTCTACTATTCTATTGCCAATTACCGTCTTCAGGCCGTTAACAACCAGCAGAAGTTCCAGTCGGGTCTCGCACGCCTGAAATATAATAAGGAGAACTACAATGCTATTTACGAGAAGGCACAGATCGGTACGATGAACATAGTGGAGACATTCAATGCCCGCACGAATTTGCTCAATGCGCAGCAGGATGTGTTGCAGAGCAAGTATCTCACTATCTACAACATGCAGATGCTGAGGCTCTATAGTAACTTGCCAATTGATATTTAAAACTTGAAAATTGATAATTATAGATATTATGAAACGTAACAAAAAGAAGACGATTACTTATGTGATAATCGGTGCCGCAGTAGTGTTGCTGCTACTCCTGATGCTGGGCGGCAAGAACAGTATGCCGAAAGTGGAGTATGTGATGGCCAAGGTAGAGACGACGGACATCAGCACCACGGTGACTGCCACCGGCACAATCGAGCCTGTTACGTCGGTGGACGTAGGTACGCAGGTGAGTGGTATTGTGAGCAAGCTGTATGTGGACTACAACAGTGTGGTCAAGGCCGGTCAGGTGATTGCTGAGCTTGACAAGAGCAACCTCACCAGCGAGCTTAACAGCGCCCGCGCCAACCTGGCATCCGCCAAGGCAAGCCTAGCCAGCTTGGAGTCGGAGCTCAACTACCAGAAAGAGAATTACCAGCGGCAGAAGACGTTGCACGACAAGGGGCTCATCAGCGACGATGCCTTCGACCAGGCATACAAGAGCTATGTGCAGTCAACGCAGAGCGTGAGCCAGCAGCGCCAGATGGTGGTGCAGAGCGGTGAGAACGTGAAGAAGGCTACCACCAACCTCGGCTACGCTACTATCACCAGTCCCATCGACGGCGTGGTGCTCAGCAAAGAGGTGGAAGAAGGTCAGACAGTGGCTGCCAGCTTCAACACTCCTACGCTGTTTAAGATTGCCCGCGACCTCACCGACATGCGCGTGATTGCTGACGTGGATGAGGCCGATATAGGCACCGTGCAGGTGAGCCAGCGCGTAGAGTTTACCGTGGATGCGTATCCCGAAGATGTGTTTGAGGGACAGGTGACGCAAGTGCGACAGCAGGCTACCACGGAGAACAATGTGGTGACCTATCAGGTGGTCATCTCCGCCCCCAACGACGACCTCAAGCTGAAGCCGGGCCTTACTGCCAATGTGACTATCTACACGTCGGAGAAGAAAGGAGTGCTCGCCATACCTTCGAAGGCGTTGCGCTTCGCTCCTAACGAGGCACTGCTAGCCGACGATGAGACGATAGAGAACAAAGACGTGCCCGTGAAGGTATGGATGAAGGACGGCAAGGTATTCAAGGCTCTGCCCATCGTCACCGGCCTCACCAATGGCACTGTTACCGAGGTAGTGAGCGGCTTGAAGGAAGGTCAGGAGATTATCAGCGAGTTTGTAATGAACGGCGAGGACGAGGCTCAGGGCGACGGCAATCCCTTCATGCCCAAGTTCAGGAATCGCAATTCGGATAAGAAGCAAGGTTCTGGAGCTGCTGGCAGCGGAGCCTCCAACGGAGCCGGCGGTGCGTCTGGCAACGGCAAACCCGCTTCCGCAAAGTAATCTCATCACGATGGAAGAGAAAAAAGTAGTAATAGAACTCGACAACGTCCGCCGCGATTTTAAGGTAGGCGAGGAGACAGTACACGCACTGCGCGGAGTTACCTTCAAGATTTATGAGGGTGAGTTCGTGACCATCATGGGCTCCTCCGGCTCGGGCAAGAGTACGCTGCTCAACCAGCTTGGATGCCTTGACACTCCCACCAGTGGCGAGTATTACCTTGACGGCATCCCAGTGCGCAAGATGAAGAAGAACGAGCGTGCCTTGCTGCGCAACCGCAAGATTGGCTTTGTCTTTCAGAACTACAACCTGTTGCCCAAGACAACGGCGGTAGAGAACGTCGAGCTGCCCCTGATGTACAACAGCCGCTACTCTGCTCGCGAGCGAAAGGAGGCTGCCATCGAGGCCCTCAAAGCCGTGGGGCTTGGTGACCGCCTCTATCACAAGAGCAATCAGATGAGTGGTGGTCAGATGCAACGTGTGGCGATAGCCCGTGCGCTGGTGAACAACCCCACCATCATCCTCGCCGACGAGGCAACGGGTAACCTCGACACCCGCACCTCGTACGAGATGCTGGTGCTTTTCCAGAAACTATTCAAAGAGGGACGTACCATCATCTTTGTCACTCACAATCCGGAGATAGCGAGATACTCCAGCCGCAATATTACTCTGCGCGACGGCAAGATACGCGAGGATGTCATCAACACCGATATCCAATCAGCAGCCGAAGCCCTTGCGGCATTACCAGTAAATCAGGATGACTAAATGAATTATCTAAATCTACTTAAGGTTGCCATCAAGGCGATAGCGAGCAACAAGTTCCGCTCATTTCTGTCGATGCTCGGCATCATCATTGGCGTGGCTGCAGTCATCATAATGATGGCGATAGGTCAGGGCTCCAAAGAGAGTGTACGCCAGAATATCAGCCAGATGGGCACCAACCTGCTCATGGTGCGCCCTGGTGCAGACATGCGAGGAGGCGTAAGGCAGGACCCCTCTGCGATGCAGACTCTCAAGCAAGAGGACTACGACGCCATCGTCCAGAACAAGAAATATGTTACCTATGTCAGCCCTGAGGTCAGTGCTGGCGGTCAGGTGATATATGGCGCCAATAACACTACTACCACTGTGTATGGCGAGAGCATTGAATATTTCGACATCAAACAGTGGGATGTGGAGCTGGGCGACAGCTTCTCTGACGAGGACATACGCAAGGCTGCCAAGGTGTGCGTGGTCGGCAAGACCATCATCGACGAGCTGATGCCCAATGTGAGCGAGCCCATTGGCAAGACAATACGCTTCAAGTCGATACCGCTCCGCATAGTGGGTGTGCTCAAGAGCAAGGGCTTCAACTCGTGGGGCATGGATCAGGACAACGTAATCATCGCGCCTTATACCACAGTCATGAAGCGCATCCTCGCCCAGACATACTTCAGTGGCATTAACTGCTCCTCCATTACAGAGGAACTCACCGACAATGCCATCGACGAACTTACCGATATACTACGGCAGCGCCATAAGATAAAAGATGGTGAGGAAGACGATTTCACTATCCGTTCGCAGCAGGAGATAATGGAAACTATGTCCAGCACCATGGACTCTATTACCATCATCCTGGTTGTTGCCGCCGCCTTCTCACTCATTGTGGCTGGCATCGGCATCATGAATATCATGCTTGTGAGTGTAACTGAGCGCACCAAGGAGATTGGTCTGCGCATGTCAGTGGGAGCACGTGGCATCGATATAAGCAGTCAGTTCCTGATAGAGAGTATAATGATAAGCGTAACCGGCGGTGTGCTAGGTATCCTTTTGGGATGGTTGGGCACGGTGTTGTGTGCCAATTTCGGCCTGCCTGTCAGCATTCCCCTGTGGAGCATATTCCTCAGCTTTGCTGTTTGTACACTGATAGGTATCCTGTTTGGTTTCTTCCCCGCCAAGAAGGCTGCCACTATGGATCCCATCGAGGCTATACGTTACGAATAACAACCCATGACACAAAAGATAGTAATATACCAGCTCCTGCCGCGACTGTTTGGCAACAGGGTGACCAACCCTGTGTTCAACGGCAGCAAGGAGCAGAACGGCTGTGGGCGCATGAACGACCTTACCATGTTGGCGCTCCGCAAGATAAAGGCGATGGGCGTGACGCATATCTGGCCGACTGGCTTGCTGGAGCATTCTACGCAGACCGACTACTCTGCCTACGGCATAGAGCGCGACCATAGTGCGATGGTCAAAGGTCGGGCAGGCTCGCCTTATGCTATCAAAGACTATTACAATATTGACCCTGACCTCGCTACGCATCCCAACAAGCGGATGGCGGAGTTTGAGGCACTGGTGGCACGAGTGCACAAGGCTGAGATGAAGCTGGTGATGGACTTCGTGCCCAACCACGTGAGCCGCCAGTATCGCGGTGAGCTTGGTAAAAAAGACAACACGCAGCAGGCTTTCAGTCCGCAAAACAACTTTTACTATATCCCCGGCCAGCGACTGGCGTGCCGTTTTGATATGACGGGCTTAGAGACGGAGCCTTACTACGAGATGCCCGCAAAGGCCACTGGCAATGACTGCTTCAGTGCGCAGCCCGACCGCAACGACTGGTATGAGACCATCAAGCTCAACTACGGCATCGATTACTGCGCCGGCAGAGTGAGACACTTCACCCCTGTGCCCGACACATGGCATAAGATGCTGCAAATCTTGCGCTTCTGGGCTGCCAAGGGCGTAGACGCTTTCCGCTGTGACATGGCAGAGATGGTGCCGGTGGAGTTCTGGGACTGGGCACTGCGCCAGGTGAAGGACGAGTTTCCGCAGGTGCAGTTTATTGGCGAGGTGTATAATCCGAATCTCTACCGTGAGTTTATCTATCGCGGGCACTTTGACTACCTGTATGACAAGGTGGGACTCTACGACTGCTTGCGCTCAGTGATAAGGATGGAACGCAGTGCTTGCGATATCACCGGCTGCTGGCAGCAGGTGGACGACGTACGTAGCCACATGCTCTACTTCCTGGAGAATCACGACGAGCAGCGACTGGCCAGCGACTTCTTTGCCGGCGATGGTCGCAAGGGTATTCCTGCTCTCGCCGTGGAGGCTCTGATGGGCAGCAATCCTTTTATGCTCTATTTTGGTCAAGAGTTTGGCGAGAGAGGCATGGAGCGCGAGGGCTTCAGCGGAGAGGATGGTCGCACCACCATCTTCGACTACTGGCGTGTGCGCACAGTGCAGCAGTGGTGGGCTGGAGGCAAGTGCTGCTCTAAGCATATCGACGCCGATGCCCGCAGTCTCTACACACAATATAAAAAAATACTGCGTTTGGCCACCTCTGAGGAAGCATTTACCGACGGTAAGTTCTACGACCTCCAGTATGTGAACTATGACAACCCCCTTATGGACTCCAACCGTGTCTATGCCTTTATGCGCTCTGCCGGCGGCAGCCATTGGATGGTGGTGTGCAACTTCAGCGACAGCGAAGGCGAGGTGGGAGTCAACATACCGCAGCATGCCCTGGACTTCATGCAGATTGAGTCCGCCACTTACGAGGCTCACGACCTGCTGAGTGGTAAGCGCTATGCTCTGACGATGTCAGCCCAACAGCCCGCTGTGGTGAGGGTAGGGGCGTGGAGCGTCGCAATCATATCTATAACCAATAACCACTAACCTATAACCATTCCAAATATGACTTTCAAAGAATTAGCACAAAGAAGGCGTAGTATTCGCACCTTCACCGAGCAATCCATTACCGAGGAGCAGCGCAAGCAACTGATGACTGCTGCCTTGATGGCCCCTACTGGCAAGAACTGCCGTGCGTGGGAGTTTATCCTCGTTGACGACAAAGAGAAATTGCAACTCCTGTCTGAGAGCAAAGCTAATGGTGCACAGCTCATTGCCGGCGCGCCGCTGGCAATAATCGTGACGGTGGACAAAGAGACCAGCGAGACATGGGTGGAGGATGCCAGCGTGGCTTGCACCATGCTCATGCTGCAGGCTGAGGACATGGGGCTTGGCTCCTGCTGGGTGGAGATGGCCGGTCGCAGCCGTGAGGACG
>JAGCTG010000027.1 GCA_017963785.1 Bacteroidaceae bacterium | reverse complement strand
GAACTCGCGACCCCAACCTTGGCAAGGTTGTGCTCTACCAACTGAGCTATTTCCGCAAAATGCTTTTCCAATATTTCAATAGCGGAATACCATCCTCGCCAAGGTTGCGACCCTCATATCTTTTGGGGGCAAGGTTGTGCTCTACCAACTGAGCTATTTCCGCAAAATGCTTTTCCAATATTTCAATAGCGGAATACCATCCTCGCCAAGGTTGCGACCCTCATATCTTTTGGGGCAAGGTTGTGCTCTACCAACTGAGCTATTTCCGCAAAAATCTTTTTCAATACGTAAAATCAGAACGCGTTTCGCCAAACGCGGTGCAAAAGTAGCACTTTTTTTATTACCGACAAATAAAAACAAGGATTTTTTTGAAAAATGTGCTAATCCATCCTGTTTTTGTAATCTTCGTAAGTGTAGCGCTTGAGTATTTGCAGAGTGCCATCGACCATGTGCAAGGCTATGGAGGGATGGTGAACGCCGTTAAACATATTTGTCTTAACTGTCGTATAATGTATCATGTCCTCGAATATTATTTCGTCGCCCACTTTGAGTGGCTGCGCAAAGCGCCAATACCCCATATAGTCGCCGCTAAGGCAGCTGTTGCCGCCAAGACGATACACGGTGCTCTCTCCTACTCGAGGGTCGCTGTCATCTATTTGCAGTGTCTTAGCTCCTCGCACGGCAGGCCAATAAGGCATCTCCAGGCAATCAGGCATATGGCACGTGAAACTAACATTGAGTATGGCTGTCTTGATGCCGCTATCGCTCACGATATCCACAACTCGTGCAGCCAGGTAGCCCGTCTCCCAAAGGAATGCGGAGCCTGGCTCCATGATTATCCGTAGGTGAGGATAACGCTCATGAAGGCCACGGATAGTGTTAACGAGCAGTTCAAGGTTATAACCCTTGCGCGTCATAAGGTGCCCGCCACCCATATTGAGCCACTTCACCTTATTTAATATATTAGAGTATTGCTGCTCCACGCGCTCCAGCACTGCCGCCAACGCGCTTGCATCATTCTCGCACAGGCAATGGAAATGCAGTCCGTCGAAGGGCAGTTCGGTCAAAGTGGCCAGTTCGTCGCCCGTCACGCCAAAGCGGGTGCCTGGGGCGCAGGGGTTATAGATATCTGTCTCTATCTCCGAATACTGTGGGTTGATGCGCAGACCGACGGAAATCTTGTGGCCTTCCGCGCTCCGCTCATAGTCGCGCACCATAGGCAGGAAATGGCGGAGTTGCGAGAGGGAGTTGAATGTTATATGCTCAGAATAGCGCAGTATGTCGCCAAAAGTAGTGTCCTCGTATGCCGGCGAATAGGTATGAGTCAGCCCACCGAAATGCTCCGCCGATAGGCGTGCCTCATAGGGCGAACTGGCGGTGGTGTGGCTCACATACTCGCGGATAATTGGAAACACCTTCCAGTTGGCAAAGGCCTTAAGGGCCAGAATTATCTCTACTCCGGCCCTCTCGGCTATACCGCTGATAAGCTGCAGGTTCTCCCGCAACTTACGCTCCTCTATTACATAACAGGGATTGTCCAATACTCAATGCTACATAATTCCGCGCCTGCGGAGTTCCTGTTGCCATTTCCATGCAGACGACAGGGCCTCAGCCAGCGTAGCCTCGGCCTTCCAGCCAAGCACCTTGTTGGCCTTGTCAACATTGCCCCATACTTGCTCGATATCTCCGGCACGGCGTCCAACGACCTTGTATGGCAGCTTCACGCCTGTAGCCTCCTCGAAAGTCTTGATTAGACCGAGCACCGACTCGCCGTGGCCGGTACCTACGTTGAATACATCAACGGGCTCCTCCTGACCACCGTCGAGGATACGTTTCATTGCTGCTACGTGTGCCTTGGCGAGGTCAACCACATAGATGAAGTCGCGGATACACGAGCCATCGGGAGTGCTGTAGTCGTCGCCAAAGACGCTCAGTTCCTTACGTATTCCGATAGCTGTCTGGGTGAGGTAAGGAATGAGGTTTGCAGGCACGCCGTTGGGCAGCTCACCAATGATGGCCGTAGGATGCGCTCCGATTGGGTTGAAGTAGCGCAGCAGGATAGCCTTGTAGGGCGCTCCGGCACGGGCATTGTCGCGGATTATCTCCTCGCAGATTTGCTTGGTGTTGCCGTAGGGCGATTCTGCAACCTTGATAGGAGCCTGCTCGGTGACGGGCAGATTCTCGGGATCGGGCTGACCATAGACAGTGCATGAGGATGAGAAGATGATACCCTTTACATCATACTTCGGCATGAGCTCCAACAAATTAATGAGCGAGTTGAGGTTGTTGCGATAATAGAGAAGAGGCTTCTCCACTGACTCGCCCACAGCCTTGCTGGCAGCAAAATGGATGATACCGCTGATGGCGGGATACTTTTGGAACACGCCCTCCAGTGCAGGGTAGTCAAGGCAGTCAACCTTTTCGAATACAGGGCGCACACCGGTGATTTTCTCGATGCCGTCCACTACGTCGGCGTTAGAGTTCGACAGATTGTCGATAATTACTACGTTGTAGCCGGCGTTGATAAGCTCGACTGTCGTGTGGGAACCGATAAAGCCGGTACCTCCCGTAACAAGAATTGTCTGTTTCATAATGCTATTTATTTAAGGTTTTATGAATTATCGATCTAATATGCACCTGCTGCGGCAGAGACCATACACTCTGCACAAAACTCAGCAGCCATACCGCCACAGCAAACACACCTATTTGCAGCCACTCCACAAAAGCAGGGACCAATATCTCTTCTTCCTGAGCCACCGCTGCATCGCGGTTGGCAAAGGCATATTGCAGTATGACTAGGCCAAAGAGCAACACTGCTGCTGTAACAGCAATTATCAACAGTGAGATTACCCACAGCGCGGCCATGCCACCCCAATAGCGACGGTTGAGCCGGAATCCCTGATGCATACGCTTCAGTAAAGGCACTGACTTAACCTCCATATACGACTGCACCATGCCGCCGACAGAGAATGGCAACACTATCGCAACAACAATGCATGTCAACTGCACATAAAAGTGTACTCCCAAAAAGATGGGCACGCGCCATAGCAGCACAGTCACTAGCCAAGCAGCCAGCAACGGCAGATAAGGACGCCATGTGCGCTCCGCTATCGCCACGAAATTGCGTACAAAACCATTCGGCTCTATTTTAGCACCAATCTCCATTTCATCAAGAGCCTTCAGTTGCATTGTGCGCATCATCGACCACACGAAGAGCAGAGCCGCCCCTCCAAAAAAGTCGGCTACAATGCATCCCATACTGACACCCCAGAGCACTGATGACGGACGTAGCCACAACCACGCCAAGGCAACAACTGCTGACAGTAGGCACGGCAACCACATCAGCCGCAGGAATGCACCGAAATGCTTTACCCACAGCTTTATTGCCAGCGCAAAACTGGCAGCAAACTTTCGGCTCGCAGCCAACTGCCACCTGTCGGCAAGGTCGCCTCTTTTTAGAACAGCCATCCTTTCTTTTTCTTCTTCTGACCGCCATCGCCCTGTAGCGCAGGATTGATGGTCTCGTAAGTAAGGTTGTTGGTAATCATATCGTAGATGGTCCCCCAGTCGGGCAGGCCACCCACATTGCGGTCGTCGATATACAAGTCGCACTTCACCTTGGGACTGCGCTCCTCGGTAGCCACGTCCTGCTCGGCATAGTCACTATTGATAGCATAAAACTCCACGCCCCGCTCCTTGCACCAGTCAACAGCCTCCTGCAAAGTACGGCCATGTCGGATAGTCCAAAGAATAAGCCTGTGGCCGTCACGTATGAGGTGCTTGAGGGTCTCAGTGGCAAAAGGAATCTCCCTGCCTATTGCTGGGTACTTGTGTTCAACTATCGTACCGTCAAAATCTACTGCTATTAACATAATCTATCTTTACAATTTCACAATCTACAATCCTTAATCTTCAATTGTCCATTAATTGTCTATGGTCAACTTCTGCTCCTGCAGTTTGCTAATAAAGGCTGCAGTGTCCTTGTTAGCCACATCTTCAGCCACTTCATACTCGGCCATCAGAGCTGCTGTGAGACTCTCCACTGTGAAGTCACCTTTCTGCGCCTCCCGCCAAAGGAAAGCGCCAGTTTCATTGAGATGAATAATACTGTCGAAGTTCACATTCTCTATGCCCGTGGGAATCACGACATTCTCGCCACACACGGTGCGAAGCTCAAAATTAGGTTTTAGTTTCATATTTTCTTAATGTTCAAATTTCAACTATTCACCCACGGCAGGCGACGATAAACAGCCAGTAGATAGCGGCGCACAGGACGGAGCCTTGTCCAAAGCCATGAGTAGGTCTTCCACGTCGGTCCTTCAAGGCTATAGTGTTTCTCCTTTTTCTTGCGCAATATATCTGTCACCTTGGCTAGGATATCCTCTCTGGTGCAATGCTCCAAGTCCAGATTACCGTCGCCGCGCAGTATGCATTCGCCGGTAGCGTCGTCCATTTTTGTCAGACGGTGAATCACGTAGCTCTTCTCCAGCGTCTTGGCCAGCACCACATCGTTCACCCGCAGGTTGTCAGCCTTGGCAAGTATTACCTTGTCTCTGCCGTCCTCGATGAAAGGCCTCATGCTACGTCCTCTCACCGTCATTGTCACGGTATGGCCCTCGCTGATAAGCTTGCCAACCTCGGGGATAAGCAGCTCGTTGTCAATATGTTTCTGTTCGATGCTCAATGTTCAATGCTTACCAGCTATTGTATCGTGACTTAGTCGTGCTGCAGCCTCGTCAGGCAGACACTCCAGATGGTGTACGCCCACCAGCGTTATAACCTGCTCAATGGTACGCATGATGCAGTCATAACTACTGCGGTCCCATATCATCACGCTGCACGAGCATAGCAACGATGACAGAGCTACCACCACGCTCTCGCGGCTTATCTTGTTGTAAGGTTTCTGTTCCAGCATCACCAGCGCTCCTACCCTCGCCTTCTCTTGGCGATAACACGGTGTCTTACCGCTCCACGGCGAGCCATAGACTGTCACCTCGCTACCACTGACGCGGAGAACGGGATTGTCATCGTTAAGCAAGTGGTAACCGTCAAGATACTTCAGCCATAGCGATGAATGAGTGCTCTTGCCTGTTCCACTCTTACCGAGAAACATATATCCCACGCCATCCTTGGCCACCACAGATGAGTGCATCATCAATGTGCCGTGATAAGCGGAAGAGAAAGCAAAAGCTATCATTAGCGTATTGTTAAAGCCGAATTCCTTGGTCAGTGCCTCGCCTTGGGCTAGCCATACGCGGTTCTCCTCAAAGCGTGCACTGCTTGCCATCGTGGCTGCCAGCTTGCCATCGTAGTTGTATATCTCAAAGACATAGCCGCCCTCGCTGCACTTATACACATCCTGTCGATAACCGAGGTCATCGAAAGAGCTTAACTTTTCGCAGCCATCCACACTCACGGGCTCGCTGCCCATCGTAATGCGCAGCAATGGCTCGCAGCACGACTCATCCTCGGACGCAGCCACAAACGGCCTATAATTCCTCGGCAACGCCATGAGCTCCCCGTCGAGCTCCAGCCTCACCGCAAAATCCGCAATATGTAAATCAATCTTCTTCAAATTTATTTATGGAGTAAATCCTTCCCCTTAGGGGGCTGAGACGGAGGTTCCCTCACCAGCATTGGTATAGATATAGTCCGTAGCAATACGGTGGTAAATAAACCCATCAGCCGAAGCCAGACGCGTACGCTTCTTCTTGTTTACGCGCTTGCATACTGCCGTCAGGCGACGCTCAGCCTCTTTCTCCGTCATACACACGAATGTAGAGCAGATATAGCCGCGCAAACCCTGAGCTTCAAGGAAGTTGCGGAAACTCAGCGTGTAGAGATCCAGTCCCAGCGGAGCTTTGGTGTTAAGGTCATACACCATACTGTCCACCGGAGCCACCATCGTCACGTAGGTTACGGAGTCTGCAAAACTCGTCGCCACTCCAAAAAGATAGCGCGTGTCCATCATGCCCAACTCTTGCACATGAGTGGCCACTTCCTCTGCATCCTTCTTGGCTTTGCCAGCCTTCTTTGAGGCTTTCTCTGCCTGCTTGGCGGCCTTGATAGCCTGCGTGATACGGTCAGCCTTATTGGACTGTGCACCTGCGCTGACTCCGCCACCTATCAGCAGTAGCACCATCAGCACAACTATTATCGTTAGCTTTTGTTTCATACACCATATTTAATATATTAGTGTGCAAATGTAGTAATCTTTTGCCACTTCACAAAATTACAAACAAAAAACATTACTTTTCGTCCATATTTTCTTCGTTTCAAAAAAACTTTTCTTATCTTTGCGCCATATTTATAACGTCAAAAAACATCATTATGAAGACAAGACTTATCATTATGCTGCTAGCAGGCCTCTTTGCCGCCACCACTGGAGCGCAGGCACAAGGTTGGCTTGGCAAGATTAAAGACAAAGCCAAAGATGCCGTCAAGAGCAAGGTAGAGAGAAAGATTGACAACGCCATCGACAAGGGCACCGATGCCGTGCTAGACGGCAAACTACCCAAAGGTGAAGGTGACGACAAGGACCCCAAAAGCACTGGCGATGCTGACGTTGACGCCACCACCGGAGACACCGATCCCGGCACCACGACGGGCGATGTCAAGAGCGACTTCGTGCGCGGCAGCGTCATCATGTTTGAAGACAATATGGCCGGCGAGCAAGTTGGCGAGTTCCCAAGCAAATGGGATCTCGTGCGCGGCAATGCTGAGATTGCCACAGTCAACGGACAACCCTGTATCGCCCTCGTCGATGGCGACGGATGGATTACTCCCCTCGTAAAGGAAGGCATCAAGAACTATCTGGGCGATGTGTTTACCGTGGAGTATGACATGCTCTTTGACGACCGTCCCAAGAATGGTGCACCCAGCATTGAACTGGATATCATGAACGAGAACGAGAAGCATGATTATGAGTTGTTTACCATCCATTATAACATGGCATACGACAGGCAGTCGATTACTTGCGACTATGTCCGTCCAACGGCAGAGGGTTACACTAATACGGAGGGCAGTGCTACCGCCCATGAGGTTTGCGTCATCAACGATGGCCGCTGGCACCATTTTGCCCTGTCGTTCAATAAACGTGCCATCAAGTTCTACGTCGATGGCAAGCGCGTCATCAATGTGCCCAATGCAAAGGCTGGCGCAGGCTGGCTGACACTGTGGTCTGGTGGCATGGATAAGCGTCCTACTTACATTAAGGACGTCGTCATTGCCAAGGGCGCCGTCGACCTCTACGAGCGCAACGCCACCGACATCGATGCAAAGGTCGCAGCTATCGACGAAGCCATCAAGCAGAGCGGCAAATTCGTGACCAACAATATCCTCTTCCAGACTGCCAAGGCCGACCTGCTGCCGGAGTCAATGGAGGAAATTCAGAAAGTGGCCCAATATATGAAGGCCAACCCCACAGCCCGCTTCGAGGTGCAGGGTCATACCGACAACCAGGGCAGCGATGCTGTCAACGACCCCCTCTCGCAGAAGCGCGCAGAAGCAGTGGTGAAAGCCCTTGTAGACCTTGGTTGCGACGAGTTTAATCTTCGCGCCGTCGGCAAAGGCTCCCACGAACCCGTGGCCGACAACTCTACCGAACAAGGCCGTGCCAAGAACCGCCGCGTAGAGTTCGTGAAGAAATAGTCATCTCAACTATATAATACATGCTCCCGCGTGGCCATTTGCTGCGCGGGAGTTTTTTTGCCATTTTTTGCCACACTCCACAACAAAAACACAAGATTTTAGCTCCTTTTTCATAAAAAAACCTCCTTTATACCTTATATATATAGAAAATGTCGTATCTTTGCATTTCTTATAGGCAATAGCGCCTGATGGATTTAGACTAACTAAGAACCAAATACCAAAAAATGAAACAACCTATTTTTACCAAGCGAATTTGGATGATGTTTCTGCTGGCCTTGCTCACTTTGGGTATGCAAGCACAAGACGTCATCATCGAAGCACCGCACAACCGTACGGTGAGTAACACGGAGCGTACGATGTTCTACGACATCACAGCCAAGAACGCCGGTACGCTCTCAGCCTCTGTTTCCGACAATGCCACCGCATGGCTGTCGGCTTCGTTCTCTGGCTCACGCCTTACTGTGCATGTAGCCAAAAACGCCTCCGCCTCCACGCGCTACGGCGACATCACCATCTCCGGTTCCGCCGACGCCAG
>JAGCTG010000026.1 GCA_017963785.1 Bacteroidaceae bacterium | reverse complement strand
GGCACCAGCGAGTAATCCTTCCTAAACAGAAATATCCAAAAGACTGAGAGCACCACTGCCCTCAGTTTTTTTGCAGTTTTGTTGCAGTTTTGCAGTTTTTGGGGAAGATACTTCTTTGTCCTCGTTTCGTGAAAGACCATTCGCAGAAATATTTAAGCCGTTCTCATTCTCACGAGAACGCTCCAAGATTTCACGAGAACGGTCTGAAAATGCACGAGAGCGGTCAAAAAATGCACGAGAGCGGTGCAAGATTTTACAGGGGTATAGATTTTTTTTACAAAAAAATTTGATTTATACGAAATAATGTGTAATTTTGCAGCGGAAAATAATTAATTTCTAAATATTACCATCATGATGAGACATTTTTACGCTTTTCTGTTGGCAGCTTTCGCAATGATTTTTGCCAGCAACATTTCCGCTCAGACCACCGCTTACCCCAAGGAGATTATCCCGGGTAGCGACAACGTCGTGAGCATCGTAGTGCAGAGCACTAACGACATGGCCAAGATTCCTGTAACGGTCTTCCTGACGAATCCCAACACTGACATTACCTCTTTGGAGGCGAGTCTCATTGCGCCGGTTGACGTTCACCGATTCCTCTATGACGACGACGACGAAGACTATGTGTATGAGCAAACCTCCCGATGTACAAGGGGCCACGTTCCTACCTTGAACGCTGGTACCGAGGAGCATGGAGCAGATGCTTTCTTCATCTCTATCGCCGACAGCAAGAATCGCAACTTCAAGCAAAACGAAGGCGCTATCATCACCGTGTTCTTCGACGGTAGCGAGCTCGGCGAAGGCGAGTATGCCGTACAGATGATTGACGCTATCTCCGTTGCCGTTGGCGACTTGGTGTACACCAGCCCTAACATGAGTGCTGCGTTTACCGTTACCGAGGGCGTAGTGATCGGCACCAATGGCGAGGCCCCCATGGCTAAGAGCCTCACCGTAGCTCCCGAGAGCGTGACGCTGACCTCCATCGAGGAGGCTACTCTCACCGCCACCATCACTCCCTCCGTATCAAGCCAGGAATTGGAGTGGGAGAGCAGCGACCCCAGCGTAATCACCGTGGACGGCGAAGGCAACATCTTCCCGCTTAAGAACGGTACCGCTACCATCACCGCCGCCACCACCGACGGCTCTGAGCTCACCGCAGAGTGCGAGGTAACCGTTGAGGTGCCCGCCATCTTCGAGGTTACCGCCACCACACAGACCACCGCCACCATCACCGCCAATGGCACCGCAGCAGTAGCTGACGCACAGGTAATGATTAACGGTGCAGAGTACACTGCCGCGGACGGAACCGTCACTGTCGTAGGCCTTGCTCCAGGCGAGACTTACACCGCAACCGTCATCACCACTCTCGATGACTACACATGGACCGAGGAGCTCACTGTCCAGACAAAGGATATTGAGATTTCCAAAATAACCTTCACTACTCCTACCACAATCACCATTGATGTCTCCTACGATGCCGGTGATGCCACCGTGACACGCGCCAGCTTCAGCCCCACTGAGGTGATCGACCAAATCCATGCCACTAAACTGGTGCCGGCTATGGTATACACTTACAACTACTATATCACCACCGAAGAGGGTGGCATGAAGGCCTATCCTATTGAGGTCAGCACCAAGCCCTTCAGCCTTCGCAATCCCAACATACATGTTGTGAAAGTTGGCGAGGTGGTTGTAAAGTTTGAGTCCGACTTGTTTGGCAGCGCTGACGATCTTGACCTCGGCTTCGAGTGGCGTCGCTTAGGTGAAGATGTTTCACGTACCACTAAAGGCTATCTGTACGACGGCAATATCGAGGGTACAGTAAGTGATCTGACGGTAGGCATTGACTGGGAAGTACGTGCATACTACAAGGCAGAGGACGGCCAGTGCATATACGGTGGCTGGGAGAGCTTCAACCCAGGAAATGCCAGCGCAAGTGACCCCACTGTCCAAAACTTTGCTCCGGAAGTACAAGGCACCACAGCATTGCTTAAGGCTATCGCTCTCCCCGGCACTGTCAGTGCTTTGAAAAAGGGCTTCAAGATATGGCCAAAGATTACCTTCGACACCGGTGGCCTGTCACCGAAATATCCCCAGACCACACAGGTGCCCGCTTACGCCACGACTATTCTGGTGGACGGCGAGTTGATGAGGGCTGAGTTCACCGGCCTGCAGTATGAGCTCGAGTATACCTACGTAGCCTTTGTGGAGACAGAGGACAACGAGGTATTCTACAGTGAGGAAGAGAAGTTCTTCGTTCCCGACCCAACAGGTCTCCACAGCGCAGAGACAACAGCTGCCATCGAGGGCAACGTGAAGGTTTACGACCTCAGCGGCTCGCTCGTGTTCAAGGGCAACAAGGCCGACATGAGCCTCGGCAAGGGAATCTACATCGTACGTCCTGCCGTAGGCAAGGCCCAGAAGATTGTAGTGAAGTAGAATCACATTCCATAAGAGCAAGTCAGGGAAATTCCTCAAGGAGTTTCCCTGATTTTATTTTCGTCAGCATTAATTCGTCAACTGATTTGGCGGAACTTGCAAATACGGACTTCTATGGCTTTTTATTAGGTCAGAATCATGGATTTTTTGTATCTTTGCACCTGAATAATGAAACGCATACTCACAATAATTGTAGTCATACAGGGGCTGCTGGGCTACGGTCAGGTGGTAGATTCATTGCCATCCGACACAATGCTGCACCGACTGGCTGACGTAACCGTAGTATCCCGCCATATTGCGACGCGCCGTGTGAGCGGGGCGGTCAATGGCATGGTCATAGGCCGTGAGGAGCTGTTCAGGGCGGCTTGCTGCAACCTGGGTGAGAGCTTCACGACCAATCCATCGGTGGATGTCAACTACAGCGATGCCGCCACTGGTGCGAAGCAAATCAGATTGCTAGGACTCAGTGGGACGTATGTGCAGATGCTTACGGAGAACCTGCCCAACTTTCGTGGTGCAGCGGCTCCCTATGCTCTGGACTATGTGCCCGGTCCATGGATGAGCAGCATCCAGGTTTCGAAAGGTGCATCGTCGGTGCGGAACGGCTACGAGAGTATCACCGGGCAGATAGATGTGGAGTACCTTAAGCCTGACGATGACCAGGGGCTTACGCTCAACGTGTTCGGCAGCAGTATGGGGAGGATGGAGGCAAATGCGGATGTTAATATGCACATGGGCAGCCGTCTGAGCACAGAGGTTCTGGCGCATTTTCAGGATGACTATGGTCACCACGATGTGAACCATGATGGCTTTATGGACCAGCCCGATGTGAGGCAGTGGAACCTGCAGAACCGTTGGAAATGGCGTGGTGACCGATATCTGTTTCATGGAGGACTGAGCATTATCAAAGAGAATCGCGACGGTGGACAGAAGCGGCATGCCTCACCGGCAGCGCCCCATCTATATAAGACCGAGGTAGAGACCGACCGTTATGAGCTCTATATGAAACATGCCTATATCCTCAATGCGGAGCACGGCACCAATATAGCGGTGATGGGGAATGCGTCGATGCATCTGGCAGATGCAGCATACGGGCACAAGGAGTATGATGTCAACGAAAAGAATGTATATGCCCAGATGCTGTTTGAGACCAATCTCACCGAGCGGCACAATCTCTCGGCCGGATTCTCGCTGAATTACGATTATCTGAGGCAAGAGGCGAGAGTTCAAGGAGTTCAAGGGGTTCAAGAGGCGAGAGACAAGAGTCGGGAGACAACGCCCGGTGTGTATATGCAGTACACGTATAATCTGGACAGCAGGCTCACGGCCATGGCTGGCATCAGAGCCGACCACAGCAGTATTTACGGCACCTTTGTGACCCCACGCTTTCATGTGAAGATAAAACCCTATGAAACATTCAGCATGCGTCTCTCCGCGGGGAAAGGATACCGGACTCCGCATGCCTTGGCCGAAAACAACAATCTTATGGCCAGTGGGCGTGCCCTCGTGATTGACGACCTGAAGCAGGAGAGCGCATGGAACTATGGCATAAGCAGCTCGGTGTACATCCCGCTGTTTGGCAAGACACTTAAACTCAATGCAGAATACTACTATACCCACTTCTCGCACCAGGCCGTCATAGACTACGATACCGACCCCTCGCAAATCCACATCACCAACCTTAAGGGCAGGTCATACTCCAATACATTTCAGGTCGATATGTCGTATCCCATTGTCAGCGGACTGGAGATAACCGCCGCCTGGCGATGGAATAACGTGAAGTGCACCTACGGCGGCAAGCTGATGGAGAAGCCCTTGACGAGCCGCTATAAGGGACTGGTCACGGCGAGCTACAAGACGCCGTTGGGACTCTGGCAATTTGACGCGACATTACAATTGAACGGGGGTGGGCGCATACCAGCCACGCTGTCCACAGTGGCAACCCCTAAATCGTTTCACGCATACGAACAACTCTCTGCACAGGTGACGCGATGGTTCCGCCATTTCTCAGTATATATCGGCGGAGAGAACCTGACGGGCTTTCGTCAGAAGCAGACGGTGATTAATGCCGCCGACCCGTGGAGCGACGCCTTTGATGCAACGATGATATGGGGGCCGGTGCAGGGAACTATGGTATATGCAGGAGTGCGTGTAAACATAGGAAGGCTATAGAAGAACCGAAAAAATATCGCTCTCCGGGCACATGACTTGCTTGTCCGCCGTGGAGCCCAGACCATTGCAAAATTCATCATAATAACTCATAAACTCAAAATCATGAAAAAATCAGTTTTACTCTGTGCTATGTTGCTGATAGCGGCCGTAAGCATGGGCAAGAGCATCAAGACACTTGTAGTTACCGTGACGCCGCAGATGCACTGCAGCGGCTGCGAGAACAAGATCAAGGGGAACCTTCGCTTTGAGAAAGGCATAAAGAAAATCACCACCAGCATCGCAGACCAGACAGTCACAGTAGAATACGATGCAGGGAAGACGACACCCGAAAAAATCATCAAGGCCTTCACAAAGTTCGGATACGAAGCAAAGGAGGCAAGCAAGTGCAAAACGATGAAATCGGCTCCATGCACAAAATGTAAAGAAAAGTAACCCGTTCTGATAAAAAGCGCCCCCTCCTCTAAACCAGAGGGGGGGGGCTGCCAAGGGTGGCAATATCTATATTATTGCCTTATCATCAAAACTCCTTAAACTTCAGGTTGTAGCCATCGTTGGGTGATGTCAGGTCAATGATGTCGTCGGTGGTATAGATGACGCCTTTCTCTGCACTGTAGTAGCGCACGTGAGCCTTGGTGCCGGTGAGCTGCGGCAGCATGTATGCGTCGCCCTCCCAGTTCTTGCGGTCGATGGCCACGGGCAGGCCGCAGCACTCGTCGCCGCAGAAGATGCCCATCTCGTCGTCAGGACTGGGCATGAACGGCAGATCGTCGGGCAGGGTGAGCACAAGATAGGTCTTGGGAATGAGCTCGAGGTAGAAGAGGTTGGTCTCTTCGCTGCCCACCGTGTCGTCCCACACGCTGAAGGCGTCGGTCATGATGTAGGTCTGGTTGGTCTTGGCGTTGTAGTACTGCAGCTCCACCTTGTCGTCGTCCGACTCAAAGGGGATGAGCAGCATAAAGACGGGCTGCTGGCGGTAGGTGACGATGTAGCCGATGTCGCGCACCTCGCCGTCAACGATGGCTGCCATGCGGTCGTCGTCGCTGATGAGGCCGTCCATGGCGGTGTCGAAGCAGATGATGGCGGTCATGGTGTTCTCAAAGTCGAAGAAGTTCGTCTCCTGCCAGTTGGGGCAGCCCTCGATGTCGCCCTCGGGCAGCTGGAAGTTGATGGCCCACGCCGTGTCGCCGAAGGGCAGCGGCTTATTGTTGCCGCCACCGCCATTGTCGCTGCCGTTGTCGTTGTCGGAGGAGCAGGCGATGTTCAACCCCAACGCTAACATCATACATAACATCGACGCTAACCTAAACAATATCGATTTTGTGTGTTTCATAATATTGTTATTTACAATTTTACAATTTATTTAGCTATTTATTTTTCGTTTTCGTGTCTTCCCCATTATGGGGGATAAGAGGGGGTCCGTTATTTTTTAACCGTTACCTTGCTTCCATTTCGCAGATAGATGCCGGGGACGGTAGGACGCTCGGTGCCGAGGCGGATACCGCTGACGGTGTACCATACGTCGGGCTCATAAGCTGTGGCGGCAGTGATGCCGAAGCGCAGCGTGGCGGGATTGTCGGGCGTGCCCTCCACGGTGTTGGCCTGATAGGTGGCGGCATCTACGGCGCTGCCCAGCAGCTGTCCGTCACGCTCCAGGGTGAAGGTGATGGACGACGCCTTCTCGCCTCCCACAGAGAGGTAGAAGACAGGCGACTCGGCCGTGGCCACTGCCTGCGAGAGTCCGCAGAGCTCGCCGTCGGCGTATGCATAGAGCAGGTCGCCGGGCTCGGCGGTGATGCCCTCGGTGCGCAGTATCATGTTCATGGTGGTGAGCTTGTGGTTGGTAAACAGCGGCTCGTTATCCTTGCTGAACGCCTTCGACTTGTTGGTGGCAGTGGTGTTCTTATACGGATAGATGAACTGGATGATACTGTCGGGCGAGGTGGCGCTCACGGTGTGGTAGAGCATGTAGCCCTTGCCAGGCTTCATGTAGTTGAGGTTGCCCTTCCAGCCGGTTGACTTGCTGAAGTATGCAAACTCATCCTGCGACTTGATTATGTCGCCTTCTGATGCCTTGGTGTAGAAGTCGCTGAGAGCCTCGGCCAGCGGCACATTCACCACGGGAGTGTAGCCGATGTAGTTCCATCCCGGATGCAGATAGATGGTGCGGTCGGCAGCCTCGATGAGTGTCTCGCCCTCGATGGAGATGGTCTGCTCCTCCTGACTCTTGAGGAAGTACATTCTCTCGCAGGTCAGCGAGTCGGGGTTGTCGCCCCTGCTGTAGTACCATGTGCCACGGTCGTAGTGGTAGAACTCCTTGGTCTCGGGGTCTTTGAGCTGGTCGCCGCCCGTCCACTTGCCGCGCTTGAGGAGCTTGTTGACATTGCCCGCATCCTCGCTGCGCACATTAAACGACAGCCATGTCCACGTGGGCACAAGCTTTATATCCAGCGAGATGCTGGCCGCGGTGGTGAAGATGAGCGGCTCGTTGTAGTTGCCGCAGATGGTGTCGGGCACATAGTAGATGGCTTTGGCGGGAATGAGCCTGTAGGTGATGCCGCTCTGTGCATCCCACATGCGGAAGCGTAGCGGGTTGCCGGCGTCAACCTGACCGTAAACGGTGAGGTAGAGTAGGGGCTTGCCCTCGCGGTCGGTGGTGATGTTGCCGGTGCCGATGCACTTGTTGTTGGCATCGAAGGCCGCGATGATATTGTTTTTGTCAGCCACAATGGCATCGCCCATCTTGACCTGTGCGCATATCTGCATGTTGCGCTGCTGTCCCTTCTTGAATGTCCAGTCAGGAGCGATGGCTGCTTTGACGATGGTCAGGGCAAGCGGGTCGACGAGGCCCTCGTCGTTGCGCAGATAGAGCACTTCGTAGTATGTGCCGTAGTTGATGTCCTTGCTGACGGTGATGGTGAAGGTCTGCTCCTCCTCAGGCTCGAGGGTGCCCTCGGTGCCTTCGTCGATGGTTATCCATGAGGGCAGGCCCTCGATGGTGTAGTCCTTGTAGGAGCCGCCCTGATTGCTGGCTGTGATGGTGAAGACATAGTCTTCGTCGAGGCCTGCGGGTATCTCAATGCGCTTCTTCGACTGCTCCCAGCGCACCATGTTGCGGTTGACGAATGCCGACCACTGCACGGGCTGCAGCATCTCATTGCCGTTGAGGTCTTCGATGCCCAGCGCTGTTATGTTGACGATGGTGCGCTCGATGTCCTTGGCAGGCTCTGCCAGGGCGATGATGAGCTCGTTGTCCTTGGTGATGAAGTTGTAGCGCAGGTCGCGCACCTTGCTCTTCTCCTTAACGGGAGCGTAGGTGGTAGCCGACTTCATGGCGTCGGTGGGCTGGATGGTGAGTGCCTCCTTCTTGGTGACCACAAACTTCTCGGCCTCAGTGTCCCATGTATTGCGATAATACTTGGTGGAGAACTCCATCCTTGTGCCGCCGCCCATTATCTGCTCCTCCTGCTCGCTGAACGGGAGGTAGGCAAGCAGTCCGGGCTCATTGCCGTCGCAGCCCTCGTTGAGTCGCTGGCGCACAATGTTCTGCGGCAGGGCCATATCCCAGAGGGTTATCTCGTCTACATAGCCGGTCATCGTGTTGATGACTGACGAGGTGCTGTCGCTGGTGGCGTAGAGGCTTGCGCCGAGATAGAAGTTGCCGTAGAGACTGCCGATGCCGGCAGCGGCTGCCTGACCGCTGAGCTGGCCGTCAACATATACCGAGGCGAGGTTGGCGGGGCGGTCCACCACGAAGGTGAGCTGGTGCCACTGGTCGTCGCAGTAGCTGTCGTCCATAGCTATGGAGGTGGCGTTGTTGCTGACGGTGAGCTTCTGGTCCTTGACGCCGATGAAGAGCTTGTCGTCGGGCTGATACTCGGTAGTGTCGCCCACGCCGGATGCCATGATGGCAAAGTCGGCGCTGTGCTTGGCTGCCTTGAACCACAGACCGAGGGTGTAGCTCTTGGCGGCGGAGCACATCTCAAACATTTCGCTCTTAAGCTGGATATTGTTGTTGTTGCTGAGGCGGAGAGCGCGTCCCTCAGGAGTGGCCCATGCTACGCCGTTCACCAGATTGAGCGTAGCGCCACCCTGTGCCTTGTCTTCCAGCTCGTCGCCCAAGCCTTCGTTCATGGGATAGTAGTCGCAGAGGTCTACCTCGTAGCCATAGAGGCTCTTGTCGCTGGTGGATATCTCCTCGCGAGTGAGCGACTTGGTCCAGAGGCGTGTCTCAATCATATTGCCTGCATAGTTTCGGCCGAAGGTGAGCACGCCCTTGCCGGTGTAGTCGCCGCATTTGGCGGTGGTGTTCACGGGCAACTCTTCGCCGTCAACGTAGAAGTGAGGATAGCCCTCCTCAGATATATAGGTCATCACCACGCGGCGGAACATGGTCCAGTCGGTGACGGTCTTGGCATTGGTGGTGTAGGTGGTGCAGCGGCTCTTACCCGTTGAGGTGTTGTAGAACTTAGCTGCCAGACGGCCGTTGCCATTGACGTAGAATGTGAATCCGTCGTTGTCGGGGCCGTAGTGGAAGAGCTCCATGTCTTTCTTGGCGCTGACATCGGGTCTGATTCGCATATCGATGGTGAAGTCGCCACCTGCCAGGTTGCGCTCTGCCTCAGTGACGAGATAGCCGTCGGCGGTGTTGAAGAGCAGCGAGGTGGAGGTGTTGATATCAGTGTTGTTAGGCACGCCGGTCACTCTGAAGTTGTTGGTGGAGAGTAGCCTGTTGGCGTTGATAGGCTCACTGAAGACGAGCTTGAGGTCATCGCCTATGCCGAGGATGCCGTTGGCTGGCAGCGGCGAGCCGAACACAGCGGGACGGCGGGTGTCCTTGATGCCGGAGAAGACGCCGGAGCTGTTGGTGACATAGTCGTTGCCCAGTCGGCTGTAGGTCACGGCACGGAGGTCGTAGTTGAGCTCCACAGGGTCGCTGTCGCCGAAGAACGACGTGGTGATGGTGCCGCCGTCAATCATTGCCTTGATGCCTGCGGCGAGGGCATAGAGGCTGTCGTTGGTGTAGTAGCTGCAGAGGTTGGTCCATCGGGATTCGGGCTCGTTGGTCTGCTTGTACTGCAGCTCTATGTGGTCGAAGTTGCGGAAGTTGACATCAAATCCGTTGAGGCTCACGGGCAAATAGTAGCGTCCGCGGCTGTCCTGAGCGGAGTTGGTGTTGAGCACCCATTTGTTCTGCGGCGTTATCACAGCTATGGGGCTGGCGGTGGGAGTGAAGTGCACAGACAGGCTCACGGTATCAGCCACCGAGGGGTCGCACTGTGAGCGCAGCGCCAGACGTATGTTCTCGTAGTCATCTACAAGGCCTGTGGCTACCTCGAGCACCTTCACCATACCGGTGCCGAAAGGCACTACTACCGAGCGGCCGCTGCCCAGCGGTGCACCGTCGATATAGAGCGAGGCGCCGAGCTGGTTGGTGGCATCGATAGGCACGAGGTCGAAGGTGCCTTCTTCCCTCACGGTGCCCTCGTTGCTGAGCACGAGGTTAAACTTGGCTGTCTCGCCGTAAGGCACACCGCTGATGATATGCTTCTCCACGGTGATACGTGGCTTCTCCACCTGTGCCGTGGCATTGGATATGGGGCTGCCCTGGGCGTAGAAGTGAGTCACCTCTTGTGCTTCATGCGGACATCGGGTGGCGCCGCCGAGGGTGCGGAAGATATAGTTGCCGCACGATAGTTTTCTGGACGCCTTCGCCATGCCCGAAGTGGTGGTGGAGCTCACTATGGACGTCACGTCGTGATATACATCGACACTTAGGTGTTCGTCGGGACCTGTCTGCAGCTGATAACCGCGGTGGACGGTGGTGCTGGTGTTCTCCTTGTTGGTGACGTTGTAGTTGGCCTCAACCTGCGGATAGATCTTCACGTTCAGCACAAAGCCGCCGGCCTTGACATGCACGTCAGTCTTACCGCTGAGGCTGTTGGCAAGGTCTTTCATCTTGTCGAGCTTGCCGAGGTCGTCGCGATTGAACGACACCTTCATCGTATCCTGATTATAGAGCGCTATCTGGTCGCTGCCAAACTTCTTCTCGATAGCCTTGATATTCTTAGCCATCGAGTTGGTGGCGTCGGAGCCGACACTCATGATGCCGCTCACCAGGTTGCTGATAAACTTGTCGCTCTCTTCCTGCCCCACATTGGTGACGTCGTATCCAAACAGCGGCACCTGCCAGTCGTCGATGACCTGGGTGGCGAGCGACTCGCTGTGGTTAATCATTGTGCCGCCCGATACGCTGTGGTTCTCCAGATAGAAGTTGTTGTCCTTCACCTCGTAGGGAGTGCCGGAAGTGTAGTCCATGGTGCTGCGGTCAACGCGGTCGATGGTCTGGATGGCATTGAGTTTCTCGTATTCGTTGAGTGCGATGAGATACTGCCACTGAGTAATCTTGCGGTTCATGATGCGCACCGAGTCTTGCATCATAGCCCTGTCGGCCAGCTGGCTCTGCAGACCGAGTATCTGCACATACTCCGGAGTGATGACCTCGTAGTTGAGGCGGTCGCGATATTGGTCGTAGCGGTCGATGGAGATATACTGCAGCGTGTCGTCGAGGTTGTCCTGTGCAAAGCGCGGGTCGCTCTCGTCGCGCAGTGAGAGGAACACGTTGCTCATAGTGGCGTTGGCCTTGGCCTGTGCTTCCTCGCGCGTACCTTTATATATATAACTGTTGCGTATCTGCGTCAGCTTGGGTATGAGGGTGTTGAGGATGTAGTCCTGCGTGTAGTGGAAGTTCGACTTTGCCTTGGGGCCAATCGAGTAGTCGTAGTCGCTGATGAGGTAGTAGGGTATGCCGTTGGCGTTCTGGCCTTTCTGTATGAGATGGCATGCTCCCTCTGAGCCGTCGAACAGGCCGAGGCTGTTCAGATACTTATACGTTGTCTCGTTGACAGCCCTCACATTGCGTATGCAGCGGGCTGCTGCCACGAGTTCGTAGCCGTAGTAGATGTCGGCACCTGCGCCCACGTGGTCGGGCTCGTCGCTTGTCTGGAGCCGCTCATTGAGGGTGAACTGAGAGTGTCCCTCGTAGGTGCGTCCTACGCCGATGATGGGTATTGTCTTGGGCGACACTGATATGGCAGTACCGCTGCTGTTCTGCGTGCCCGTCCAGATGCTTGCTGCGTATGCACCGTTCATGAGGTCGACGCCCTTGGTGATGTCAACGCCTATCGAGAGGTTTATCTTGCCGTAGGCCTCATACTTGAAGTCGCTGGTGTAGGTTGTCTCGCTGTCAATCCACGAGTAGCTCTTGCTGCCCGGTGGGTCGCGCAGCACTCCCTGCAGCTGCAGCACGCAGTCGGCGCTGACCACGTCGTCGGTAACGCTCTGCGAGCCCATGACGAATGCCTTGAGGCTCTGGCCGTCGATGAACTGGCCGTCATGCTCGAGAGTAACATCGAGGTGGCGCAGGGCGTTGGTGCCCTCCACGTCATACACGGTGTTGGCCACGTCAATCAGCAGCGTCACGGTGCCGTCCTGGGCGAGGTCGCAGAGGGTGTCGCTTTGCTCAGCGGCGAAGTCGTCGTATATCTTCACCTTGCCGCCGCGCAGTGGCACTGAGTCGCACACTCCGGAGGCTATGCCGTTGTAGTAATAGTTCTCGGTTGCCTTGATGCGGAAGTAGTGGTTGCCTACGTCGAGCACGGGGTAGCCGAAGGTATAGGTCTTGGTGGCTGCATCGTAGAGGGGCACACTTACTGTGCCGCCCTGCTCGGTGCTCTCCACGTAGGAGCTGCGGCCCACATTGGGCAGTGTCTCATTCTTGGCTGTTGTCTCGGTGATGCTCACCGAGGGCTCGCATCGGTAGATGCGCGAGTAGATGGCACGGTATGGACGCTTGGCGTCGCCGTCTATCTGGCGTGTGGTGAGGCTGTCGGTGAGGTCGAGTATCTCCGACACCTTGCCGCCCTGGAACAGCGAGGGATAGCCGTTGGCCGATACCTCTATCACCTTGTAGCGAGTGGGCAGCAGGTCGGCGATATATTCGCCTGTCTGCTTGTCGGGCTCTATCACCACGCGGTGGCGCTCGGTAATCATGCGGCTGAGATGGTCGGCGCTGGCTGCCTCGTGCTGGAAGGTGTCGCGCTTAATGACGTAGGTGGCATCCAGCGGGTCTTTCACCATCCACGAACGCTGGTTGCCTTCCAGCTCCAGCACTATGCGCAGCTCGTCGCCGAGGTTATTCTGCGACTTGCCAAGCAGCAACGGCTTGTCGCCCTGGTCTTGGCCGCCCACCACTCGTCCTACGGTGCGCACCTTGGTCTGGTCCCAGAAGTAGAGGCTTGCCACGTTCTCCTTGATGGTGATGGCATTGCCCTTGTTGTCGGAGTATACGCCGTCAAACATGAAGATGTGTCCTTCTTTAGATGCCTCCAGTTTCTTGGTGCCCGGGATAACCTTGAAGGTGAAATGGCCGTCGTTGTCGGAGGTGACGGGCTTGCCACTCTTGTCGGTGATTACCTTGCCGTCGGCCTTGAACACGGCGCCATACACAGGCACTGTGGTCTTTTCGAAATATACATATCCGTCAATGTCAACGGAGTTGGTGTAGATAAAGTTCTTCTCGGTGTGGAACGGCTCGTCGGCGTTCACAAACACCTTGAAGGAGGACTGAATGTAGTCGGAGCTGTTGCCCTGCACACTGACGGTGTAAGCCTTGTTGCTGTATTCCACGTCAGGGAATTCGTAGAAGCCGGCATCGTCGGTGGTCATCCTGCCTACGGTAGTGCCGTAGTTGTTGAGCAGCAATACGGTACGGCCGCTGAGTGCCGTGCCGTCGGTATACGTAACGTAGCCGGAGATGCGGCCTGTGGTGCGGCGCGAGCCCTTGGCTTTGACTGAGAGGGTGTGTATTCCGTTGGTGCACTCGTATGTGGCTGACAACTTATACTGGTAGGTCAGGCCGGCAGTGACGCTGAAGTCGTCGTAGTACATCAGCTTGTTGTCAAACGGTATCTCCTCCCATTCGTCGTTATTGTCAAAGTTGCTGTTGGCTGTGTTGCGGTACAGCTTCACGTCGCTGAATGCCGTGCGGTCGATGTCCCACGTCAGGTGTATCTTGTCCTGATAGCCTATCGAAGCCTCGAAGTTGCCTAAAGAGTATACCTCTGTCACGGGTTCCATCACGGTGGGCACCCTCACGGTATCGGGCTTCATCACTCCGGCGGGGTCGTTGGGCGTAATGACCATGGCGTATTCATACTGCGCGCATGGCGCAAAGCCCGTGTCGATGATGGTGTGCGCCCCGGCTTTCAGGCTGTCGGTGATGTCTTTCTCTGTCTCAATACTCTCTCTCTGCCCGTTGCGGAAGTAGTGGGCTGTGCGTATAAGCGTGAGCCTGGCATCCTTGGGCAGGAATCGCTTCACGCCGTCGTATTCGTTGCCTGTCTCACTCCATTTGATGGTCACCTTGCCTTCCCTGCCTATGGCAGATGTTATCTTGATGGGCCTGTAGCTGACCTGCGTGCTCTTTCTGCCCATATCGGCAGTGGAGATGTATTTCTCCTCGGGGCCTATGCTGTATCGGTATAGGCGGTAGCGCACGCTGTTAAAGTCGGGTGTGCCGTAGCAGCCCGTGGTGGAGTCGGTGTATTGGTAGTTGCTCTTGTTTTTCTCCATCACTACCTGGTCGAGCACCTCCCAGTCGTCTACCTTGCCTGTGTTGCTGTCATATAGCTGTCGCTCTACGGCGAGCACGTCGGTAGAGAGGGCGTCATCTTCTTCGGGGTGGGGCACACTCCATGTAAGTACCGATGAACCGTTGTTGCCCCAGTTGGCTCTTAGGTTGAAGTCGGCGGGGTTGTGGAATGCCTGCAGCGTCACGCGCTGAGTCCTCACGTTGACAAACTGGAATTTGCTGTATGGTATCTGCGCATTCACCTGTGCCCAGTAGGTGTAGTATCTGGCGGGCAGCAGTATGCCGTAGCCATCTTCATCGGCTTGGCATTGGCTGGTGATGTCCTTCACTGTGTTACCGTTTTTGTCGAGCTCCGTCACACTGGTGATTTTCATTTTCTCGCCCGTGGAGTTGGATGCTATCATCTGGTAGTATCCCATGTTCTTTCCGCTGGGCATAAACACGGGGTCGCTGATGTATGTGTCGGGCAGATGGGGCATAACCACGGGATTGCCCACCAGCGGCTGATAGCTCAGGTCCTTACCCAGCGAAGCGGTGGGGCCGTCGATGTTGAAGTTGATGCTAAGTCCTGCATACGAGGGGGGCAGGTAGTAGTCAAACTCTATGTATTTCAGTCCGTAGCCCGTGCTCTTCTTCACCTGATAGTCGTGAGGCTGGTTGTCGGCCGTGATAGGACATCCGCCGTATGCGTCTTGGTTGCCAGAGTGGGGGTTAGTCATCACCAAGACGGCATCCTTCTGGATGTTCTTAATCTTCATGTTCGCATAGGTGTTGTCGTCGGAGGGGTTTGACGGACAATAGAGCTGAAATGCGTTGACTGTTCTTGCAGTGCCGTTGGCGTCGTTGTAGGTCATATACACTAGCACACCGTCGTTGCGCACGCCGTCCTTGCGTGTCATGTAGTAGTTGATCTTACCACAGTCGAGGAACAGGAGGCGGAAGTGAATCACTCCGTTGCCCATGTATGTAACCATGAAGTTGGCATCTGTCTCAAATCCGTCAGATGCCTTGGCATTCTGCGGCGCAGCCAGCAGCAATGCCAGCCACAGCCATAACAAATGTTTGAAATGTTTCATAGTAATATGTTGTTTTTTTGTTAGTCAGCTTCGTTGGGGTTAAACCATGATTGATCATCATCGTCTTCTGCCTGGGTGTAGGTCTTCATCTGAATCGACCTGGTCTCTCCCGAGGCAGCGAGATAAGACAATGCCTGCATCTTGACATCCTCTATCGAGGGGGTGAGATATTTCTTTTTCATCGTATTATGATTTTCTTTCCGTTATTGATATAGATATGGCCTTTGGTTAGCTGACCATTGACTTTGCGTCCGCTGAGGTCGTAAACCGATTGACCATTGACCATTGAGCATTGACTCTTGACTCTTGACTCTTGACTTACAACACCGGTGGCGTCGTCTTCTTCAATGATAACTTTTAGACTATTGCTGCCGCTGCTCGCAGGCACTTTCAGGTATGCCTTGTTGCGGGCGAGAGTGCCGGATTTAGACCTCTGGAATATTCCGCCACTCAGCACATATTCAGTTTTGTCGCCCTTAAGATTGACGGGGCTCACGTGTGAGCCTTTCAGCCATTGGTCGTCGCTGTAGTCCGACAGAGCCCCCTGGGTGGGGTAGGCGGTGATGCTCTCGCCACCTTCGCTCCATACGAGGGCGCCGCGTCCTTCGTTGAGGGTGCTCACACTGCGTAGCGAAACTGTGCCGCTTGCCACATCAACGCCGGTCACGATATACGCCTTCATGCCAGCCGGCACGGCGTAATTGCCGTTTGGCACGATGGTCAGCCACTGCTTCGTGGCGGTGAAGTTGAAAGTGATGGGCTGGTTTTTGATAAACGAATTGAGCTGCGGATAGCTGCCGTCAGCAATCTTCCATGCCGCATTATAGGTCTCGGTGTTGAGCACTCCGCTCCAATATGTTGCGGTCTGCATATCGGATGCTGTGGCGCTACCTACTACATTATTGCCGTCGTTATAGGGAGTACCTATATAGCCGTCATCGTCATCATCCTTGTCGCCGATAGCCATGATATCTATTGATGACAGATAGATGCTGTTTGAAATGCTGTTGGTCTGGCTGCTTTTCTGATCACCGGCAATCGAGCCGTAGTAGGCATAGGTATAGACATGGTCTGCGATAGTCTTGCAGTTGATGTTGCCGGTCATGTAGCAGTTGCGGAGAGAGCCGCCATACAGCTGGCCGACAATACCTCCCAAGAAGTAGTTGCCGCCACTCAGTGTGGACGTTACTGTGCCGGTGTAGTAGCAGTCCTTTATCTCGCTGCCGTTGAAGAAACCGCAGATGCCGCCCACATACTTAGAGCCGCTCACGTTGATGGTGGCGTAGCAGCTGCTTATTTCACCACTGTTGATAACATAGCCGCAGATGGCGCCTACATACTGAGAGCCGCTGACTGCGCCGGACACTACAGCCACATCGCGGATGCTGCCGCCATCAACATGGCCGAACAGACCGGCATAGTCTCCACCGCTGACGTTCAGGTTGCTAATCTTATGCCCCCAGCCCTCAAAGTGACCTTTAAAAGGCGTGCCCGCGGTGCCTATGGGTGTCCAGCCGCTGGTCAGAGTTATATCCTGAGTGAGAAAGACGCTTTCTCCGTTGTAGTCGGTGCCGCTGTTGACAGCCGCAGCAAAGATGCGTAGCTGCCCTTCGTCAGCAATCGTTATGTCAGCCCTTGTGGTCAGTGGCAGGGCAAGGGCAAGGGCAACCACTGCCAGTATTTTTGCAATACGCATAATAAGTTGAGTTTAATTATGCAAATTTACGAACTTCTCCTCATCTATCCGTATTTCTGCCCTCCAAAATACCATTATAAAGGAATTTTTACTACATTTTGTAGTAAATCAACAATTAACTCCTACAAAAATCCCCTCTTACCAGGCTTAAGTTTGTGAGCCCAATAAGAGGGGAAGTGAAGAGACTCCGGGGAGTTATTCCGAAGGGGGAGGGGGTGATTAGATTTCAAAAATGACCTTATCTTCCTTGCCCATTTGCCACTCGCCGGTGAGGGGGAGTGTCTTGGTCTTGGCTGTGCCGCCAGCGGTGTAGCTGACCTCCAGCAGGACGCTGTCCTTGGGCTGGGGAATGATGTAGAGAGTGTTAGAGTGAGGAGTAAGGGTGTAGTCGCCTTCGTTGCTGAGGTCTGTCCAGTGGGGAGTGGTGTTGTAGTGGTAGTTGCCCTGCTTCTTCACATGGCGTAGCACCACGCTGTTTACGGTGATGGAGTCGGTGGTGGCGATATCAAAGTGCACTATGGCACAGGCATGTGTGAAGCGGAGACTGACGGTGCCGTCGGCGTCGCTGTAGGCTGTCTGTTTGTGGGTGGCGACGAGGAGGTCTTTCTGGCTCCGCAGCAGTTCGTCGGCAGTAAAGGTGATGTAGGGGTTGCCTTCGTTGTAGTGGAAGGTGCCGCTGTTGTAGGCGTAGAAGTCAATCTTTTGGTCGTCAGCGATATCGCGTGGCCATGACAGTGTGCCCCAGGTGCCGTCTTGCTTCTCTACTATGAATTGGTTGTTTTCGTAGTTCATCTGAAAGATGTGCAGCGAGTCGGCCCTGCCTGTTGCAGGCTCACTCACTTCCACGGTGAGCAAGCGCCGCAACTGTCCTTTATGGCCTGATGAGCAAGCGCTGAGGAGAGTGAGGGCGAGCGTGAGGGTGAGTATATTTTTCATAACTGATGCGAAGTTACGAAAAGGGAGTTCCTATTACCTATTTCATTTTGAACTCGAGGGTGCCTCCTGCCATGATTTGCTGGTGGGTGATGGTGAGACTGGGGACAGGCTGTCCGTTGAGTTTGACGCTCTTCACGTGGATGCGCTCCGGTGTCTTGTTGGGGGCGCTGATGGTGAAGTCCTTGCCGCCGGCTAGATGGAGGGTGGCGCGTGTGAAGAGTGGCGTGCCGATGGTGTACTCGGCAGAGCCTGCGTTGAAGGGATAGATGCCGAGCGACGAGAAGATGTACCATGCGGACATCTGGCCACAGTCGTCGTTGCCGGCGTAGCCGCAGGGGGATGCCCGATAGAACTCACGGCGCACCTGGTCTACAAGCTCTTGTGTGCGCTCAGGGCGACCGGCGAAGTTGTAGAGATATACGGTGTGGTGGCTAGGCTCGTTGCCGTGGGCATACTGGCCTATGAAGCCGCTGGCGTTGCCGTTGACCTCGCCGCTGGTGGCTGTTAGGGTGAAGTTCTCATCGAGTTTCTTGAGGAAGGGCTCGTTGCCGCCGAATAGGGAGATTAGTCCCTTCGGGTTTTGTGGCACGAACCACATATACTGCCATGCGTTGCCCTCCACGAAGCACGACTGCTCGTAGCTGAGGGGGTCGAACTTGTCCACCCAGTTGCCTTTGTCATCCTTGGGACGGAAGAAGCCTGTGGTGGGGTCGAAGAGGTTGCGGTAGTATTCGCTGCGCTTGAAGAAGCGCTCGTAGTCGACCTCATGGCCGAGCTTCTTGGCTACAGCGGCCACGCACCAGTCGTCGAAGGCTTGCTCCATGGTAATGCTGACGCTTGCCCACTGCTTGTTGTCGGGCATATAGCCGCACTGCTCCCATAGCTCAAAAGGCGAGTTGGGGTGTGAGCGAGTGCTGCTCTCTACCATGGCGCGGTATGCTTCTTCGGCATTGATGCCGGGGATGTCAGCGAGGATGGCGTAGGAGATGACGGGTATGGCGTGGTTGCCTATCATGCAGTAGTTGTCTTGTCCCCAGAGGTCCCAGATGGGCAGGTAGCCGTAGGTCTGGTGGTGGAGCACCATGTCGCGCACAAACTGTGCTGCCACATCGGGAGCGATGAGCGAGTAGAGCGGATGGGCGGCGCGGAAGGTGTCCCAGAGGCTGAAGGTAGAGTGGTATGCCTGTCCCTTGGGCATCTGCTTGATTTCGAAGTTGGTGTCCATATAGCGGCCATCAACATCGCTGATGGTGTTGGGCTGCATCAGCACGTGGTAGAGGCCTGTGTAGAAGATGGTCTTTTGTTCGTCGGTGCCTTCGATGTCGATGCATGCCAACTGCTGCTCCCATGTGTCGTGGGCTGCACGGCGATAGGTGTCGAAGTCCCAGCCGGAGGCTTCGGCTTGCATGTTGCGCTGTGCTCCTAGGTTGTCAACGGCTGAGATGGCTACCTTGACGGTGAGCTGCTCGCCGTCGTCAGGGTCGAAGGATAGTGCGGCGCGAAGGCTGCGTCCGTTGATGACGTCACTGTTGCCGGCATTGCGGCCACCGTCCATGAGGAGTCGCTTGGCAATGGGGCGCGAGAACTCGGCTCGGAAATATACTTTGCGCAGCTTGGCCCAGCCGGTGATGACACGGTAGCCTTCTATGGTGCGATCGTCCACCTGGCGCATCTGCCCCTGGATGATGTAGTAATCGCGGCGGCCGCTGTAGTAGGCATCGCCGCGGTATGTGCTGCGGTCGAGGTCAAGTACCACGGTCTGGGGCTTGCCCTGCGGGAAGGTGTAGCGATGTATGCCTGCGTGGACGGTGGCACTAAGCTCTACCTTGACGCCACTCTGCTGCAGCTGCACCCAGTAGTAGCCGGGCTCTGCGCCTTCCTGTGCATGGCTATAGTTCTGGCCGAAGTTGCCCTTGCTGAGCACGGCGGGCTCCACGGTCCAGCTGACGGGCATCAGGCTGATGTCGATGAGGTCGGTGCAGCCAGTGCCGCTGAGGTGTGTGTGGGTGAATCCATAGATGCTGTCGCGGTCGAAGTCGTAGCCGCAGCAGGGGTCGTAGGTCACGTAGTTCTCGGTCTCGGGGCTGAGCTGCACCATTCCCTGCGGCATGGTGGCTCCGGGGAAGGTGCTGCCGCTGAGGGCTCCGCTCTCGTCCATCTGAGTGCCGATGAAGGGGTTGACGTAGCGGGTGTGGTCTTGGGCATTGACAATTGACCATTGACCATTGACCATGAAGGTCAGAGAACAGATAACAGAGAATAGAGAATAGAGGATGATTGTCTTTTTCATATTATTTTGTGTTTTTATAATATTCCAGATATTGCTGCGCCACGCTGACGTGGGCGTGGTGGCGCCGTATGTATTCGATGCTTTGGCGTGAGAGCTGCTCGATGAGATCGGGGTACTGCACGAGGTTGAGGAGCTGGCTGTGGACATCATCCTCGTCGGGCTGCACATTGACGATGGGGCGCAGTTCCTGCTCGCCGATGATGGCGTAGCTCTCGGGCTCACCGCCGCTCACTACTACCATGCCTTGCGCCATGGCTTGCAAGGCGTTCATCGACGGGGTGTAGGAGTAGAGCTGGTCGAGCTGAACGTGGGCTTGGTTGAGCAGCTGAATGTACTGCTGGAAGGGCACTGACTCTACCACGGTGACCTGACAATGGTCGGGGTGGGCTGCCTCCACGCGGCGCAGGGCGCTGAGCATGATGTCGGTGCCTTTGTAGGCGCTGCGCTCGCGTTGCACTCCGACAAAGAATTTCACCACTCCGTCGGTGGCTGTGCGCACTATGGGAGTGATATTATCAGTGTTAATTGGGAATGGAATAAACGTCAGTTTGTCAGCGTAATATGGATTATAGCTCGCGTAATACTCGTAGAGACCGGCCACAATGGCGTCGCAGTCGGTAGCTATGCGGTCGTTGAGTTCTCCCTTGGGGCCGTGAAGCCAATCGCGAATCATAATGTCGTTATCGGTATTGTGGCGCAGCTCAGAGCCGATGTTGAAGTCGCTGTAGCGGAAGGTAGTGCAATCGAGTCCTGCCTTAACCCAATATTTGTCGATGCCGAAGGCACCGAGAAACAGCTTGCCGTTGTGGCGGCGCAGGTAGCGGTAGAAGGGCATGATGCGCTGTGGCTTGAGGTCGATGAAAACGGGGTTGATGAGCTGCACCACGTCATAGCCCTTGAGCCGACGCATCACCCACAGCAGACGCAGCAGATAGAGCACAGCGCCGAGGCTACGCTTGAAAGGATTGGCTGAGGTGCGCCACCGCCTGACGATGGAGATGTCGCGGGGGTAGCCCTTCCAGCGGTCGCCGTCAGACACTACACACACTTCATGGCCAAGGGCGCGGAGTCCCTCGGCCAGTGTCCAGTGCACGTTGCTGTATTCGCCGAGCAGAAGGATTTTCATGCCACAAAGTTACTACTTTTCGACGGTGCAATGAAAAAAAAGCCGGAAAAATTCATTTCCGGCAAAAAGACAGTGTGTGTGAACATGAAAGTTCGAGAGTTTAGTGTGTGAATGTTACTTTTCCTTTTAGCAGCTCCATGATTGTTTCGCGGTTGCCCTTGACATTGACGCTGAGCACTACGCCGTCTTTATCGTCTCCCTCAAAGAGGGCCAGGATGATGTCGGAGCGTGTGTCGCCAAACTTGGCGCTGATGGTGAATTGGTCTTCATTGTTGACATTGACGAGAGTTTCGTAGCCGCCTTTCTTGCATAGGGCTATTGCGCCATCAAAGAGTGACTTGGCGGGTTTCTCCTGCTCAGCCATGATGAGGGTAATATTTCGGGGGTCGAAGGGCTTGACCATTTCGTTGGCTTCGGAGCCGATGTTGATGTTCTCGCCGATGTGTATGCCCTGGCTGGGGATGCTGTCGAAGGCATAGCATGTGACGCCTTTCATCTTGGTGAGCTTCTTGAGGGGGTCGGTCTTTGCTACTGTGTTTGCGAGGCACAGGGTCAGTGCCACGAGGATGAGTGTGATGTGTTTCATTTGAGTTAGGGGTTGTGTGTTAGGTGTTAGGTGTTAATAGTTTTGCAAGATCTGATTCGCTTATCTTGGCAGAGAGCGATACGACTGCTGTCTCTCCATCAGCGTCGGCGCCAACAATCATCAACTGGGCACGCTTGCCGTCGTGCTTGATATAGATGTCTGCCTTGTCGCCTTCGTCACTTGCCTTCAGGGCTAGTTCAAAGCCGTTGTTCTGGGCTACCTTGCGTGCTTTGTCGTACAGGGCGGTGGCAGCAGCCTCGTCGTCAGCGGCGTAGATCCTGAGATTGCTTATGCCTGACATACTGATGTCATCCAGATCTTTAATCTTTTCATTATTGGCGCCGGTGACATTTATGAGCCAGTTGGGGATATTCACATGGTGTACTCCGTCGATGTCGGCGAGTGCTTTGATAGGGCTGGAGCCCAGGTCGCAACTGTCGAGCGTCAATGCTGCGAGGAGGATGGTGGCAAAGATGAATGTCTTTTTCATTTTGAAGTGTGTTTATTGCTGTGTCATTTTGGCGATGTCTTCCATGGTGAAGGTGCCGGTGAAGGCGATGAGGTTGGCTGACTCGCCCTCTGCCACTGACATCAGCACATAGCTCTCTTTCTTGCCCTGGAGGAAGTAGATGGTCATCTTGGTGTCCTCCTCGTTGGCTTTCATGAGTACTTCGTAGCCGTGCTTCTTGACGGCCTCTGCCACGTCGGCCTTGATACGGGCTGCGGTGGAGGCGTCTTCAGAAGTGATGATCTGAATGCCGTTGATTTTGTCGGCGATGGCGCTCATATCGCGACCCGGCATAGAGAATTGCTTTGCGCCGACCATTTGGAGCATTGTCTTGCCCACATAGACGTAGGTGGCCTTTTTGTTGCTTTCATACTTCTCGATGAACTCCATCTGTGCGCTGGCTGTGGTGCACAGTGTGAGCATGGCGACGAGAATGGCTGTCTTGGTGATTAGTGCTTTCATTGTTTTAGATGTTTATGATTTTGTTAGTGATATTTTCGATATTGGCGTTGACATGCTGTATGTTGTTGCCGGCTTCCTCCATGTATGCCATGCCTTTGTCGAGGTTCTTGCACAGCAGCGCTATGGCTTGCTCTGCCTCATGCACGGCTGTCTCGGAGTATTCCATTACCTCGTCGGTGGGGTCAGCGGTCGGCGCGAGGGCCTCAGCCTTGGGGGCGGTGGTGCGCTTCCTGGCTGCGACGGGCTTGGTGGGCTTGGCCTCTGCCATGAGCTGCTGCGGAGTCTGGGGAGCATGTGTGGCTATGGTGTCGCTGGCAGCGGGGGCGGGAGTCGCGGTCTGGGCTATGGTCGGCTTGTCGAGCGGCTGGGTGAGGAAGAATATTCCTACTGCGGCGACTATGACTGCTGCGGCTGCGATGGAGAGCCACACTGGTCGGCGGCGGTAAAAGGGCACTACCTTCTCGGCCTGTATGCGAGCCATTACGCGGTCGGCAAAATCGGCAGGCAGCCTGTGCTGTGACTCGTCGGCGTTGGTGCGCTTCAGGGCCTCGCGGATGAGGGTGTCAAAGTTATCGGGCGTTTTCATTGGTCAGAGATTTGTTGATATCGTCGTGGAGTCGTTTGCGTATGCGGAAGAGGCGCGTGGATATATTGTTTTCCGTTTGTCCTATGATGAAGGCTATGTCTGAGATGGGTTTGTCGTCGTAGTAATAGAGTTGGATGAGTGTGCGGTCGTCGGCGCTGAGTCGGGCTATGGCTTGGTTGAGCGGGTCGATGCGTGAGTCGATGTCGGGTTCTGCCTTGGCTATGTCTGCTTCGCGTAGGGCGGTGGTGTCGGTGTCGTCGTCAAGATAGAGCATGGTTGGCTTGGTCTTGCGCAGGTGGTTGAGCGACTCGTTGTAGGCTATGCTGCAGAGCCATGTCCAGAGGGAGGCTTGGGTGTTGCGGTATTCGGCGAGGTGCTGATAGGCTTTCACCAACACGTCTTCGGCTATCTCCTCGGCATCCATCGGCTGCTTGACAATGCGCTCTATAAAGGCGAACACCCTGTCGGAGTACGCTTCCACTATCTTGCGGAAGGCTCCGGTGTTGCCGTTGAGTACCTGCTGTATGGCTGCCTGTTCGCTCATTCGTTTTTGTTGGTCTTCACTTATATATACACGCAATTTCGTGAAATATTACACTTCGGCGCGATTTTTTTTCAAAGAGTGGGGGAGAGGCCGTATGGATTGACCCCTCCCCCTGATGCGTTTGGTATATACCTTATTTAATATATACTATGCTATGCCAGCTTGCGAGCGCCGTCACCAATGACTACATCGATGATGATGGGCTTCTTGCCATACTTGGCAGCAAACTTCTCAACCACAACCTTCTTGAAGTTGTCAACGAGCTCGTCGGCAATGAGGTTGATGGTGCAGCCGCCGAAGCCGCCACCCATGATGCGTGAGCCGGTGACGCCCTCTTCCTTGGCGATGTCGTTGAGGAAGTCAAGCTCCTCGCACGATACCTCATACTCCTTGCTCAGGCCGTAGTGGGTCTCATACATCATCTTGCCCACGGTCTCGTAGTCGTCCTTCTGCAGGGCGTCGCATACGGTGAGCACGCGCACTACCTCGCCGATTACATAGTGGGCACGGTTGTATTCGTCCTTGGTGATCTGGTCCTTCACCTCGTCAAGCATCTCATAGGTGGCATCACGCAGCGACTTAACCTCGGGATGTTTCTTGCCGATAACCTCAGCCACATGTTCACACTGCAGGCGACGCTCGTTGTAGGGCGAGCCTACGAGCTCATGCTTAACGCATGAGTTGACGAGCACGAGCTGGTAGCCCTTGGGGTTCCAGGGGAAGTACTCATACTCACCGCTGCGACAGTCGAGGCGCAGCAAGGCGCCCTTCTTGCCGAGGCAGGAGATGGCCTGGTCCATGATGCCGCAGTTGACACCTACATACTTGTGCTCGGTGCGCTGGCCCACGCGGGCAAGCTCCATGCGGTCTATCTTGTTCTCACCCCAGAGGTCGTTGATACCGAAAGCATAGGTGCTCTCCAATGCTGCTGAGGAAGACATGCCGGCTCCGAGGGGCACATCGCCTGCAAAGGCGGTGTTGAAGCCCTCTACGGGTACGCCGAGTGCCATCATCTCACGGCATACGCCGAAGATGTAGCGTGCCCAGGTGGCGGAGGGGCCTTTCTCATCGTCAAGGCTAAACTCGGTGTAGTCCTTCAGGTCGATGGAGTAGGCGCGCACGGTGCGAGTGCCGTTGGGCTTGATTTCTGCTATGATGCCCTGGGTTACTGCGCCGGGGAATACGAAACCGTTGTTATAATCGGTGTGCTCACCGATGAGGTTGATGCGGCCCGGAGAGGCATATACGTTGCCGGTGGTGCCGTCGAAGTGCTTGATAAATCTTGAACGAACGTCGTCGATTGTAAGTTTCATGATTATAATGTTTTTTAAATACAATAGTTAGTCTTCTTTCTGCTCAAGAGCCTTCTTGGAGGGACGGCTGCCGATGAGGGCATAGAAGAGGATGTAAGCAGCGCATGCGATGATTACCCAGTAGCTGGAGATGAATGAGCCGCAAGCGTCAGCAACACCCGACTCGATAGCGAGCATTACGGCGCAACCGAATACCATGGTCATGAAGATACCGGAGGCGATGGCGGTGTACTTGCCCAGACCCTCAACAGCAAGGTTGAAGATGGCGCCCCACATCACGGAGGTGCACAGACCTACAAGGATAAGAGCAAAGATGCCGATGGGTACTTCCTGCCATACAAGGCTCAGGTTAGCCCAGTCAACACCGGGGATGTTAACCATCACGTCCTGAGGAGCAAACACGCCGATAAGCATCAGCACGATGGCGAGGAACGAAACGGTGGACACGAGGGCACGGCTGCTAACCTTGCCACCGATGGATGCACCTACGAAACGGCCGATGAGCATCATAAACCAATATACAGCAACTATCAGACCTACGATAGCGGCGGGAATGCCAAGACCCGGAGTGGCTGCGTCCGGAGAGGTGGTGAGATACTGCTGTACTGCGTTGGGCACACCTACTTCCACACCCATGTAGAGGAAGATAGCGAGCGCACCGAGCACGAAGTGGCGATACTTGCAAGCACCCTTGATGAGTGCCCACTGGCCTTCCTGCTTCTCCTGTGCGGGCTCCTGAATCTTAGTGAAGAGGATGATGATGAATGCTACGGCAAAGATAGCAAGGGCAATCATCAGGGCAGGGGTGGCGTCGGAAATCTTAGCCTTGGCGGCATCACCGATCAGAGCACCCATGAGGATGTAGCAGCATACGGCAGCCGTGCTGTTGAACACACCACCGAGCTGGATCAGCTGGTTACCCTTGTTGCCGCCACCACCGAGGGTGTTAAGCATCGGGTTGACAACGCAGTTGAGGATACACATGCAGAAGCCGGCGATG
>JAGCTG010000189.1 GCA_017963785.1 Bacteroidaceae bacterium | reverse complement strand
TGCCAATTTTCAATTGAACAGGATATGGTATAAGACATTGGATGACGGCGAAACATCTACAGATACACAATGGGGCATTAATCCCACGGTGCAGTTGATGATGCCATTAGGGGGCAATGGCAAGCACGCTCTGATGCTTAACTACAAGCGTACACTTGATAATATACCCTATTCCGCTATCTCTTCTACCATTCGTTGGACAGATCCATATAACTACACTGTCGGTAATCCCGACTTGAAGGCCCAAACAGTAGACATGGTCATAGCAGGAGTGTCCATGTTCCGCAACCTGTTGAATCTGAATGCAATGTATGCAAGGGCAAGAAATACTATCCATTGGGAGACCAGGCAAAGCCCTGCTGCCCTCGATGTGTTCTATATAACCCCTATCAATCTGCCAGCTCAGAATTCGTATGGTGTGGGTGCTGAGGTGAATTGGAGCCCGGTAAAGCCATGGACGATGAAATTGTCAGGACGTTATGAGATTTGCCATGAAAATCTGACTTTAGGTGGTGTTTACTATGATAAGACGAGGCTCCGCCAGTACTATGCTATGTACAACACATTTAGTTTTCAACACGGTTGGGGTGGTATGCTGAACATCAATTATGAGCCGACATACAAAAATTACGACCGCACTTATTATACCGTCTGGAATGTCTACGGACAAATATATAAGTCCATGTGTCAAGACAAGCTGCAGTTGACGCTTACTTTCAACGCTCTCGGCGATCGTCGTAAGTATGACAGGCAGGCCAATGGCTGCAAGATCACGTACGACTATACCACGCCAGTCCAGAGTATCGGCATCTCTCTGAGATGGAAATTCTCAGGCGGCAAGAACCAAAAGTACAATGTCGTTAATAATAGCTCGCAAGACTACGAAGAGATTAAAGACAATCATTGACTAACCGATACTACAAAGGTGGTCATGCTGGCCAAGACGAGCGTAACTGCCTATAAGACCTAAATAGCTTCTTCGATACCGTGGTCAGCCGAGGGTACGTCATGTCGCCCTCGGCTGACTATTCACCCATTTGGGGGTTGTGGGTGTGGGGATTGATGGGTAATTTTGTCGCGTGATTAAAAAAAATCCGTTTGGGGTTTAAAAAATCGGTTTCTGTGTGTATATAGAGTGTATGACAGACAGAGAAAGACATATCGAGGAGCTGTTCAGGCAGCATTACAGTGCGATGCATCGGCTGGCTTACCTGCTGTTGCACGACGATGACGACAGCAAGGACGTAGTGCACGACGTCTTTGCCAAGTTGCTTGTGGAACAAACCGAACTGCGTGAAGCGACTGTCTTACCTTATCTGCTGTCATGCGTGCGCAACCAGTGCCTGAACGTGATGCGCGATCGCCGACTGCATGCCCAGTTGCAGCAGTACCTCATCCCTGACACTGTAGCGGAACAGACATCGCCCGAGGAACTTGAGTGCGAAATTGAAGTGCTCAGCAAGGGCATCGATGCTCTGGTACCGCCTGTGTGCCGAGAGGTGATACACCTGCATTTCCATGAAGGAGTAGCCTTGACCGAGGTCGCTCGGCGCCTGGGCGTGAGCCATACCACCATCTACAAGCACCTGCACAGCGCACTCCGTCAATTACGTCAAACGCTTAAAGACTATTGAGGTGTAAGGAAGGCGGATGCCAACTTAAAACTTACAACTTAAAACTAAAAACTGAACAGCAATGAACAAGACCGATTTACTATTCCAGATGCTGGAACAACCCGAGCGTTACAGCGAGGCACAATGGCAAGAGATCCTTGCCGATGACGAGTGCCGTGAACTTTATACCCTGATGGCGAAAGTCAAGAGTACCGCCCCGTCGCCCGAGGTGAGCGGCGAGACCATTGATGCCGAATGGCAACGTCTGGCCCAGTCGCAACGTCCTCACGCTACCATTATCCCCTTGTGGCGCAAAGTGGCAGCGACCGCCGCGATTGCTTTGGTTCTCTTCGGAGTCTCCTATGCCGCCGTTAAGACAGGTTTCTTCGGCCTACAAAAGCAGACGACAGAGGAGACAGCCGTTGTCAAGCCTGAAACCCCTGCCGCCACCGCCGACGCGGCACCAGATGCCATTGAGCAAGCGACCGACACGCTAACCGTTATGGCCGAGCCCCGGCTCTACGACAACGTGCCACTGGAGCAGATGCTGGCCGAACTCGCTGCCTATTATCACGTTGACGTGGAATACCGCAGTGACGATGTGCGCTCGTTGCGTCTCTATTATGAGTGGGAGCCGGACTATTCGCTCGACATGGTCGTGGACATGCTGTCCCACTTCGAGTCGCTCAGCATCTCTCGTGAGGATGGCAAACTCATTGTTGAATCAGCACAGGAGGGCAAGTAATGAAGAGACTATTTACCATGATACTATTGCAGGCTCCTATGCTTATCAATAATTTTGCATTGAGTAAAATGGCATCTAATGTATAACTATTAAATAAACATAATATTATGAGAAACGTATCAATTATACTGGCGTTGCTGATCGCATTGCACTTGAATGCAGTGACGTCAATCCAGGGAAAGGTGGTAGATTCTCAGAATAATCCTCTGCCTTATGTCAGTGTTGTTCTACAAAATGTGCAAGATTCTTCCTATGTATGTGGCGTCGCAACGGATACAGAAGGTTTATTCACCTTGCAAATACAGGAAGATATAGAGTACACATTGTTGTTGTCGTATATGGGATACGAAAGCATCAAAAAAGTCTGTAGGGCAGGAGATTTGGGCACTATCGTCATGAAAGAAGATTCAAAGATGCTTGATGAGGTCGTCATAGTAGCATCCAGAACTCAATACGATGCCCGCGGGTACATGGTAAACCTCCGTTCATCGGCAATAGCAAAAGGTAAGCAAGCGCCAGATGCATTAGCCTTTCTTCCTGGCGTCAGCAAAGAAGATGGCGATTATAAAATCAAC
>JAGCTG010000188.1 GCA_017963785.1 Bacteroidaceae bacterium | reverse complement strand
GCGTATGGTTGTGGCGAAGAAGGGGTGGTTGAAGTTGGTGGAGAGGCGTATGCCGAAGAGGCGGGCGGTGCCGATGGCCATGTCGGAGTAGCCTGAGAAGTCGCAATATACTTGCACGGTGAAGGCGAGCAGTCCCACCACGAGGTCTGCCGAGCCGAGCCCCTGGTAGTTGGCAAAAGCATAGTCGGCCACCGGAGCGCAGTTGTCGGCGACGAGCATCTTCTTCATCAGTCCCCAGAGAAACAGGCGCATGCCGTCCACGGCATCGTCATAGATGAATTTACGTTTCTTTGAGAATTGTGGCAAAAGATTGGCGCCGCGCTCTATGGGGCCTGCCACCAATTGGGGGAAGAAACATACGAAGCTGAGGAAGTGGCGCAGGTTGTGGGCGGGTTTCAGCTGACCGCGATAGATATCTACCACGTAGGCGGTAAGCTGGAAGGTGTAGAAGCTGATGCCTATGGGCAGTATGAGGCGTAGGGTGGGGATGTCGGCGTTGATGTGTAGGAAGCTGAACAGTGCTGCCAAGTTGTCGGCAAAGAAGTTGAAGTATTTAAACACTCCGAGAATGCCGATGTTTATCAGTATAGCGGTAAGAAGCCATTTATAGCCTGGTCGCCGTTTTGACTTATTACTCACGATTCCCGACTCTTGACTGCCGACTATCTTGTTGCCAATAATGTAGTTAGCTACGCATGTGGCTATCATGAGCAGCAGGAATCGCCAGTCCCACCACCCGTAGAAGAAAAAGCTGGCGGCGATGATGAGTGTGTTCTGCCAGCGCAGCGAGCGCAGGCTCCAGTAGAGTGCGAAGACTATGGGCAGAAACAGCAGGAATGCCAGCGAGTTGAAGAGCATCGAAGAGACTTGCGATTTTTACGATTTACTATTAAGCTCCCTGACTCTGTTGGGGCAATGCAGAGTCGATGGCATCGTAGGAGAGCTGTGAGAGCGCCTTTATGTTGTCGGCGCCTTGTCCTTGCGGCATGATGGGGGCGTGAATCACGAGCCGCATGCTGTGGTAGTTGACGAAGTTGAAACCTTTGGTTCGCGGTAGCACCTGGAAGGAGCCGTCGATGGTGATGGGCACCACGGGCAGCTGCAGTTCATCGGCGAGGAAAAAGGCTCCTTTGCTGAAGTGCCGCATCTGGCCGTCGAAGGTGCGTGAGCCTTCGGGGAATACCATCACCGACATTCCGCCTTTGAGTACAGCGGTGGCTTGGCGCAGGCTCTCCTTGGCCCCGTGCTGCGAGCCGCGGTCAACGAAGATGAAGCGTGCAGCCTGACACGCCTGGCCTACGAAGGGAATCTTCTTGAGCGACTTCTTCATCATCCACTTGAAGTTGCGGCGCAGGAAGCCGTAGATAAGAAATATGTCCATCGCTCCTTGGTGATTGGCTACAAAGACATAGGAGGTGTTGTTGGCCAGGTTTTCGCGGCCCTCCACCTTAATGGGCAGCAGCAGCAGTCGGCAGGTAAGCCAGCTCCATATCTTGCCGGGGTAGTAGCCCCAGAAGCGTGAGCCGCCCAGTGCGCAGCCTATGATGGTCACCAGTGCCGTCAATATGGTGATGACCAGAAAGATAGGCAGGAATATTATCAGTTGGTATATCTTGTAGAAAAACATAGTGAATGTGAATGTTTAACTTTCAACTTTTAATTTTTAACTTTCAAAGTAATCACGCACACTTCGCTCCATGCGCCGAAGCGGAAGGGCACCGCACCGAGGCCGAGGCCGATGCTTACCACTATGCTGCGGTCGCCCTCGTAGTACTGGCCGCCCCACTCCTTATACACCCATGATGCGGGGCTCCACCCTGCGAGTTTGAACTGCATGCCGTGGGTGTGGCCGGCAAGGGTGAGCTGCGCGTCGGTCTCGTTCAGCACATTGCGACGCCAATGGCTGGGATCGTGAGTCATCATAATCTTGAAGTTGGCATCTGCTGGCAGTCCCTTTATGGCTTTGGGTATATTGGCAAGCTGTGGGAATGGCGGTTTACCGTCGTTCTCCACGCCAATGAGAGCTATGTGTGCGCTATCTTTTTCTATTATGGCATTCTCATTGCGCATCACATGCCAGCCGCATTCTTTCTCCAGCTTTACCAACTGCTCTATGTCGGCCAGTTGCTCGTCTTTCTCTGCAAAGTTGCGATAGACGGCGTAGTCGTGGTTGCCCAGAATGGAATAGACACCGTAGGGGGCAGTGAGCCTCTTGAGTTGCTCAACGAAGGGTAGTGCTTCGCGCGACTCCAGGTTCACCAGGTCGCCGGTGAAGAGGATGATGTCGCCCTTCTGCTCCAGCGTCTTGTTGATGAGTTCGCTCACTCGGGCTGTGTCAGCGCCGTAGGTGCCGAGGTGCAGGTCAGAGATGTGCACGATGCGAAATCCGTCAAACGCCTCCGGTAGCTCTTTGCTGGCGAAGGTGTACTCCTTTACCTCAATGCGTTTGTTGCCAATAAGATATGCCATAATAGTGATTATTAAGCTGAGCGCTGCCAGACCGATGCCAACGCCGGTCATGGCGCGTCTCATAAAACTGTTTCTTTTTGTCAAGGTGGCCAGCAGTCCGCCGATGCATAGCCCCAGCTGGGCGAAGCTCACTCCCAGCAGCAGGTGAAGGAAGAGGCGTGTCAGCCACTCAGGACGTCCCGTCTGGAAACCGTAGGAGATATACCACAGCGTGCCCGCTGCCAGTATCGCCGTGGTGGTCCACATCAGAATACGCCAACGCCTCATCCCGCGCTTGTGGCGCAGGTATCTGAAGTGCAGGTACAGTGCGGGCAGCACCAGTAGCAGCAACAGTACGGCGGCTATTCTGAGGAAGAAAAACATTATTTCGTTTTCGTTATCGTTTTCGTTATCGTCTATTGATGATAAATCTCTTTATTTCGTCCATGGCCATTCCGCGGCGGTGCGCATAGTCCTCCATTTGCTGGGTGTCAATCGGCCCGATGGCGAAGTAGCGGCTTGCGGGGTGAGCTATCATCAGCCCGCTCACCGAGGCGTGGGGTCTCATGGCGCCGTTCTCGGTCAGCCTTATGCCCATCTCGCTCATGCCTATCAGCTTGTCGAGCAAGAAATTGAGGCTCTGGTCGGGCAGCGACGGGTAGCCTACGGCGGGGCGTATGCCGATGTTCTTCTCTTGAATGATCTCGCTCATGGTCAGTTGCTCGTCGGCGGTGTAGCCCCATATGGTGGTGCGCACCTCCTGATGTAGCCGGCAGGCTGCTGACTCGGCCATTCGGTCGCAGAGCGTTTGTGCCATCATGCGCTGATAGGCGTCGCGGCCGTAGCGGCCGTCGGGGTCGTAGTCCACCATGGTGGCAAACACGCCCACCGTGTCTTCGGCGCCCTGCTCGCCCCACGGCTTAACGAAGTCAGCCAGGCATAAGTTAGGGCCGCCATCCACCGTATGCTGCTGCCTCAGGCAAGGTATGGCCGTTGCCTGCCCTTCGTCGGTGGCAAGCACAATGTCATCTCCTTGCGCTCCTGCCTTGAACAGTCCCACGCGCCCTTTGGCAATCAGGCCGTCGGCATCTAGCGCCTGCAGCATCTGCAGGCCCTCTGCCTTGAGAGCCTGTGCCTCATCGGAGCGGGCGGGCACTCCCCATGCGTGGAAGAAGTATGCCCAGTCGATGTGGGGCAACAGTTCCGTGGCAGTATATCGTCGTTCAGTGACCATGCGAGAATCTTATCTGTTGTGCCGCTCTCGGCGTGTTGTCGGTGTCTTGGCCGTAGCGGTATATCGTTGTGCCGTTGCAGATGGTTTCTTCCACCTGCCAGTGCGTCTGCAGCCCTGCGTAGGGAGTCCATCCGCACTTGCTCTGCACCTCGTCGTCGCTGATGGTGTGCGGCGTGTCGAGGTGGCGCACTATCGTAATGTCAGCTTTCATGCCTGGGCGCAGGAAGCCGCGCTTCTCCACTCCAAACAGTTGCGCGGGGGCGTGGCACATCAACTGCGCCACCTGTGGCACGCTAAGCCATCCGTCGTCGGCCAGCTGCAGCATCATCACCAGCGAGAACTGCACCGACGGCATGCCAGAGGCAGCCTTCAGGCCGCCCTCCTTGTCGGCCATCAGGTGGGGTGCGTGGTCAGTGGCTATGCTGTGGATTCTGCCGTCCGCCAACGCCTGGCGCAGGGCCAGCCTGTCGGCCTCTGTCTTGATGGCGGGGTTGCATTTTATGCGGCTGCCCAGCAAGGCATAGTCTTTGTCGCAGAAGGTGAGGTAGCTTACGCATGTCTCAGCCTTTATGTTGCCGCGCGACAGGGTGATGAGCGGTATCTCCTTTCCCGTTGATACGTGCGCCACCAGCAATTGGGTGCCGTGTCTCTCTGCCAGGGCAATAGCCCTCCGCGTGGAGCTGAGGCATACCTCCTCGTTCCTTATGATGGGGTGGAATTCTACGCTAGCATCGGTGCCGTGATCGCGAAGCACCCGCTCCGTGTTGCGTGCTATAAGCGCTGAGTCTTCGCAGTGCGCCACTATGGGCAGTCCTCTCTCCGCTGCCAGGGCGAAGATACTGTCGAGCGTCTGTGTGTCGTCCACCAGCATGTTGCCCGTTGAGGCACCCATAAACACTTTGATGCCAGGCACCAGTGTGGTGTCAACGGTTTGCAGTTCTTGGATATTAGTGTTGGTGGCGCCAATGAAGCATCCGTAGTTGATGATGCTTTGGCTTGCCGCCAGCGCCAGTTTGTCGCGCAGCGCGTCGATAGTTGTAGTCTGGGGCTTGGTGTTGGGCATGTCAAAAAACGAGGTCACACCGCCTGCCGCTGCAGCACGGCTCTCGCTCGACATATCACCCTTCTCCGTCATTCCCGGCTCGCGGAAGTGCACGTGCTCGTCAATAACGCCAGGGAGGATGAACAAGCTCTCGTTTTTGTTAGCGTTATCGCATTCGTTAACAGAAACGATGCTTTCGCCCTCCACGCATATCCTACCGTTGAATACGCGCCCCTCATTGACAATATTTCCACTGATGCTCCTCATAGTCATGAGCCGTGAGTCAAGAGTTGTGAGTCAAACTCCCTTCCTTTTGGGAGGGGGTAGGGGTAGGCTTTCTTTTAAACTTTCCCATTATGCTGTCCCACTTCAGGCGGATGACGCCAAACAGCGCTTCGCCGAAAATGCCGCCGCTCATCTTGCTTGTGCCCAGCTGGCGGTTGACAAACACCACCGACACCTCTTTGATTTTGAAGCCCAGTTTGTAGGTGGTGAACTTCATCTCAATCTGGAAGGCATAGCCTTTGAAACGTATCTTGTCGAGGTCGATGGCCTCCAGCACCTCGCGGCGGTAGCATTTAAATCCTGCCGTGGTGTCGTGTATCTTCATGCCAGTGATGAGGCGCACATACTTGCTGGCGAAGTAGCTCATCAGCACACGGCCCATGGGCCAGTTCACCACGTTTACACCGCTCACGTAGCGGCTGCCGATGGCGAGATCATAGCCCTCGTCATGGCATGCGGCGTAAAGGCGCGGCACGTCGGCGGGGGCATGACTGAAGTCAGCGTCCATCTCGAATACATACCTGTATTGTGGGTGCTCCAGTGCCCATTTGAAGCCTGCTATGTAGGCTGTGCCGAGGCCCAGCTTGCCGCTACGCTCCATCAGGTGGAGGCGTCCCTGGAATGGGTGCACGCCCTGCATCTCTTTCACTATGTTGGCTGTGCCGTCGGGCGAGCCGTCGTCGATGATGAGTATGTCGTAGGAACCATCGAGCTCAAACACCGCGGTAATGATGTTGCGGATATTCTCCTGCTCGTTGTACGTGGGGATGATGATAATGCTGTCGGACATTTTCGTTTTCGTTATACATACTATGCGCAGCAAATATACTAAGAAAAATCCGAATACGCCTCAAAAAACACCTTCTTTTATCTGTTTCTCGCTATTTTAACGCACTCTCGTTTCATTTATCCCCACTCTTATGAAATCTTAACGCACTCTCGTGGTAACAAAAAGCCGCTCTCGCGCGAATAAGAGTGGGTTTAATTTTTCTGAGAGTGGGCTTTTGCATGCCTAAGAGCGGGGATAATTTGCCGCAGAGTGGACTTATTTTTTCCGAGGGCGGACTTCCGGGAGGTCACGTTGGTCAAAAAGTCACAAAAGTCACAAAAGTCACACGGGGTTTTTCTGTGACGCGTGATTTTTGCCCATTAAATGCTTTTCTGTAACTTGCTGATTATTAGCGTTTATTTTTTGAACAAAAT
>JAGCTG010000187.1 GCA_017963785.1 Bacteroidaceae bacterium | reverse complement strand
AAGGCCGGTGCCGTATTCCTGCCCGCAGCAGTTGAGCGCTATAGTGCCACCGACTATAAGGATTTGGGAGAATGGGGTTACTACTGGACCTCTTCTGCCAAGAACGATAATGATGCTGTTAGCTTCTACTTCGCAGAATACGCATTCGATGCCGACTGGTCTATGGGCCGCGAAAATGGCTACAGCGTGCGCCTCGTTTCTGACGTACTCCGCAAGAAAGGCGACGTCAATGGCGATGACAAAGTCAACACCGCCGACGTCGTGGCTGTCTATACCTACATCGAGAAGGGCGATGCCTCCGGCTTCACCCGCGATGCCTGCGATGTCAATGGCGACAGCAGCGTCAATACCGCCGATGTAGTAGCCATCTACACCGCCATCATCGGTAGCAGCACAGAATAGTATAACCTTAAAAACCAGAATAATGAAAAAGCTCTTATTATTACTGAGCGTCCTTGCGCTGTTTACCACTAGCAAGGCAGACACCAAAGTTGGTGACGTTGTGGAAGGCTCTGTAGCCACCTATATAGATGAGAATGGCAACCGAACCACCATGTCCATGATGCTGCAGGTCGTTAGCGTTGACCTCAAGCGCTATCGCATCTATGGTTCCCCGCAAAAGAATTGCTTCTCCTACACCAAGCCCGAGAACTACGAGGGCGAGGTTATCATTCCTGAGAAGGTTGGTAGCTGGACCATTACTGCCGTCGGCAAACATTCTTTCCACGATTGTAAAGCCAAGATAACCCTGCCTGAGAGCATTACGGAAATTGAAGATTCAGCTTTCTACAACTATTACTACACAGGCTATGACTTCGCTCTGCCTTCCAAGGTGAGATATATTGGAAAACATGCCTTTGCCTATGCGTTCATCCAGGGTATTTCCCTTCCCAACAGCCTTCAGAATATTGATGACGGCGCTTTCTTCAATTCTCATCTCAGGGAATTGGTTCTTCCGAAGTCTATTTATAATGTTGGCACACGTATTGTGGGAAGTTGCTCTAATCTGGAGCGCCTTGAGGTAGAGAGCGGCGGAGCCAACTACTACAGCCCCGCCGGCAGCAACGTGGTGATGGACACCAAGCAATATACCATCGTTGCCGGCTGCAAAAACTCTAAGATTCCTGCCGAGGCACGCCGCATCGCGCCCCGTACTTTTGTAGAGGTTAAATTCGCAAACACTACTCTGACGCTCCACGAGAATATCGGTGTAATAGGATATAAAGCTTTCTGGGACACCAATATTGAGCGGCTTATCATCAAGGGCGAAACTGTGGATATTCAGGAAGATGCTTTCTATGCCTGCGGTAAACTGCAGCGCATCGACATCTATGGCGGCAACGTGACCATAGGCAAAAGTGCCTTTGAAAGCTGTACCGATCTGTTCGCCGTATGGTGCTACTCCCACAAGCCGAACATCAAGCCTTATGCCAGACAATTCTACGACATCGGTCCCGACTGGCAATTCGGCAATAGCCAAGTCAAGCTCATTGCCAAATATCCCGACGAATATACCGACAGATTTGACGACAGCACCGGTAATTTAGTATGGCAGAATTGGTTTGAGACTCCTATTCTCTATACCGACTCCTACGACTATATGCGTATCAGCGAAGTCCACCTCACCGACTTCGACTGGCCTGTGGCTGGCTCTCCTTGCGATGTTACGGCCACTTCTCTCACATCCTATGCCACTGTAAGCGAAGTTTCATACTCCATGAACGGCAGGACTTACAGCGCTGAAGAAGCTGCCGGATACAATGACAAAATCAATATTGGCTTCACCATCACGCTCGGCACAGCTCCGCATGGTCAGTGCGAGTTCACTGACGACGTCAAGCTCTATGTGGACGGCAAGGAGGCAGACTTCTATGTTACTGCCAGCGGCAACACGCCAACGCAGAAAAAATTTGTCTTTACCGATTACCGCGTGCCCGCTCCCCCGGGCGGAGTGCCTGTCAGGTCCGTATCCATCTCTGTGCCCGAGCCGGTGGAGGGACAGCCCCTCTCCACCGAGGTCACCAACCCCACGGGCAAGAAGTACCTCGCGCAGGGGTGGACCTACAGCATGGTGACCTGGGGACACGGCGCTGATGCCAGCCTCGACTCCTACGACCCCACCAAGGCCTACACCCTCGCAGCGCTCGTTACCGCCAAGGAGGACTACTGCTTCGCTGCCGACTGCACCTTTAAGCTCAACGGCAAGGAGGCCAGCGTCATCCGCTCCCACAACACCGAGGGCAGAGAGGTAGTGATGCTCGCCGTGGCATACGGCAACGAGCCGCCAGTGGAGCCCGACACTATCTACATCACAGACATCGATGTCGTGCTGCCCGAGCTCGTGGAGGGAGAGGTACCCTCATCGGAAATCATCAGCCCCACGGTCGAAGATATGAACATGCATGACTACGAACTCTACAGAGTCACATGGTCTCCCGACGAGACTCCCTACGACAAGAACCAGGAGTTTGAAGTCAGAGTACGCTTCAAGGCTAAGGGCGAATACACCTTCTTTGCACCCGACATCAACATCACCATCAACGGCAAGAAGGCCACCCTGTATGGCAGCCCCGCAGGCTACTTCACCACTAACAACAACACGCAATGCACCGTAGCACTGGTCATTGAGAAATCCAAGCTTGGCGACGTCAACGGCGATGGCAAGGTCAATACCGCCGATGTAGTAGCCGTCTACACCTACATCGAGAAGGGCGATGCCTCGGGCTTCAGTCGCGAGGCTGCCGACGTGAACAACGACGGCTCCGTCAACACCGCCGACGTGGTAGCCATCTATTCGATAATTATTAACGGAGACGTAGAGTAGAAACCTCCTTATAACTTAAAAGATTATGATACAGACAAAACGAATCATCCTTTCTTGTGTCGCACTTCTTGGCTTCTGCCTGGGAGTATGGGCATGGGAAGACGGTGCGCTGCCCGGCGCATTCACCATCAACGAAAAAGGCGACAAAATCCAGTTCTCGCAGGGCAACCTGTGGTTCAATGCTATGCAAGGTGATCACACTCGCGCTGACGGCACTACCGCAAAGGGTATGTGGTGGTTTGCCGAGCACCAGTGGGACTTTGTTGGCGAAGACAATCAGCGAATTGACGAGCGTTATGACGAATGTATAGACCTCTTCGGCTGGGGCACAAGCGGCTACGACGCCTTACCCTACGACACGGATAAGACCATCACTGACTTGACCATAGCCGGAACTTATCATGACTGGGGCGTATATAACCCGATTGGCAATGGTGGCAATCAGCCCGGCATCTGGCGTACTATTACCATTCAAGAGTGGGTTTATCTGGTAAATTCTCGTCCCAACGCACAAGAATTATGCGGACCGGCTATTGTGGTCGGTGTACCTGGATATGTTTATTTACCTGATGACTGGGTTGCTCCGGAAGGCATAGAAATTAACCTTTCTTTTGGTTTGTTTGGAGACCCTGTGTCTGATTTTAATGAGGAACAATGGGCAAAGATGGAACAGGCCGGTGCCGTGTTCCTTCCTGCAGCGGGTTTTCGTAATAACTCGAAAAAAATCGAAAAGATCGGATCTCTTAGTCAGCAGCACTATTGGACATCAACTGGATATTATTCAGATAAGGCTGCAAATTACTACGCAGAGCCTACAAACAAAACTTATGGCTGTTGTGTCCGCTTAGTAAGAAATGTCTCGGGTTCAGATCCTGGTCCCGGTCCCGGTCCCGGCCCCGGTCCCGGCCCAAAGCCCGAGGGCAAGATTCTCCCCGGCCAGTT
>JAGCTG010000186.1 GCA_017963785.1 Bacteroidaceae bacterium | reverse complement strand
TGAACAAATCCAGTACGGTGTAAACAAAATCCGCAAGATGTCAACAATCTCAGTTAATTGTCAATTTAATAAGTACGATGTAAATAAAATCAGTGTAAAACCAGAAGAAAACTGTAAACGAATTTCAGGAAAAGACACCTCGCGCGTAAAAAAATTTTTTTCATTTTTCTTTACGAAACTACGCAAATAGAGATAACACGCTGATTATTCGTGTTCTATTTGCGTAGTTAACTGCGTAGTTTGCGTAGTTTAGAGCCTATTTTGCGGAGTTTAGATGCCTAGAATCCCCATTTTTTTAGTCAAAAAACGAGTTTAGTCGTGCAAAAAACTTCATTTTCTAGAGAAAAAACTCCACTTTTCGAGAAAAAATCTCCACTTTTAGAAAAAATATCCCCACTTTCCGACTGACAAAAGCCCACTCTCATGAAAAATAACCCCACTCTTATTTCCACGAGAGTAGCTTTTTGTTCATACGAGAGTAGGGATAAATAAAATGATAGTGGACTTCGTGAAAATTATCCCCGTTCGCGTTGCAAACTTAGCGCGACTTGCCAGAAACTTAGCGCGACTTGCCAGAATCTTAGCGCGACTTGCCAGAATCTTAGCGCACTCTTACCCCTCACTCTCACATCTTCCCGCTAAGGGGATAAGAGGGGGCTCTTTATATGTTCGCCACTCTGATGATATCGGCGAATACTCCTGCAGCGGTAACATCGGCGCCAGCGCCGTAGCCTTGGATAATCATCGGGTAGCGGTTGTAGCGCTTGGTGGTGAGCAGCACCATGTTGTTGGAGTCCTCCAGATTGTAGAAAGGATGGCTCTTGTCAATGGCGCGCAGAGCCACGGTGGCCTTGCTGTCCTCTAGCTGGGCGATGAAGCGCAGTTTTTTGCCTTCGGCTTCGAGGGCACGGCGGCGGCTCTCAAAGGGCTCATCGAGCTCGCCCATGATGGAGAGGAACTTCTCGGCGTCGCCCTCAAAGTAGCGCGGTTCCATAAACGGCTGCAGGTCAACATCTTCAAGATTGACGGCATAGCCTGCCTCGCGTGCAAGGATGACGAGCTTGCGCACCACGTCTTTGCCGCTGAGGTCTTGGCGCGGGTCGGGCTCGCTGATGCCGGCATCCATGGCCATGCGTATTGCGCGACTGAAGGTGATGTCTGCGGAGAGCTTGTTGAAGATAAAGTTGAGGGTGCCGCTGAGCACGGCTTCTATCTTGAGTATCTCATCGCCGCTGTCGCAGAGGTCGCTGATTGTCTTGATGATGGGCAGTCCTGCTCCCGCATTCGTCTCGTAGAGGAACTTCACGCCTTTGTTGAGGGCTGTCTGCTTGAGGGTGGCGTACTCAGGATAAGGCGCGGAGGCGGCTATCTTGTTGGCTGCCACTACGGAGATATTGTTGGCAAGTAGTGTCTGGTAGAGGGCAGCCACGTCGGCGTTAGCTGTGCAGTCAACAAAGACGGAGTTGTAAAGGTTTTGGTCTATGAAGTCGCGACACATCTGGGCGGAGGTATTCTCTTTGCCTTCTGCCTTGAGCGTTGCCTCTGCCTTGTCGATATCCAGACCGTCGGGGTTGATGATGTAGCGCTTGGAGTTGGCGATGCCCACGATATTGAGTTTGAGGCGACGCTTGTCCATGAGCGAGTCGTGCTGCTCCTGCAGTTGGCTGAGCAGGCTGCTACCCACAGTGCCTATGCCGCAGACGAAGAGGTTGACTACCTTGTGCTGGCTGAGGAAGAAACTGTCGTGTATCACACTGAGTGCCTTGCGCAGATGGCGCTTCTCCACCACCACGGAGATATTCATCTCCTTGGCTCCCTGAGCGGAGGCTTTCACATTGATACCATTGCGGCCCAGTATGCTGTAGAGGCGGCCCGCCACACCAAGCTTGTCTTTCATCTGCTCACCTACAACGGCTATGGTGGCAAGGTCGTCGATTACCTCAATGGGATTGATGGCGCCAGTGGCTATCTCGTTTGCGAACTCTCGGGTGAAGACTTCCTGCGCTTTGAGGGCGTCGTTGTGAGTCATACACAGCGAGGTACCTGTCTCGGAGGAGGTCTGTGCCACCATAAAGGTGCTGATGCCGTTGTCGGCGAGAATGGTGAAGAAGCGACGGTTGATGCCGACCACGCCGACCATGTTCATACCACTGATATTGACAATGCTTGTGTCGTTGATGGAGGTGAGTCCCTTTACGCCGATGTCATCTACATTTGCCCATTGCCCATTGCCCATTGCCGATTGAACTCTCGACGTCGCCTCGCTGATAATGCTACCCTTGAGATCGGGGTGGAACGTGTTCTTCACATAGATGGGTATCTTCTTGGCGCAGACGGGGAAGATGGTGGGTGGATAAATCACCTTTGCACCGAAGTTGCAGAGCTCGGTGGCCTCGCTGTAGGTAAGACGCTCAATGGTGTAAGCGGAAGGAATGATGTGTGGGTCTGCGGTCATGAAGCCGTCCACATCGGTCCATATCTCCAGCACATCGGCATCGAGGGCAGCAGCTATTATGGCTGCGGTGTAGTCGGAGCCTCCGCGTCCGAGGGTGGTGGTGTCGCCGGTGTGGAGGTCGCTGGCGATAAAGCCTGGCACTATGGCTACGGCACGCTCGTGGGCGAAGGTCTCTTGTATCTTGGTGTTGCTGGCAGCAAAATCGACGGCTTTGTCTTGCTTGCTGTCGGTGAAGATAAACTGGCGGGAGTCGCAGAGGGTGGCGTTGTCAATGAACTGCTGTACTATCAATGAGCTGCAGCGTTCGCCGTAGCTGAGGATGGCGTCTTCGGTCTTGGGCGTGACATCCTTAATGAGATAGACGCCACGCAGGATGCTCGACAGCTCGTCAAGCAGGTTGCCCACCTGTTGCTTCAAGGCTGTGCGTGCCACGCCGTCATCGATGATGGTGTCGATGTAGCTGCTGTGGAAGTCAATGATGTCGCGGAGCAGATCTGTGTAGCCAGCGTCGCCTTTGACTGCCAGTTGGGTGACCTTGACCAGGTTGTTGGTAACGGTCTTGAGGGCGGATACAACCACAATGACTGGCGTGGGCTCGGCCTCTACGATGGTCTTTATGTTACGGATGCCTTCTACGGTACCTACTGAGGTGCCTCCAAATTTCAGTACTTTCATGTCTGGTTTACTGTTTATGGTTTTGATATTGCTTCAATCGCTCCACAGGGTTGTCGCTCTGCCAGATGTCACCGAGGATGGCTACTCCGCCGAAGCCGAGGGCAAGGGCCTTATGTGCATTGTCGGGGGTGATGCCACCAAGGGCCACAACATGCTCGTCGATTATGCCGTCGCTATGGGCTCGGCGCAACTCTTCGTCGGTGAAGGCGGCGCGATATCCCTGCTTGGAGATGCTGTCGAAGATGGGGGAGAGAAATATGTAAGAGTTGATAGTTGAGAGTTTAGAGTTTATAGCGAGGAGTTGTTTCTTCTTGCGCACTTCCTCGAGAGTATGGCAAGAGTGGAGATCGTGGTCGTGCATCACTATGCGGTCGCGGAACGATGCGTCTATCTGCGCAACTAGGGCATCCACCTGTTCTGCTGTGGCGTGTGGCTTGCGCAGATGAAGGATGGGCAGTCCTGCGGTGAAGAGGGAGTTGATAATGTCAGCCTCTCCGCTGAAGAACTCTGGTTTAGTGAGCAGTATTATACGACTATTGAACATTGAGCATTGAGCGTTAAACATTATTGGAGTCGAAACTTGCGTCCCAGTCTTTCCAGACGGGTGTCACTCCTCGTTGCATCAAGGCATCGCGAATCTCAGCGGCGCTACGATTGTCGTTGACGGAGAATTGGTCGAGCGCCTCGGGATAGGTGTAGTAGCCTCCAGGCTGAGTGCGACTGTCGGCACTCATGGTGGTGACTCCCAGCCCCGCCATGTTGTCGCGTATGAAGGCTGGCTCGCGGGTGGAGTAGGAGATATCGACGTCGTGGTCGAAGATGCGCATGGCGAAGGTGACCTGTGCTAGCTGGCGGTCGCTCATCACGCAGTTGGGCTGGAATCCCTGGTTTTCTGCAGGTCGCATGCGCGGGAAGTTGATGCTATAGCGGGTGC
>JAGCTG010000185.1 GCA_017963785.1 Bacteroidaceae bacterium | reverse complement strand
TAAACAATAAACATTAACCAATAAACTATAAACATTATGAAAAAGAACATTCTCTTTTCTCTATTCACTCTTCTCTTTTCTATAACCCTCGTTTCCTGCTCCGGCAGCGATAACGACACTCCCGACGAGCCCGATAAGCCTCAGACCTACCGCCGCTCAGTAATCATCTACATTGCCGCCCAGAACTCACTCGGCTATCTCGAGTCAGGATATACCAGCGCCAGCCGCCTCGACTCTTTAGAGATAATGGAAGGCATGAGCAAGCTCAACAGCACCAAGGACAATGTATTTCTCTTTATAGACGACGGCCAACGTCCGCGCCTCAGCCGCATCTATCGCTATGGCGGCAATGGCCAGATGCGCACTATGGTTAGCCTCGAGAAGAGATGGTCGCTCGATGTCTGTTCCACTGACCCCGCCACCCTCAACGAGGTGCTCACCTACGTATCCACCAAGTACCCCTCGGAGAGCTACGGCCTCATCCTGTGGAGCCACGGCAGCGGATGGGAACCCAGCACCAACGTTCAGAACACACTCCCAGCCACTAAATCTTTCGGCATTGACGTAGGCGGCGGTGGCAATATGGAGACCGACACCGACTCCAAAGGCCGAATGGGCGTGCAGATGGACATCAGTGACATGGCCAGAGCCATTTCGCTCGCCGGCATACACCTCGACTTCATCTTCTTTGATGCTTGCGTGATGCAAGATATAGAAGTGGCCTACGATTTGAAAGATGTGACATCCTATGTAATAGGCAGTGCCACTGTTACCTCAGCCTATGGAGCATACTACACCGACCTCATCCCGCAAGCTCTCTTTGCCTACCCCATGAACGATGCCAACGCCAAGCGCATGGCCAGTCAGTATTTCTTTGATTGTACACAGAATGTCAGTCTGAAGGATTATTACGAAGACCTCGGCAATGTCAACTCTGTGATTAAGACCAGCGAGTTGGAGAACCTCGCCGCAGCGACCGGTCAATACATCAACAAGACTATCGCCAACCGTCAGACCGCCGATATGACCGACGTGCAGTGCTACAGCGACAATGAAATCTTCTACTCCACGGCTCACTACGACATGGGTTGTGCAATGGGGCGCCTGCTCAGCGAGGAAGACTACCAAGCTTGGCGTACTGAAGCCGACAAGTGCATCATCTCCCACAACGCCACCGACAAATTCATACTTTACAACTACCATGGCACTACCTACTATGGCACTAACAAAGATCCCGACCACATGATGGGAGTAAGCATGTTTATCCCCAACGAGGTGTATGACGGAGAGAAGTTTAAGAAATATCCGTTTAACAAACAATTCCAGACTACCGGCTGGTACAAGGCCGCCAACTGGGCTGCCACGGGGTGGTAAAAACAGTTAGGAGTTAGAAGCTAAGAGTTATTAATTAGGAATTGGGGGCTAGGAAAACCTAGCTCCCATATTTTATAATTAATATATATCTTTGCAGTATAAGGATATCACTGTTAACTGTTACCTCTGCAAGGACTTTGCACTTCGGCCTCCATTTACATCAGAGGTCCTGATATCATAAGCCGTTCTGGTTGGTGAAATCCCTCATCCCGTGTGCAATTTCCCACATCTCCTACAGAGAATCTCGGAACTCTCGCAGATTATGTGCGAGCTCGCGTTCACGAGCACGCGCTAAGATTTCACGAGCACGCGCTAAGATTTCACGAGCACGCGCTATGTTTATATGAGCTCGGGGATTTTTTTCATGAACTGCGGAGATTCGGTGAGGAGGATGGAAATAAAAGAAATCAGCGCCATGCAGAAATTGCACGGCGCTGATATTTTAGGATTCAACTATTATTAGTCGTTCTCAGCAAGACCAGAGTAGCGAACACCGCTCACCCTATACTTGGCATAGCCATCATCGGGATACCAGGGGTCACCTACGTACTCTACATAGAACACGATGCTGTCAGCTACGCTGCCATTGTTCTGGTGGCCAGCGCCCTTGAGTATCTTACCCTCGGTGATGGTGAGGGGATACAGGTCGGAGTCGTAGTCATTGACTGCGGACTCGTTATCAGCATTGTCTGAAGAGAATGTGAGGTTCTTGTAGTCGATGTCTACCTTGCACTTGATGGCGTAGTTGGGATAACCACCATTGCCATAGTAGCTGGCTACGTCGAATACGCCGAGGTCGTCGATGTACATCTCCTGAGTGTTATTGTCAGCAGTGTTGTAGGTAAGGAGCAGCACTCTGGCCTCATCATAGCCAAAGTAGTGCTCTCCTCCGGGGATAGGATCGCCGTTCTCATCCACTGCATCAATATCAACATACCACTGGCCAGCCATATCAACGGTGGCGGTATCTTCTATATCCTCCTTAGCACATGAGCTGAAAGTCAAGCCCACGAGGAGCAGTGCTGCAAAATATGTTATTTTCTTCATAACTATGTACTGTGTTTACTTGGTTAGTTTTACATAGAACGGATCGCCGTCGAAGTCGAGGTTCAACTCTATAACGCCAGTTTCAGGATCATAGGTGCCATCGCCTTCAGCTACGCTGATAGGATATTGACCAAAGTACCAGCTGCCAACGCTCTCGATGTTGATGGTGTTGTCCTGATTGAGGGACAGCACAGCATCAGCAAAGAAGTCATAGCCATAAGCATCGTAGCCGGGGTAGCGGCCGTAGCTATAGAAGCCACCCAGCACGTCATTGATAGTGTAGGTACCGTCGCCGTTATCCTCAATGGTGATAGGAGAGTAGAAGAAATGACGTGTGCCATACTCGCTCTCTCCGTAGTAGGTGCTGGCAAAGTTATCCTTGTCAACAACAGCCACGGTGCGTGAAGCAGAAGCGCTGAATCCATCAGGATTGGTAACAACGTAGTTGACATTATAGAAGCCAAGCTTACTGGTGTTTACATTACCGCTGGCTACTACCTGGTCGGAAACATCTTCTCCGCCCATTGTAGCAACACAACCGGGATCAGTGAAAGTGCTACCCACAGGCACTGTCATATAGGCGTCGTCATTGAGCTCCAACTCTGCATAGTAGGTAAAGCGTGACTTGCCAGCCGAATCATCATCGCCGCAGCTGGTCAGAGTGAACATTGCCACAGCGAAAAGCATTGTATATAAAAGATTCTTTTTCATAATTTTCAATATTAAATCTTTTAATTTTTTCACTATTTAATTACTTACCCCAGAACACAGGTGTGGTATAGCCCGGGAATTCGGGAGTCTTGTTGTTACGGGAAGAAGAACTCTCGGCATAAGGCCAACGTTCCAGAAGCTTATTGGGACCTACCTTATCGTCCACCTTAATGGGGGTGTAGAGGGTACCGGGCTGACACTTCTCTGGCTTATAGGAAGAGTCGTCACGCTGGTTGTACATATCATCGCCCTTGACACTGCCGAAAGCAGGATAATCCAAACGACGAACTTCGCACCATGCCTCAAAGGTATTAACACCTGAGAGGGCAACCCACTTGGAGATACCGATGCACTTCTTCCAGTTGCTGTTGTCGTAGGGGAACTGAGCGATTACATCGTCGGCTCCGTCAACCTTTGCAGTAGCACAGGATGCCTCGATAGCTGCCTCGTAGTGGTTCTTTGCCTCGCCATTGTTGCCAGTGCGGGCATAATATTCAGCGATGAAGAACTCTGTTTCAGCTACAGTGATGAGATATACAGGCATGTCGAAGCTTGCCACAGGACGGCACCAATAGGTTGACTTCAGAGCATCACCGGCAGTAGCGAAGTTTGTGCCAGAGATACCGCCAGTGTATTCACCGGAGCCGTTAGTCTCGAAGAAAGCTTCAAGACGCGGGTCTTCATATACTACATCGCCGTTTTCGTCTTTCTGGAGCATAGTGTTGATGATAGCCACATTGGCAATCACATTGATTTGAGTGCTACCCCAGTTGGTGGCGAACTCCTCAGCATAGAAGGGGCTCATAGCGCCAGACTCGTTCTTCCAGCAGCCTGCATATGCTACGTCCTCGGTGGGGAAGTCGCCTTCCTCTACGAGCTTCTTAACTGCGGAAGCTGCATCCTTATTGACGTCATACTCACGCATGAGCATCTTGAGTTTAATAGCATTGGCAAACTTAATCCACTCGCCAGCAGTCTTGCCCGGGAAGAGGAAGTTAGTTGCCACCCTATCGCCGGCACTAACCTTGTCAAGGGCATCGTCGAGCTCTTTGAGCACACCGGCATAGATGTCGGCACCATCGTCATACTTGGGCGATGTAGAACCAGAGAAAGCCTCAGAATAAGGTACCTCTCCGTAGCAGTCCACGAGGGTCTGATAGATGAAGGCACGCAGTGTGGTGGCAGCAAGATATGTGCCCCACTCTTCGTCCTTTTCTGCGAGAGTGCGAGTAGTGGTCAGATTCTTCAGTGCACGTACGTTCAGCTGAGTATAAGCACCGCTAGAGCGGGTAGCTGACATAGAGAACTGTGAATAATCGAGGTAGTTGGAAGTACCGAAGGTCTGTGAGTAGTGCTGTGCGTAATATCCGCCAGTGATACGCATGAAATCACCATAGGTACCTGCAAGGTTCATCTCTGCGCCGGGCAACAAGATGTCAGGGGTCATGTTGCTCTCCGCAGGAGAGTTGGGATCATTGTTGATATCCAGATAGCTATCGCAAGAAGCGGTAGTAAGCAGTCCCAATACAACTGTTGATATAATTGCTATTTTTTTCATAATATATTCCTCCTTTTTTTTAGAATTTCAGAGCCACATTGAAACCGATGGTGCGGCAAGCAGGATTGGAATAGAGTTCGCCGAACATACCGTCGAGGTCATTACCATAGGACGTGGTTTCGGGATCGATGTAACGATTGCCCTTGTGTGTCCAGGTGATGAGGTTGTTAGCAAACACCGAGAGGGTAATGTCGCTCAGGTAGAGCTTCTTTACGATAGTCTTCGGCAGAGTATAGGAGAGAGTGATATTGCGGAGCTTCACGAAAGAACGCTTGAGCAGATAGAACTCGCCGCCTACACCGGCACCATACTTATTGAAGTAGTCCTGATAGCTCTGGTCGTTGAGGTAGATGGGAGAGGTGTTCTCCGTGCCGTCAGCATATACAGAGTTGGGGATGATGAATGGATTACGCTCATTGTAGAGGGTGATGTCGCCGTTACCAGTGAACTGCATGAGGTTCTTGGTGCGAGAGAACATGTAGCCTCCCTGACGAACATCAAGAGCTGCACTGAGGGTGAATCCGTATGCGGAAAGAGAGGTGGTAAGACCGCCAGTCCATACGGGATTGACATTCTTGCCAGTATCCTTTACCTCATCGGTAAGCAGTGGCTGTCCGCTGGCACCTACGATGAGTTTGCCATCGTCGGTATACTGCGGGAGATAGGTGTAAAGCTCACCCATGGGCTTGCCAACCTCAGCATACATATAGACTGCATCGTCACCTGCGGAGAAGCTGTTGATGGTGACCTTGCCACCCTCAAGGCTTGCGGGCATAGAGACAACCTTGTTGTTGTTCTTAGCAAAGTTGAATCCCAACTCCCAACGCAGTTTTCTGGTCTGTACGGGCACAGTGTTGACGAGCAACTCAATACCCTTGTTGGTTACCTTACCGAAGTTAGTTACCATTGAGCCGAAACCGGTAGATGGGTCAACGGGCAGGGTAAAGATCTGATCCTTAGTGGCACGGTTGTAATAAGAGAAGTCCACTGTGATACGATTCTTGAGGAATGCAAAGTTAAGACCCATCTCAAATTCGGTGGTCATCTCGGGCTTCAGGCTATTGGAACCAGCGGTGGCAGATGCCTGGAAAGCATTGATGCCATTAAAGGGGAATGTGGTGAGGTCACCTGCATAGTAACCATTGGAGAAGGCCTGCACATAACGCGGCTTAACGAGATATACACCAGCATCGTTACCAGTCTTACCATAAGCTAAACGAGCCTTACCGAAGGTGAGGATGTCGTTCTCAGGAAGAACCTTAGTGAATATCCAGCTCAGAGTTGCACCGGGATAGAAGTAGTTGTTCTTCTTCAGCGGCAGAGTGGAAGACCAGTCGTTACGGGCAGTGATGTCAAGGAAGAGCATGTCATCCCAACCAAGGGTGAGGTCACCGAACAGACCTACGCTGCGGCGCTTGCTCTGGCTCTCAGACATAGAAGTCTTGGTGGCACCATTGCTGAGATCCCAGAAACCGGTATTGAAGGTAAGTTCCTCAGTCAGGTTGCTGGTGCTGGTAGCATAACGCTCGCTGATGTTTACACCTGCCATGAGGTTAACATCAAGGCGACCATCAATATACTTGTCCTTCCAGTTAGCAAGGAAGTCCTGGTTGATTTCGTGCCTACGCATATAGGTAGTTGATACAGAACCAGACTCGTTCATGTTGGAGGGAGCATAGCCGTAGTCGTTATTGATGAGAGCATCATCGAGCTCGATCTCGGGATTACCGATCTTATGGTCATAGTCACTGTAATCGAAACCGAAGCGATAGGTCAAGGTCAACTGCCTGATGGGCTGGATGTCAGCCTGCACCTTACCAAACACCTGCTTAGCTTCGTTGTGGTTGTAGTGGTTAGCGATAGCCCAATAGGGGTTGGTGATGCCGTAGGGAGTAAACCATGCCTCGGGGGTATTGAATGCGGAGCTGAGATCCTTGCGGTCAACAAGGCTGATGTCGCGAGCGAACTCCAAGAGACCGTCAATCATAGTGGCACCCTGGAAAGAACCAACGGTGTTAGTCTTGCTCTTGGCAACATTGACGCTAGAAGTAAGCTTCAGCCAATCGGTGGCCTGATAGCTACCGCGATAGGCGAGAGTGCTACGCTTGTAGGTATCCTTATCACCCGGGATAACACCATCGTCTGAGCTCTTAGAGAAGCTCAGGTAGTAGGTCATCCTGTTGTCGTCCGACACACCATTGAGAGAGATGCTGTGAGAGCTCAGCAGACCAGTCTCAAAGAAGTCGCGGATATTGCTCTTCAGAGCGCTGTACTTGTGGATAAGCTGCTGGTTGTTCCAGATAGGACCATAGACCTGCATGGAGCCGTCGAACTCGGGTCCCCAAGAACCGTTCTCAATAAAGGTCTGGGTACCGTTCCATCCCTGACCGAAACGGTTCTGCATTTTAGGCAGAGTGGAAACGTTACGCCACTGCCAGCTGCCATCGTAGGCAATCTCAAAGTTCTTGCCACTGCCCTTCTTACCACTCTTGGTGGTAATCATGATAACGCCATTAGCAGCGCGGCTACCATAGAGAGCGGTAGCGGCAGCACCCTTAAGAATGGTCATCTTGTCGATGTCGTTGGGGTTGATGCTGGAGATACCACCGACAGCATTCTGGTGCTCCTGTGCACTAACGGTAGTCTGTGCAAGAGGCACACCATCCACTACATAGAGGGGCTGGTTGTTACCGTTGATGGAGCTGATACCACGAATGATGACCGAGTTGGCAGAACCCGGGTCGCTGGATGTGGTGTTAACCTGCACACCTGCTACCTGACCAGCCAAGGAGCTGGTCACATCAGTAAGTGCACCGAGGGTCAGCTGCTCATTGTCGATTGTCTGAGTTGAATAACCCAGAGTCTTCTCTTCACGCTGAACACCCATAGCGGTAACTACGACCTCATTGAGGTTCACCTGTGCCTGGCGGAGGAAGATTTCCATCTGCGCCTTGACAGGAATCTGCTGGGTCTCATAACCCATAGCGCTGACAAAGAGGTGAGTTCTGCCCTTGGGCACGTTCAATGAAAACTTTCCGTCTGCCTTTGTCTCGGCAACTACGTTGGTACCCGTAACTACCACGATGACATTAGCAAGGGGCACACTGTCGACGGACATGACAGTACCGTTGACTTTCATCTGTGCCCACGCTCCTTGCCCTATTCCGAGAAGGAGCGCCAAAAGAATTAGGATCTTTTTCATGTTCACACAATTTAAGTTAAACAAATAATTAATTATTACTATCTCTTTTTTATGTTCAATAAAAACAACAACCTCTCCCCGTTGGAGCGCGGGGAAACGTTACCTGATAAGCATACACGCATGAGCGCGTACCTTTTTATTATATTTATTAGCTTCTATTGGTATAGAAAGGTTATTTCTGTCTTCAATCATCAACACAATGTTAAATGATTGGGCAAAATTATAACTTTTATTTACAATAGCAATGCTTTTTTTGCCAGAAAATGCAAAAAAACTTAATTTTTGCCTTACTTTTATGACAAATGTTAAACTTTCACCCCTCAAATGCCATGTTCCAATAGTAAAAAACAAAAAAATGTCCCTCCGTATCTTGTGGAGGGACATTTTATTTTATGCTTACTGGAGACACTCGGTCAGTTTCTGCTCTATCTCGGCTGTCATCTCGGGATTGTCCCGAAGCACAGCCTTCAACTTGTCTCGGCCCTGGGCTATGCGCTGACCGTCGTAGCTGAACCAGCTACCAGACTTCTGGATTATCTCGTGCGCCACTCCGAGGTCAGCCAATTCGCCAGTCCTGGAGATGCCCTCGCCGAAGGTTATCTCAAACTCAGCCTTGCGGAAAGGAGGTGCTACTTTGTTCTTAACAACTTTCACGCGTGTCAGGCTACCTACCACATCTTCGCCACTCTTGACGCCTGAGACGCGGCGAATGTCAAGGCGCACGCTGGAATAGAACTTAAGCGCGTTGCCGCCTGTGGTGGTCTCGGGGTTGCCAAACATCACGCCTATCTTCTCGCGTAGCTGGTTGATGAAGATGCAGCATGTCTTGGTCTTGCTAATGGTAGAAGTCAGCTTGCGCAGCGCCTGGCTCATCAGGCGTGCCTGCAGTCCCACCTTGTTATCGCCCATGTCGCCCTCTATCTCTGCTTTAGGCGTAAGGGCAGCCACGGAGTCAATTACAATAATGTCCACGGCAGCGGAGCTAATCAGTTGGTCAGCTATCTGCAGCGCCTGCTCACCATTGTCAGGCTGTGCCACAAGCAGATCCGCTATGTTCACGCCCACAGCTTCGGCATAGTAGGGGTCAAAGGCATGCTCTGCATCTATCATGGCAGCCACGCCTCCCATCTTCTGCGCTTCCGCCATAGCATGGAGAGCAAGAGTTGTCTTACCCGATGATTCGGGACCAAAAATCTCGATTATACGACCGCGGGGGTAACCGCCCACACCGAGGGCCATATTGAGACCTATGCTACCGGTAGGGATTAC
>JAGCTG010000184.1 GCA_017963785.1 Bacteroidaceae bacterium | reverse complement strand
TTCCTCCATTGAAAAATTAAAACTTCTTTTCATAATTTATTAACATTTTTATGAAGAGAAAGTGTAAAGGTTTTTCAGTATAAGACATTGCGTAGTTTAAACGCCCCAATCCTCCATTATTTAGTCAAATAAGGAGTCTAGTCGTGCAAAAAACTTCATTTTTTAGAGAGAAAAACTCCACTTTTTAGAAAACAATCTCTACTTTTAGAACAAAAATCCCTACTGTGCGGTGTCAGAAACCCCACTCTCAGGAAAATTAACCCCACTCTTATTTTCACGAGAGCGGCTTTAGATTTCACTAGAGTAGCTTTTGTTCATACGAGAGTAGGGATAAATAAAATGATAGTGGACTTCGTGAAATTTATCTCCGTTCGCGTCAAATTTATCCCCGTTCGCGTCAAATTTATCTCCGTTCGCGTTCACATTTATCTCCGTTCGCATCGAAATTATCTCTGATCGCGTTGTAAACTTAGCGCGACTTGCCAGAAACTTAGCGCGACTTGCCAAGATTTTAGCGCGACTTGCCACAAACTTAGCGCACTCTTGCAGAAACTTAGCGCACTCTTGCAGAAACTTAGCGCACTCTTGCTCAAACTTAGCACGACTTTCTTCTTTTACCTTCTTTTACCTTACTTTATCTCCCTTTTTTCACTACCTTTGCAGCCGAAATATGAAGAATGCGTTGAGAATTTTCAAGAAGATTGTGCTGTGGGGCCTGATAGCGTTTTTCGGGTCTAGCATATTCTTTACCTTGTTATACAAATGGGTGCCCGTGTATGTGAGTCCGCTGATGGTGATACGTTGCGTGCAACAGTCGGGTAGGAACGAGCCGACACGACTGCACCACCAATGGGTGCCGCTCGACAGCATATCGCCACACCTCGTGGAGGCAGTGATGGCATCAGAGGACCAGCGTTTTCTGGAACATAGCGGCTTTGATTTCGATGCCATTAAACAGGCGGCTCGCGAGAATAGTAAGGGCAAGCGTCGGCGTGGAGCCAGCACGATATCACAACAGACGGCCAAGAATGTGTTTCTATGGCCTACGTCATCGTGGGTGCGCAAAGGCTTTGAGGCTTATTTCACCTTGCTCATAGAGTTGTTATGGAGCAAGGAGCGCATAATGGAGGTTTATCTCAACACGATAGAGATGGGCGACGGCATCTACGGTGCGCAGGCTGTGGCTGAGCTCCATTTCGGCACTACGGCCCAGAAGCTCACCAAAGGACAGTGTGCTCTGATCGCGGCTTCGTTGCCCAATCCGCTTAAGTTTGATAGCAGCAATCCGTCGCCTTATCTGCGCAAGCGCAAGCGCCAGATTATACGACAGATGCCGTATATCCGCAGTCTGTTGGAAAAGGACGAGTTTAATGAATAGGAAAACAATTATACAGTGAAAGAGATACGATTTTTCTATGCACCGGATGCTCTTACGGAACATGTGCTGCCCGCTGATGAGGCGAGCCACGCGCTGAGAGTACTTCGCCTGCGTGAGGGCGACAGCCTGAACATTATTGACGGGCAGGGTAACCTGATAGAGGCCACAATTGCCGAAGCTGGTAAGCATGTGTGCCGGTTTAATATAAATCGGGTGGAGGGGATGCCGCGTCCATGGCCCTGCGGAGTGCATCTGGCTGTGGCTCCGACTAAGAATATTGACCGTATGGAGTGGCTGGTGGAAAAAGCGACTGAGATAGGGGTGGACAGTATTAATTTTCTTGACTGTGCCAACTCTGAGCGACGCGTAATAAAGACTGAGCGTCTCGACAAGATTGCCGTGGCTGCCATGAAGCAGAGCCATAAGTACTATAAGCCGCAGATAAACGACATGGTCTCCTTCAGGGATTTTGTTAAGAGTCAAGAGTCACATCGTTCATCTTTCATTGCCCACTGCTACGATGATGCTGACCTGCTGGTTGGTGGCAGCAAACCATTTTTGTTAGATGCTATTCGCGAGCATGCTGCCTGTCGGCAGGATATGCTTGTGTTGGTGGGACCGGAGGGTGATTTCTCGCCTGACGAGGTGAGGTTGGCTATAAGTGAGGGATACATACCCGTGTCACTCGGTCAGTCGCGACTGCGCACTGAAACGGCAGGCCTTGTAGCTGTGCATCTGATGCAGCTGGCTACCACTCTTTAGGTGTGTGTACAAAGATACACTGCCTCCGATTTGAAAGTTGAAATTTATTTTCTCGTTCTGCCGCTTTCGGCTACCATCTTGCGGATGCGGGCTGTGAGCTGCTTGTCGGCAGCCAGCTGCTCGAGAGTTGGCTTCATGCGCCAACGCCAGTAGTGGCGTGGTATCTCGGGATGGTTGATCTGCTCCTGCTCGAGCTGGTCGCTACGCAGGGTGGAGCTCATGCCGAGCCAGTCCTGGAGAGCGATGATGGTGAGGAGTGAGTTGGAGCGCACATGGCTGCGTACGATGGCCTCACAATCTTCGGGAGAGAGCAGGGCGGGCACAGCGGTGGTGCGGTGCAACACATTGTGCCAGTAGTCGGCGGCTGCCTCGGGATTTTGTTTCCACCACAGGCGGAGAGGCGGCATATCGTGGGTGGAGATAGTGTCGACGGAGTAGAGGGGATTTTCGCTGAGATTGCTGAAGGATGTGCCGCCGCGCTTGGGCATGGTCTGTATCTCGAGGGTGAGGATGTTGAGGTCATGGAGCACTGGGTGCACGCAGGTGGGTATCATGCCGAGGTCTTCAGCACATGCGAGCATGGTGGTGGTATAGATGAGCTTGGGCAGACGGCGATAGGCTTCCTCGGTCCAGTGACGGTCGTGGCGGTCGTAGAAGAAGTATTGGAAGATGCGGTCGTATGCCTGCTTGTCGGGGTCGCTGAGGTGCTTGTAGGCGCGTGTGCGCTTGCCCCAGATATTAAGGTGGTACATGTGTGGCTGTGCGGGGTCGGGGATGAACAGCACATTGGTGTAGGCGGAGAGGAAGAGCTCGCGCTGCTGCCCGGAGAAGCCCATCTCCCGGAGCGCATGGTCGATGGCTCGTTGGGAGTTGACGTATTTGTCGATGATGGTCCACTTGCCGTCTTCGCCGAACTCAAAGAAGTATTCCTTGGCTACTGGTAGGAGTTCACCGAAGTGGCGCTGCATCTCGCCCTCGGTGAAGCGGGGACGTGTGTAGGCATTGGGGTCGGCGGTGAGACCCATGAGGAGCAGCTCGGAGCGTGTGAGAGGCAGGCCTGGATTGAAGTGACCGAGGGTGCCGTAGATATGCTGTACGGGTATCTCCCAGATGCGGAAGAATCCTAGTACGTGGTCGATGCGGTAGGCATCGAAATATTGCGACATGTGGGTGAGTCGGTTGTACCACCACTGTCCATCGTCACTGAGAAGTGCGGGCCAGTTGTAGGTGGGGAAGCCCCAGTTCTGCCCATTGGCGGAGAACTGGTCGGGGGGGGCGCCAGCCTGGGAGTCGAAGTTGAGGTACTGGGGGTGGAGCCACGCTGTGGCACTGTCGCGTGCAACGCCGATGGGTATGTCGCCCTTGAGGATTACGCCGCGCTGGCGAGCATACTGATGTATCTCCGAGAACTGCTTGTCGAGCAGATATTGCACGACGCCATAGAACTCTATTTCGTCGATGATATTGCTGGCTATTGCCCATCGCTGGAGTGCTATCTGGTCGAACTCGCGGAACTGCGGCCAGCGTCGGAAATTAGCGGTGCCATTAATCTTGAGGAGATAGCGGAAGAAACTGTAGGGGATGAGCCAGTGGGCGTTGTCGCGCTTGAATATCTTGTATTTGGTGGAGCGCAGAAACTCGAGCTTGTTCTCGAGGTAGTAGTCGTGGAGGTAGCTCTCCTTGAGGTCGAATACCTCGTCATAGTCGAGTAGAGGCTGACTGTTGACGGCTGCGCGCCGCTGCTGGTAGAGCTTGAGCCTGGTCTTACTCTTAAGAGGTGGTAGTGAGTTGAAGTCGAGGTATAGTGGATGGAGTGCAAAGGCAGAGATGGGGTTGTAGGGGTAGGAGTCGTGCCAGTTGCCTTCGCGTGTGGTGTCGTTGACGGGCAGCAGCTGTATGGCGCTGAGCCCGGCATCGGCAGCCCAATCGATGAGGCGCTGCAGGTCACCGAAGTCACCAATGCCCCACCCCTCTTCGGAGCGGAGGGAGAAGAGAGGCACTACCACGCCGGCTACCTTGAGGTCGTCTTGGGGCAGCATGGGGGTGTATGTGTCGATAATGACCTTGCCTTCATCAGGCTGTGTGGGTGCCAGATAGCGGTCTTGTCCATTCTCCCAGAGTGATTGGCCGGTAAGTGGATTGACGAGCACAAACTTATAGCTTATGCCTTCGGCGGGGAGATCGGTGTAACGCATGGGAAAAGCCCATGAGCCGTTGTGCACGTTGTAGCCGCGAATGCCGCGGTCGGGCTGCCAGAAGCCAGTAGCTTCATTGCTGCCACAGAGGAAAATCTGATAATCTTTCGGTGGTATAAAGTCGGTGAACGTGACCACGAGGTCGGAGCTATTGACTGCCTGGTCAGCCTCGGCAGTTTTCTCGAAGGGGAGTATTACATCGGTGTAGGCAGAAGAATAGAGGTAGTTCTTGCCCATATCGGTGTGCCAAAGAGCCTTGACCGTGATATGGGGTGTGTCAGTGAACAGGAGGTGGTGGGCAAACTGTCCGTGGCCTTTCTCTTCGTCAATAAAGTCATGCTTGGTGCGCACGGTGAATCCGTAGTCTATGTCATCGACTTTTCGGGAAGGCAGCTCAACGGACTGCCGCCAGTGCTTGCCGTCGTCGCTTTTCATCTTGACGGGTTCATTGAGTCCGGCACGCAGTCGCTTGTTGGATGAGAGGGAAAGGTAGACCGCCTGGTCTTTACTGTGGGTGATATACTCCACCTCTATGTCAATGAGGGTTACTTCAGCCATAATTTGAAATTGAAAATTGAAAATTGAAGTTTTAAAAATATTATGGATATACGATGTCGTAGATGGTGTGGCTGTTCATGAACTTGGAGCGGTCGACATTGCCGTTTACTCCGTTGACGTGGCCTTTGCTGGTGTATTGCCAGAGGATATACTTGTTGCCATCAGCCACCCGGGGAGTAGAGTCTTGGTAAAAGGCTATGAAAAGCGGATAGTGCTCAAAACCGCGGTAGGCGAGGTATTTGTTGTAGAAATTGACGTAGGTGTAGAGTATGGGCGGACGTCCATAGTAATCCTCCACGCGCTTCAGGAAACGTCGCAGTCGGCTGGCGAAAGTTTCTACCGTTACGCCGTTGGCACTCTCTACATCGATTACGGGCACAAGGTCCTGCTTGGCTGGGTCAATGACTGATATCATGTGCTGGAACTGTGCGTCCTGATCTACGTGGGCACGATAGAAATGATAGCTGCCCATATTGATGCCGTGTTTGCGCCCCTGCGCCATGTTGTACTGGTAGTAGTCGTCGATGAACGACACACTCTCGGACGCCTTGACGTATGCAAAGCCTACCTTGCCGCTGGCTGCCACTGCAGCCCAGTTGATAGTGCCTTGATAATGCGACACGTCGATGCCATCAGGCAGATTATTGATTGGTCCGCGCGATGAGCTTGGTGCTAGTGGTGACTCGCGCAACGGTTGGTCGAGTTGCATCGCGGGGTATGGGTCAGGTGTGAGTGGCTCCTTGAGTGGCACCTTGTCCTTATTCTTTTTTTCGGCG
>JAGCTG010000001.1 GCA_017963785.1 Bacteroidaceae bacterium | reverse complement strand
GTAGCTTTTATGTAAAAAAACTTAAAAAACGAGAAAAAACATGCTGCCAGTCATACACGCGAAAGAAAATAGATGTTACATTTGCAGCAGAAACAAACCCTTAAAAGATAGAAACTATGAAAAAGTTAAGTATTTTTGCTATTTCGGCAGCACTGCTGTTTAGCAGCTGCGAGACTTCAGACCAATTTGGCGCCGCTGCCGGCGGTGGCATCCTTGGCGGCATATTCGGTTCAGCCATCGGCGGCTTGATGGGCGGCCACCGCGGTGCTGACGCAGGCGCAGCAATAGGCATCATTGCCGGTGCAGCAATGGGCGCAGCATCAGCAGCCCCCAAGGAGCGCGGAACAAGCGACTATGACTACACTACCGATACTTATAACCGCCACAGCAAGGTGGTATATAGCAGCCGCGGCGAGGACGCCGACCGCATGGGTCGCGAGTTTGCAAAGGTAGAAATCCAGAACCTACGCTTTGTGGATCGCAACAACAACCAGGCTATCGATGCTGGTGAAAACAGCAAGATTGTCTTTGAGGTAAAGAACAACGGCTCACACACCATCTACGACATCGCTCCTATCATCTCTGTGAGAGGCACCAAACACATTATAATCTCCCCCACCGCAGTGATAAGCTATATTGACGCAGGACAGGCCGTAAGATACACGGCAGAAGTGTATGGCAAGCGCCAGCTACGCAACGGCGTGGCTGAGTTCACCATCAGTTTTGCCAAGGGTGACTACCTCTACAATATGACCTCCTTCCAGCTAGCTACGAGAGGGAGGAAGTAGATACCATCTCTTGGAGGAGAACCATTGACACTAAACTCTCGACTCTAGACAATTATAAAGAGCATCAGGTCTCACCTGATGCTTTTTTTGTTACAGAGTCGATGGGCAAGAGTTTTAATGAGAGTGATGCCAAGGAGACTACCGAGAAGAACCCCGAGGGTGTCAGCAATAAAGTCTGCCAACTCGCCACTGCGGCGGCCTCCGGTGCAATAGGCCTGGAGCAACTCAATGATGCCGCCCAACACTATAGGTAAAACAATGGTAATAACGACAAGAACTGTGGGTGACAGACGAATACCCTTGCGATAATAGCTACGCCAATACTCCATCCAAAAAACGCCAACGGTGCCACCATACATCACAAGGTGAGTCCATTTGTCAATCATAGCCACTTTATCTAGTGGAGTGTGGGGCGGCGAGAAGAAACTCAGCACCATTATCAGCACCACGCACAGGATGGTAAAAGGATAGCTTCGTATGTATCGATTCATAACAATTAATTCTTTATCTTTGCATGACCTTGCGACCACCAACGATATAAAGGCCATGCGTCCGCGTCTGCGCATCCACCCTGCGCCCATAGAGATCGTAGGCTTTCGCTATTTCTATATGCCCCTGCACATTGCGCACATCTTTGACCGCCACCTCTACGGGTGGCTCCTCAATCTGCCATATAAATTGAGGCTCCATGGCATACCCTGCTGCAACCTGTGAGTCCTTGCTATACACAGCCCAGAAGGTCTGGGCATTGACAGCCATCCCCTCTGTGCCTCCCGCGGCATTGGTGGCTCGTACAGCGTACTTGCCATCGATGCCGAGCATAAATACTTGTGCCTCCCAGTCGTTGCGTTTGTTCTTTGAGTCAGTTATGAGATAACCGCCATTGAGGACCGGATTTCCTGCTACGGGAGGACGGGCGAAACAGATTTCGCGGAACTGGTAGCCATACTTATATGCGCCGCCTTCCACTTTCTTAAAGATAAACGTACTAGCATCTGCGGCATCATCAGTAAGATATCCTGCAGTAGTAAGATAGTATTTTGTTCCATTCACTTCAGTTGTTATACACCGCTTGACATTAATCTCTATTGATGTCAACGCACGGAAATATGCAGTGTTTGGACCTTCGCGAAAGTTATTGTTTATAATTGCTGCTGCTAGCAACCCTCCTTTGACATTATAACTGCCCGACTGGTCAACACCCGCGCAATCCATCATTACAATACCTGTGGAGCCACCATGAGTGGAGAGGTAGTCAAGGAGTGCACCATTTTGTGTGGCAGCATTGTCTCGATATCCGTCGCGGGTAGGTATGCTGAACAATGTCTTGGAGTAGCCCGAGGTATGGTTAATGGCCCATATTCCAGGATCTGTGTTTTGAGTACTAGAAAAATCCAACATCGCCTGCACCGCACGCGACTTTGTTGCTGGGCCTCCGGACATCGAGCAGTCGTAGTAGTCTTGAATATAGCAGGGAGCAGTAGAGGAGCTGCCTTTTATCTGCCCTCCCTGCTGGTCAGCGAAGTTGGGGTTGGAGTTCCAGTTGTAAATATAGCCGCCTATGGGCAAAGAGCGATAGGAGTCACGGCTCAGCACAAGCATCTTGCCACGCCCCTGACTCATAGTGAGCAAGGGCTTGAAGGCCACTGTGTGCTTGGAAACGGGAGCTGTGGAAAGAAGTGTGGTCATCATGGTCTTCCAATCTGCATTGCCGTCATCCGCTTCCGTTTCATGGCGAATGACAACAACGGCCATCTCTGTGGGGTGGCTGTCAAGGAGGCTGCAGAGGGAGGTGAGGGCGTCATTGAGGGTGAGGTTAGTGCCAGCAACGCCGTGGTAGATGCGCAATACCTCGCCGTCAACAGCAGGACGGAGGTCGAAGGCACGTATACCCTTGTTCCACATCTCAGTGATGGTGAGATTCTGAGTGCGGGCAAAGGCGTCGGTGGAAGTGCCGTGGCCAGTACCGGCATCATGGGCTCCGGGTATGGACAACTGGCTAACATATACTTTGTCGTCTATACGGCTCATCCACGCGCTGTAGTCATCGGCGCGGGTCTGCAGGGCACACAGCAGGATGATGAACAGGGATAGGAGGATTCTCTGCATAGCTAGAAGTGTTTATGTTTTGTTTGCAAAAATACGCATTCTTCAGCAAACAGCAAAAAAAGGAGCCCGTAATTACGGACTCCTCCACTACTTATGAAAAAACTACTACTGTTTATTCTGCTGCGGGGGCTTCGGCTTCTGCTACGGGTGTTGCCTCTTCAGCTGCTGCCTCAGCCTTCTCGGCTACTTCCTCTGCTGCGGCAGCTACCTCCTCAACTTCAGGAGCGGGAGTTGCTGCGGGAGCATCAGATGCCTTCTTACCGCCACGTGAACGACGTGTACGTGTTTTCTTCGGGGTCTTAGCCATGTTCTCGTCGAAGTCTACAAGTTCGATGAAACATATCTGTGCTCCGTCGTCCTTGCGGGTGCCGAGTTTGATGATGCGGGTATATCCACCCGGGCGATTGGCCACCTTCTCTGCCACGTTCTTGAAGAGCTCCTTGATTGCCTCCTTGTCTTGGAGGTAAGAGAATACTACACGACGGGAGTTGGTGGTGTCGTCCTTAGAGCGCGTGATGAGCGGCTCTACATACTTCTTGAGGGCCTTTGCCTTTGCGAGAGTCGTAGTGATTCTTTTGTGCATGATCAGGGAGATGGCCATATTGGAAAGCATGGCAGCCCTGTGGGATGCAGTACGACTCAGATGGTTAAATTTCTTATTGTGTCTCATTGTTTAGTCTTTTTCGATTTTATACTTAGAGATGTCCATACCAAACGACAGATTCAGACTCTGGAGCAAATCATCAAGCTCCGAGAGCGATTTCTTTCCGAAATTACGGAACTTCAGGAGGTCGCTCTTGTTGTATTTCACTAGATCGCCGATTGTCTCGACGTTAGCTGCCTTGAGGCAGTTGAGTGCGCGGACAGAGAGGTTCTGGTCTATGAGCTGCTGCTTGAGTAGCTGGCGCATACGCAGTACGTCCTCATCGAAGTTGTCTTCCTCCTCCACATCAGTATTCTCAAGAGTAATCTTGTCATCTGAGAAGAGCATGAAGTGCTGAATAAGGATGCGTGCAGCGTCTTTGAGAGCCTCTTTGGGATGAATGGAACCATCGGTGGTTACCTCAATAGTCAGGCGCTCATAGTCGGTCTTCTGTTCTACGCGATAGTCATCTACAGCGTACTTGACATTGCGGATTGGGGTATAGATGGAGTCTATAGGCAGGGTGTTCACATCTGTGCAGAACTCGCGATTTTCCTCTGACGGCACATAGCCACGTCCCTTGTTGATAGACAACTCTATGGTCATAGAGGCCTTGGGATCAAGATGGCATATTACGAGTTCGGGATTGAGTACCTCAAATCCGGTAAGTACTTTGGATATATCACCAGCCTTGAACTCTATAGTCTTTTCAACGGTGATACTAACCTTTTCTGTATCAAATTCGTTCACTATCTGCTTGAAGCGCACTTGCTTCAAGTTAAGAATAATGTTGGTAACGTCTTCCAACACTCCGGGCACCGTGGAGAACTCATGCTCCACACCGTTAATGCGGATAGTGTTGATGGCAAATCCCTCCAACGATGAGAGGAGGATGCGGCGCAAAGCGTTTCCTATGGTCGTGCCGAAGCCTGGCTCCAACGGGCGAAACTCAAAGCGTCCGCATGTCGGAGTGGATTCCAACATTACAACTTTATCAGGCTTTTGAAATGCTAATATCGCCATAATAAGATTATTATTTAGAGTACAATTCTACGATCAACTGCTCCTTGATATTCTCGGGGATGTCGGCACGCTCGGGGAGGTGGAGGAACTTGCCACTCTTGGAAGCATCGTCCCATTCAATCCAAGGATACTTGCTGTGATTGAAGCCTGTCAGGGCATCTGTAATAACCTCAAGTGACTTGGAGTTTTCACGTACACCAACAATCTGGCCGGGCTTTACGGAGTAAGAGGGGATGTTGACAACGCCTCCGTCAACTACGATGTGCTTGTGGTTGACAAGCTGACGTGCAGCTGCACGGGTGGGTGCTATGCCAAGACGGAAGACCACGTTGTCGAGACGTGCCTCGAGTCCCTGGAGGAGAGCTTCACCTGTCACACCAGAGGAGCGGGATGCTTTCTCAAAGAGGTTGCGGAACTGACGCTCCAAGACGCCGTAGGTGTACTTTGCCTTCTGCTTCTCAGCAAGCATGATACCGTACTCTGACGTCTTACGACGACGATCATGGCCATGCTGTCCAGGAGGGAAATTCCTGTGCTCAAAGGTCTTGTCGGGTCCGTAGATTGGCTCTCCAAACTTGCGGGCGATTCTTGTTTTGGGTCCTGTATATTTAGCCATTTGTTAAAGATGTTTCTTGTGTTGATTCAATAGTGTTATTATACTCTTCTTCTCTTGGGAGGACGGCAGCCGTTGTGAGGCAGCGGAGTAACGTCGATTATCTCAGTCACTTCAATGCCCGCTCCATGCACGGTGCGTATGGCGGACTCACGGCCCTGGCCGGGACCCTTGACATAGGCCTTTACCTTGCGTAGGCCAAGATCGTAGGCTACCTTAGCGCAATCCTGAGCAGCCATCTGGGCAGCATAGGGAGTGTTTTTCTTGGAGCCACGGAATCCCATCTTACCAGCAGAAGACCAGGAAATCATCTCGCCCTCGCTATTGGTGAGGGAGACAATAACATTGTTGAAAGAACTATGGACATGCAACTGTCCCACAGCAGTAATCTTTACTACTCTTTTCTTTGCGGATACTGTTTTCTTTGCCATAATCAGTTATTATTTGGTAGCCTTTTTCTTATTAGCAACTGTCTTCTTCTTTCCCTTGCGGGTACGTGCATTGTTCTTGGTGCTCTGTCCACGCACGGGAAGTCCGTTACGATGGCGTACACCACGATAGCATCCGATATCCATCAGTCGCTTGATGTTCATCTGAGTTTCGGAACGGAGGTCACCTTCTACCTTGAAGTTTGCTCCGATCACTTCACGAATCTTGGCAGTCTGTTCATCTGTCCAATCCTGCACCTTAATGTCGCGATCTATACCAGCGAGCTCAAGAATCTTGTTTGAGCGGCTGCGACCTATGCCATAAATATAGGTCAACGCGATCTCACCTCGCTTGTTCTGAGGTAAATCTACACCAACAATTCTAATTGCCATATATTTATTTCAATTGTTTTTGATTAGCCCTGACGAAGCTTGAACTTCGGGTTCTTCTTGTTAATAACATACAGACGCCCCTTGCGACGTACTATCTTGCAGTCCGGGGTACGCTTCTTAATAGATACTCTTGTCTTCATATTGTGTGTTTTTTTTATTTGTATCTGAATACGATTCGGCCCTTTGACAAATCATAAGGACTCATTTCCAGCTTTACCTTGTCGCCAGGAAGGATGCGAATGTAGTGCAGACGCATCTTGCCTGATAGGTGAGCAGTTATCTGATGGCCGTTTTCCAACTCTACGCGAAACATTGCGTTGGAGAGAGCTTCTAGTATCACGCCATCCAGTTCGATTGCAGATTCTTTTGGCATAAACTAAGTTTTGTCTGTTTTACTAATATAATTTACCTTCGATTTTCTCTACTTCTTCGAAAGAAGACAGGATGTCAGCCTTGCCATGATGGATTGCTATCGTGTGCTCAAAGTGGGCTGCGGGCTTGGAGTCGCGTGTGACAATAGTCCAACCGTCTGAGAGTATTCCGATTTCACGGCTTCCCATTGTAATCATTGGCTCTATTGCTATGCACATCCCATTCTTGAGTTGCGGTCCGTTGCCGCGCTTTCCGAAATTGGGGACCATAGGGTCTTCGTGCATCTCGCGTCCGATGCCGTGGCCACAGAGTTCATGCACCACTCCGTATCCGTGGCTTTCGCAATGGTGCTGCACTGCGTAGCTGATATCTCCCACCCTGCGCCCCGCTATTGCGGCCTCAATGCCGAGGTATAGGCTTTGCTTGGTTGTCTGAAGCAGTTGCTTGACTTCCTCGGACACTTCCCCGACGCAGAAGGTGTAACAGGAGTCTCCGTTGTAGCCGTTGAGCAGTGTGCCACAGTCTACTGAGATGATGTCTCCCTCCTTGAGGGGTGTGTCGGTGGGGATACCGTGTACGACTTGTTCGTTTACCGAAGTGCAGACCGACGCAGGAAAAGGTACTCCGTTCTGACCGGGAAAACCCTTGAAGGTCGGTGTTGCGCCATTGTCTCTTATAAAGGTGTCGGCCAGGGCATCTATCTGCCGTGTCGTTACACCTGGTTTGATCATTCGTGCTATTTCAGCAAGCGTTCTGCCCACAAGCAAGTTTGCCTGCCTCATCAGCTCTATCTCGTCTTCCGTCTTTAAGTAAATCATGTTAGTATGCACTTACGCCACGAGAGCGTGTGCGACCGGAGCTGAGCAGGCCGTCGTAATGACGTACGAGCAGATGGCTCTCTATCTGCTGGAGAGTATCCAACACAACACCAACAAGAATCAGAAGTGATGTTCCACCGAAGAACTGCGCGAATCCCTGATTGATGTCAAAGTATCTTGCAAACACGGGAAGGATTGCTATCAATGCGATAAACAACGAACCCGGTAGTGTGATATATGACATTACGTTGTCAAGGTAGTCTGCTGTGTTCTTACCCGGCTTTACACCCGGTATGAAACCATTGTTTCGCTTCAGCTCGTCAGCCATCTGCACAGGATTGAGCGTGATGGCTGTGTAGAAATACGTAAATGCGATAATGAGTATCACAAACACGAAGTTGTACAAGAAGCTGTTCATGTCGAGGAGATTAGCGAGGACTGCACTGTTCTCACCTCCGCTGCGAGCCATGGTTACAGGAATGAACATCAATGCCTGGGCAAAGATGATAGGCATCACGTTGGCAGCAAACAATTTGATGGGAATGTACTGGCGTGCTCCGCCCACCTGCTGACCACCTTGCAGGCGCTTGGCATACTGAACGGGCACTTTTCGCACAGCCTGAACCAACAACACTGCTGCCGCTATCACCACAATCAATGCGATGATCTCAAACAGGAACTTAACCAAGCCACCGGCACCCGGGGAGGTAAGAGCTGTTACGAACTCCTGACCCAGGGCCTGAGGCAGACGTGCGATGATACCAATCATGATTATCATAGATACACCGTTGCCGACTCCCTTATCTGTGATGCGCTCGCCGAGCCAGAGGATGAACATGCTACCTGCTGCAAGGATGATAGTCGATGTAAGCAGGAACATGCCCCAAGGCAGTGCGTTGCTGATAGCACCAGCGGCCTGTGTCTTAAGATTGATCAGATACATCGGAGCCTGGAACAGCAGGATTGCCATTGTCAGGTAGCGGGTGTACTGATTGATCTTGCGACGTCCGCTCTCGCCCTCACGCTGCATCTTCTGGAAATACGGCACTGCTATAGCGAGCAGCTGCATAACGATAGATGCAGTAATGTAGGGCATGATTCCCAATGCAAAGATAGATGCATTGGAAAATGCGCCACCAGAGAACATATCCAGCAGAGACATCAGTCCTTCCTTGGTCTGATCCGAAAGGGAGGTCAATCTCTGCGGGTCAATGCCTGGCAAGACGACAAATGAGCCGAAACGATATATGGCAATAAACAGAATGGTTATCAGAAGACGTATTCTGAGGTCTTCTACACGCCATATATTCTTTAATGTCTCAATGAATTTTTTCATCTGTTATAATTTAGTCACGTTACCACCGAGAGCAGTAATTGCTGCCTCTGCAGATTTAGAAAAGCCATTAGCCGTCACGTCAAGCTTTGTAGTAAGCTGACCATTGCCAAGAATCTTCACAAGCTGACCTTTAGAAACAAAGCCTGCCTGTACGAGATCCTGAACTGTAACGGCTGTGAGTTTCTTAGCATCGGCGAGAGCCTGGATAACGTCAAGGTTTATAGCCTTATACTCTACACGGTTGATATTCTTGAATCCAGACTTCGGCAGACGGCGCTGCAGCGGCATCTGACCGCCTTCGAAGCCTATCTTCTTCTTATAACCAGAGCGTGCCTTGGCACCCTTATGACCACGAGTTGACGTGCCACCCAAACCAGAGCCGGGTCCACGACCAAGCCTTCTTCTTGAGTGAGTAGATCCCTCTGCGGGTTTCAAATTATGTAATTTCATGTCTTTTACGTTTTTATTATTCAACGATTCTCACCAGATGATGAACCTTCTGAATCATACCACGCACAGATGGTGTGTCCTCATGTGCTACGACAGCATTCATCTTCTTCAAGCCTAAGGAATCAAGAGTCCTTCTCTGATCAATAGGGGCGCCGATACGGCTCTTTACTTGCTTAATCTTTATCGTTGCCATAATACACTTAACCTTTAAATACTTTTTCCAAACTAATGTTACGCGTTGCGGCGATAGTGTTAGCATCGCGCAATTCTGCCAGTGCTGCTACTGTTGCCTTAACCAGATTGTGAGGATTGGAGGAACCCTTCGATTTTGCGAGGACATCCTTTACACCTACACTCTCAAACACGGCACGCATAGCACCGCCAGCTACTACTCCAGTACCAGGAGCTGCCGGACGAATAAGCACTCTGGCTCCACCGTACTTAGCAATCTGCTCATGAGGGATAGTTCCCTTGAGAACAGGAACTCTGATAAGATTCTTCTTTGCGGACTCTACGCCCTTGGCAATAGCTGCCGAAACTTCGCCAGCCTTACCCAGACCATAGCCGACAACGCCATTGCCGTCACCGACAACAACTATCGCAGCAAAAGTGAAAGTCCTACCACCCTTAGTTACTTTGGTTACACGATTAAGTGCTACCAATTTTTCAGTAAGTTCTTCGGTGTTTATATTTACTCTATTTGCCATATACATTAAAATTTAAGTCCGCCTTTACGGGCACCATTAGCAACCTCCTGAACGCGTCCGTGATACAGGTAACCATTGCGATCAAAAACAACTTCGCTTATTCCTGCCTCCACGGCAAGCTTTGCTATCTTCTCGCCAACAATTGCAGCCTGCTCTTTCTTGGGCATTTTGTCCAAACCCAGAGAAGATGCAGAAACAAGAGTGGTTCCTTTATCATCGTTTATCACTTGAGCATAGATCTGCTTATTACTGCGGAAGACACACAAACGCGGTCTCTCAGCGGTGCCAGAAATCTTATTGCGTACGCGATATTTAATTCTAACCCTTCTATCTTTATTCTTTGTCATAATCTTTAGTTTTTATGGGTTACTTAGCTGCCGCTGTCTTACCAGACTTACGACGAATAACTTCACCAACATACAAGATACCCTTACCTTTATAAGGTTCAGGCTTGCGGAAAGAACGAATCTTTGCACAAACAAGGCCCAAAAGCTGCTTGTCGCAAGACTCCAGAGAGATATAAGGGCGCTTATTCCTTTCTGACTTTGTAACAATAGAGATCTCTTTCGGCAACTGCAGGAAAATCGGGTGTGTATAACCGAGAGAGAATTCTATAATCTGTCCCTCGTTTGAAACACGGTAACCTACACCTACCAGTTCCATCTCTCGCTTGTAGCCCTCAGAAACGCCAACAACCATATTGTTAACCAAAGAACGATACAGGCCATGGAAAGCATGCTGCTGCTTCGGGCTTACAGAGTCGTTCTTCTCGTCCATCTCAAATGTGAGCTGGCCGTCTTCAAGCTTCATCAAAATAGAAGGATGCACATACTGGCTTAACTCACCCTTCGGTCCCTTAACGGACACTACATTATCCTTGATGTCAACTGTGACACCTGCAGGAATGTTAATCGGCAATTTACCTATTCTTGACATGTGATTTCCTCCTTATTATTAATATACATAACAAAGCACCTCACCACCTATCTTCAGCTGCGAGGCCTCCTTGTCTGTCATCACTCCCTTAGAGGTGGAGATGATGGCAATACCTAAACCATTAATCACTCTCGGCATGTCCTTATAACCTGTATACTGACGAAGACCGGGAGTTGAAACTCTCTGCAAAGACTTAATAGCATTGGTCTTACCTGTTGCGTCATACTTCAGCGCAATCTTGATAATACCCTGCTTTCCATCCTCAATGAATTTGAAGTTGAGGATATAGCCTTTGTCGAAAAGGATCTTTGTGATGTCCTTTTTCAAATTTGACGCGGGCACTTCCACTACCCTGTGCTTTGCATGGATAGCATTTCTGACCCTGGTCAAATAATCTGCTATTGGATCTGTCATATTAAATAATGTTTTAATTAATCGGGAGAGCCCGACAATATTAAAAGGTTAACTATTCTTACCAGCTTGCTTTCCTTACACCAGGAATAAGTCCGGCAGATGCCATCTCGCGGAATTGGATACGAGAGAGACCAAACTGGCGGATGTATCCCTTAGGACGTCCCGTAATCTTGCAACGGTTATGGAGACGTATAGGATTGGCATTACGAGGAATGTCCTGCAACTTGCGGGCTGCCTCATAGGCCTCTATAGGATCAGAGGATTTCTTTACAATATCCTTCAGAGCGGCACGCTTTGCTGCATACTGGGCAACCATCTTGGCACGCTTCACTTCGCGCGCTTTCATTGATTCTTTAGCCATCTGTATTAATTTTTAGCATTTTTAAACGGGAGACCGAACTCTTTCAGAAGAGCATATCCTTCCTCATCTGTAGCAGCGCTTGTTACGAAGGTAATATTCATACCCTGTATGCGATCTACTGCATCAATGTTAATCTCGGGGAAGATAATCTGCTCCTCGATACCAAGAGTGTAATTACCGCGGCCATCGAACTTACCTCCGATTCCCTTGAAGTCACGGATACGGGGAAGCGCAATCCTCACCAGCTTCTCGAGGAACTCATACATACGCTCGCGGCGCAGGGTGACTCTTACGCCTACCGGCATCTTCTTACGCAACTTGAAGTTGGCAACGTCTTTCTTGGAGATTGTGGCAACTGCTTTCTGACCAGTGATAGCTGTCAGTTCTGCAACACCCAGTTCAATGATTTTCTTGTCCTGAGTTGCAGCACCAAGACCTTGGTTAACGACAATCTTCTTCAATACAGGAATCTGCATTACAGAAGTGTAATTAAACTGCTTCATCAATGCAGGAGCGATGCGCTCCGCATAATCTTTCTTTAATTGTGCTGTATTTGCCATTACTTAATCTCCTCCCCAGATTTCTTTGCATAACGTACAAGCTTGCCGTCTGCATTTAGTTTACGACCAATGCGGGTTGGTTTACCCGATTTGGGATCTAACACATTAAGGTTTGAAATATGTATCGGAGCCTCCTGCTTCACAATTCCACCCTGAGGATTCTTTGCACTGGGCTTTTGGCTCTTGCTTACCATATTAATACCCTCTACGATGGCACGCTGCTTCTCTACCAACACCTTAAGAACCTTGCCAGTGGCACCTTTGTTCTCGCCGGCATTGACATAAACAGTGTCGCCTTTCTTAATATGTAACTTACTCATTGTGACTAATACTTTAAAACGTTAAAGAACTTCCGGGGCCAGAGACACAACCTTCATGTTAACTGCGCGCAACTCGCGGGCAACTGGGCCGAAGATACGGCTACCCCTTAGTTCGTTGGCATTGTTCAACAAAACGCAAGCATTGTCATCGAAACGAATATAGGAACCGTCTGCACGGCGGATTTCCTTCTTCGTGCGAACTATAAGTGCTCTGGAGACAGTACCTTTCTTGATGTCGCTTGAAGGAATAACATTCTTCACGGTAACGACAATCACATCACCCACAGAAGCATAGCGGCGCCTTGTGCCACCAAGCACACGGATACACAGACACTCACGTGCTCCGCTATTATCTGCTATTGTTAATCTGGATTCTGCTTGTATCATAACTACTTAGCTCTTTCTACAATTTTAACAACTCTCCATCTCTTAGACTTGCTCAGCGGACGGGTCTCCATCAGCAGAACAGTATCGCCAGGATTGCACTCGTTGTTCTCGTCGTGTGCATGATACTTTTTCGTCTTCGAAACGAACTTACCATATATAGGGTGCTTCTCCTTGAAACGGGCTGCAACAACGATGGTCTTATCCATCTTGTTGCTTACAACAACACCCTGCCTAGTCTTTCTTAAATTTCTTTCTTCCATAGGATTCTCTATTTACTATTAAGTTCTCTCTGACGAAGCTCTGTCTTAATACGTGCGATATTGCGACGAGCATCCTTAATCTTAGAAGAATCGGCAACTGGAGATATCGCGTGAGTCAAACGAGTCTGCTCGTAAGCAGCTACCTCTGTCTCAAGTCTTTCCTGCAATTCCTTTGTCGGAATCTCTCTTATTTCTGCGTTTTTCATAACTTAAGCCTTTTCTTCGTAATCACGTCTAACAATAAACTTAGTAACAATAGGAAGCTTCTGCGCAGCAAGACGAAGCGCCTCCTTAGCGATCTCATATGATACACCTTCTACCTCAAACAGGATACGTCCGGGAGTTACGGGGAACACAAATCCTACAGGATCACCCTTTCCCTTACCCATACGTACATCTGCAGGCTTCTTGGTGATAGGCTTGTCCGGGAAGATTCTAATCCAAACCTGTCCCTGACGTTGCATGTAACGTGTAACAGCAACACGGGCAGCCTCAATCTGGCGGCTGTTAATCCACTCTGTCTCGAGACTCTTTATGCCAAAGCTGCCAAAAGCCAGCTGGTTGCCCCTCTGAGCGTTTCCCTTGCTGCGACCCTTTTGCGGTCTTCTATATTTAGTTCTTTTCGGCTGTAACATAATACTTCTTTTTAGCGATTAGTTCTTCTACCGGGACGGTTAGGTCTGCCGCCACCTCTTCTGTTGCCGCCGAAACCTGAACGACCGCCCTTTTCATTTTGCTGAGCAAAATTAGGAGCCAGATCTTTCTTTCCGTAAACTTCACCACGGCAAATCCAAACCTTTATACCCAGAAGTCCCACCTTGGTGAGAGCCTCTGTCTGGCAATAGTCAATATCTGCACGGAATGTATGCAGAGGAGTACGTCCCTCCTTATACATCTCCTTACGTGCCATTTCTGCACCATTGAGGCGGCCTGTAATCTGAATCTTAATGCCCTCGGCACCCATTCTCATTGCATTGGCGATAGCCATCTTGATAGCACGGCGATATGCCACCATACCCTCAATCTGACGAGCGATGCTCTTGCCGACAATCTGGGCGTCAAGCTCAGGCTTCCTCACCTCAAAGATATTAATCTGAATATCCTTGTCGGTAATCTTCTTGAGCTCTTCCTTCAGCTTGTCAACTTCCTGACCACCCTTGCCGATGATGACACCGGGATGTGAGGAACAAACGGTAATCGTTACAAATTTCAGTGTGCGCTCAATCACGATTCTTGATACGCTGGCCTTTGCCAGGCGAGCCTCAAGATACTCACGTATTTTGCTGTCTTCTAGTATAGAATCACCAAAATTCTTACCTCCATACCAGTTGGAGTCCCAACCACGGATAATACCGAGGCGATTGCTTATTGGATTAATCTTTTGTCCCATAACTTAATCATTTTTGGAGTCTACATACAGCGTAACATGATTTGAACGCTTACGGATTCTGTAACCTCTGCCCTGAGGAGCAGGCCTCATACGCTTCAAGGTTACACCCTCATCAACATAAGCCTTGCTGACATACAGCTCGCCAGCTTCGGCCTTCCTGTCATTCTTTTGCTCCCAATTGGCTATTGCAGAACGCAGCAGTTTCTCCAGCGGATTGGATGCAGCCTTCTGTGAAAACCTCAAGGTTCCAAGAGCACGACCTACCTCCATGCCACGAATCAGATCCACTACATAGCGCATCTTGCGTGGAGAAGAGGGAACATTTTGCAAGCTTGCAAAATATTGAGTCTTACGGGCCTCTTTCTTAGCATTGGCCACATTTCTTTTTCTTGCTCCCATTATATTTTTCTTTTATTATTTCTACAGATATTAATCCTACTTCTTGTTACCTGCATGTCCACCAAACTTACGGGTCGGAGCGAACTCGCCCAGCTTATGGCCAACCATGTTTTCCGTAACGTAAACAGGAATAAACTTATTTCCATTATGAACAGCAATGGTATGTCCTACGAAGTCAGGAGATATCATTGAAGCTCGAGCCCAAGTCTTAACAACAGACTTCTTGCCACTCTCATTCATAGCGAGAACCTTCTTCTCTAGAGATACTGCAATATATGGACCTTTTTTAAGTGAACGACTCATAATCTATTACTTTTTGTTTCTTCTTTCAATGATATACTTATTTGACTGCTTCTTAGGTGCACGAGTCTTGAGACCCTTTGCATACAGACCAGTACGTGAGCGCGGATGTCCACCGCTCTGACGGCCTTCGCCACCACCCATCGGGTGATCGTGCGGGTTCATTACCACACCACGGTTGTGAGGCCTGCGGCCGAGCCAGCGTGAACGACCGGCCTTACCGGAACTCTCAAGAGCGTGGTCGGAGTTGCCAACACTACCGATGGTAGCTTTGCATGCGCTCAATATCTGACGGGTTTCACCAGAAGGCAGTTTTACCACGCAATAGCGACCCTCGCGAGAAGTCAGCTGTGCAAAGTTGCCGGCAGAACGAGCCAGCAGCGCACCCTGACCGGGGCGAAGCTCGATGTTGTGAATCACTGTACCTACGGGGATGTTCTGCAGAGGAAGCGTGTTGCCAACCTCAGGAGCGGCCTCGGCGCCCGACATTACTACGGTGCCAACCTCCAGTCCGTTAGGGGCTATGATGTAGCGCTTCTCTCCATCTGCATAGAACAGCAGAGCAATACGAGCAGAGCGGTTAGGATCGTACTCTATTGTCTTCACTGTTGCGGGTATGCCATCTTTCTCTCTCTTGAAATCGATGAAACGGTATTTTCTCTTGTGACCACCGCCCAGATACCTCATCGAACGACGACCATCGTTGTTGCGTCCGCCGGTAGAGCGCTTGCCGTACACAAGAGACTTCTCTGGTACTGTAGCAGTAATCTCTTCAAAAGTACCAATAATCTTATGTCTCTGACCTGGTGTTGTAGGTCTAAATTTCCGTACTGCCATGTCTGTTAAATATTACTATAGAAATCGATTGTCTCACCTTCGCTTAATACGACAAGAGCTTTCTTATATGCGTTGGTGCGACCTTTCAAAAAGCCTGCACGAGTATAACGCGACTTGTTCTTGCCTGCATAATTCATAGTGCGAACGGATACTACATTCACATTATAACGTTCCTCTATCTCTGCCTTGATCTGCAACTTATTGGCCTGAGGACGTACTATAAAGCCAAACACATTGTTTTGCTTGTCTGTAATCGCGGTCATCTTCTCAGTGACCAGAGGTTTTACTAAATATGCCATAGCCTTATTGATTACTTGTTAAGTACAGCGTCAATATCCTTCAGGGCACTCTCAGTCACTACCAGCACACCTGCATCGAGGATGCCGTAAGTGTTGAGCTGGGTTGCAGTGGCAACCTTGGCCTTCTGAAGATTACGAGCTGACAAAAACATATTCTTATCTACGCCTGACAATGCTACCAGCACCTTCTTATCCTCTATTCCCAAGTTCTTGGTGAAAGCGATGAAGTCTTTGGTCTTAGGAGCATCAAAAGTGAAATCCTCCACTACTACAAGCGCGTCCTCTTTTACCTTATACGTAAGAGCAGACTTGCGGGCAAGCTGCTTAACTTTCTTGTTGAGCTTGAAGC
>JAGCTG010000183.1 GCA_017963785.1 Bacteroidaceae bacterium | reverse complement strand
TATGCTCTCTATTACCTAAATGAGAAAATTAATGAAGTAACCGCGAAGTCTGGCCTGGGCTTAAGCCCTGTTGCGCCCGATGCCTTTGTTCGCGACTTCGTTGACCTTGCTGTTGAGAACACCACCATCACGACTGCCAACCAGACAGTTCGCGTAGATGCGACATGGGCCGGTCCTTTCGAGCTGAATGCAGACTACGCCTCCATCGCCAAGTGGTATGACATGTCAATACGCAACACTTGGTATGTAACCAGTGACAACAAGGATGGCGCGGGAGCACTGAAGACTGTCAATGCCAACGCCATGGGTCTGGCTGAAGATGCCTACCAGTGGGCTTTCGTAGGCAACCCCTACAACATCAAGCTCTACAACAAGGCAGAAGGAAGCACCAAAGCCTACGCTTGGACTTCCACCGCCAATGAATCTGTACCCGCCTTTGTTGATGCTGCAACTGCCAACTCATGGTGGGTACGCAAGAGTACGACTTCTGATCAAGCAACATATTCAAATGCGTTCCTGCTGACCATTCCTGAATATGGATGGCAAGTAAATCAGTTCGGCGGCGAGGGCGGCTCGCTGAAAGTATGGCAATCCAATGGCACTGGCGATGCAGGCTCTGCATTTAAGGTGTTTGATGTGCCCGATGACTTCTCTGCATACGCTGTAGCAGAAATCCTGCCTTACATCGAGGCTACAGGCTATTTCGCATTAACAGATGCTGCCAAAGCAGAGATTGGATGGAATGACGGCTACAGCACCACTTGTCCGTTTGCCACATACAAGGCAATGAAGCAAACCCTAAACACAAAGATAGCAGACAAGGCAAACTTCAATTATCCTGCAACAGGTTTCTATCGCCTGAAGAACAGGTACTATAGCACATATATGGGATTGAAGGCAACCACCGTCTATGGTAACTACACCGGTGATGACGCCACAAGCGCTGTTACAATTGCCAAGCTAACCAAAGATAGCGAAGACAAATATAGCATTGCTCTACAAGGTAAATTCCTACAGGGAGTAACTCAAAGTGCGGCTGTCGCAACTGATGCCACTGCTGCTATGTTTTCACCTGTTATTCCTGCACCCGGTAATGTAGCTTTCTCTGTAGAACCTACATCACGATACACTTTCTTGCATGAAGGAGGTGCTGGTAGCATTGTAGGATGGGAATCTGCTGCAGACGCTACTCAATGGATTATTGAGGATGCAACAAACATTGTTTTGACTCTGCATGAGGGTGACACGGGCGAGTTCTGGGCAACCCTGAACGTTCCGTTTGGCATTGTACTGCCCTCTGGCACTCAGGCTTATACTGGTGTGGTTAGTGAAAACACTATCACCCTCAGTACTATTGGCCAGGAAGTTCCTGCCAACACTCCCGTTGTTCTCAAGGGTAATGCAGCAAGCATCACTGCTACAATCAATGACGCAATTGCAGCTATCAGCGGAACAAATGACCTGCTCGGTCAGAATACTGAAACCTTGGCAGCAGGTACAGAAAACGCACTCTCCCTCGGTAAGAGCAATGGCAAGGTAGGCTTCTATATCTACGACGGCACCATCGGTGCAAACAAAGCTTATCTGGACAACAGCTCAAGCAGCACTTCCAATGGATTCCAGTTCGTGTTTGATGATGTAACGGGCCTCTACAACATTGTTAACATCAGTGTTGACGGACAGCTCTACGATCTGCAGGGCCGCAAGGTTGTTGCTCCTGCAAAGGGCGGCCTCTACATCAAGGGCGGTAAGGTAGTTAAGTATTAACCTCTAAATGAAAATCATTATGAAGAAGACATATAAATCACCGATTTGCGAGGCATACACACTGCCTAACCTTATGCAGTCTCTACCCGTCAGTGGCGGAAGCGGCAGTTCCACGTCTGGTGGAAACGGCGGTTGGTCCAACAAGTTCTGGGGCAACGTAGAGGATGACGAAGAAGAGAAAGACTTCGACTGGGAATAATCCCCCACTCCACTTCAGACTACGCTTAGTCTGAGCACATATCTGTCCGCCGCTGGTGCCGTGAGCATTGGCGGCGGATATTTTTCTTCAATTTATTACCGACGTTTGAAAAAGAATTACTAACTTTGCAGCCCGAAAACCGACACGGGGTGTAGCGCAGTCCGGTTAGCGCACCTGCTTTGGGAGCAGGGGGTCGAAGGTTCGAATCCTTTCACCCCGACAGTCAGAAACGACGATCATTCTACGGAGTGGTCGTTTGTTTTTTCTATCTCTTAATTCTTTTTAGCGTTCCCTGAAGATTTTTAAGCACTCTCTGATATTTTTAGAGCTATCTCCCGAAGAAAAAGTCAGGTCTGGCACAGTTTTTGTATGTAGATATTTTTGTATTCCGCCCGGAACACAAAAGTAAGTCGCGCGGATTACAAAAGTAGTCCGCGCGGACTACGAACGGGAAATCGCAGTATGTCTGCGGCTGCTCAAAGATAATCCACACGAGCGCGCAGATAATCCACAGGAGATCGCTCTATATTTACAGGAGATTGCTGAAATTATTATTAACCATATAAAACATATTATTATGAAGACAAATGCTGTTCCATGTGTGATTAAAAAATCTGGTGGTGTGCTTAAAGACCTCGGGAAAGAGTATCCCGTCATTCTCCCGGCACACGTAATGCAAGGCAAGGCTGTTGAGGAGTATCTGCTCAACGGCGAGAATTTAGCGCCTGTGGCATATAGGGGTACAATGGCTGCTGTGCCGCGTATGCTTGCGACTTATCTCTCACTCGGGCACCCTGTAAAACTGGAGGGGCTCGGCACTTTCTTCATTACCATGAAGGGCGATGTGGTAACTAAGCCCAATGGCAGGAAGGAGCTCAAGAATGAGATGGTTGACAAGATTACTTTCCATCCCTGCAAGGCTTTTCTCAACGAGTTGCGAAAGAACACAAAATTCTGTCTCCTTCAAAATGGTGCGGAGGACGAGGACTCTTCGGGGGATTAAAAATTAATTCTTTATATTTTTTAGGCGAAAAATTATATCGCAATAAAAAGAAAAATGTAACTTTGCCTACGTTATGCGTATTTGGAGCGTAACGTAGGCTTTTTGATTATTCTATAAAACAACAACAAAAAATCAATAACTCTATGACTGACAAACAGCAACTACCCAGCGTAGAAGAAGTGTTTGCGTGGATGCGCAAACTCTACGACGAGAGCTACTCAGGCCTTACCCGCACTGAGAAGAACGAGCAACACATGTATGGAACGATGGTCACCACGCCCAATGACAAGAAGTTTATTGTGCGTATGCTTGACGAAACGAGCCAAGTGCGCGACAAGCAGAAGCTGGCGCGCAGAGTGAAGGACCTGATTGACCAGTATGGTATTCCAAAGTTCCTTGACAAGACTGACCATGCCCTCTTCTGGATGTATCAGAAGTTTGCCTATCTGTCGCCTTTCAATTGGATAGCAGTGCCCATCGTGAAGTGGCGTCTGCGGCGCGACACAAGCCGTGTCATTATCGACGCTGCACGTCCGAGACTTACCAAGCATCTGGCAACCCGCTTCCAGGAGGATATCGGCCAGAACGTCAACCTGCTCGGCGAAGTTGTCGTCGGTGACGGCGAAGCCGACAAGCGCTACTACTCCTATCTGGAGGCGCTGAAGGAGCCGGACATCACTTATATCTCGGTTAAGATATCGGGCATCTACGCTCAGACGCATGCCCTCAACTACAAGGAGAGCATCCCCGAGCTGATGCGCCGTATGACAGAGCTGTACCAGACCGCCATCGACAATCCGTACATCGACCACGAGGGCAAGAAGCGCGCCAAGTTTGTGAACCTCGATATGGAGGAGTACAAGGACGCTCACCTGACGATGAAGGTGTTTAAGGACGTGCTGTCGCTGCCGCAGTTCAAGAACTACGAGGCCGGTATCGTGGTGCAGGCCTACCTGCCCGACGCATGGGACTTCCAAACCGAACTGCTGGAGTTTGCGCACAAGCGCGTGGCAGAGGGCGGCTCGCCCATCAAGATGCGTATCGTCAAAGGCTGCAACCTCGACATGGAGAACATCGTCAGCGACCTGCGCGGATGGCCCAACCCCGTAAGACCTGACAAGACCGAGGTGGATGCCAACTATCTGCACGTGATAGAGCGCGGACTGATGCCCGAAAACGCCAAAGTGCTGCATATTGGCATGGCGTCTCACAACTTGTTTACCATCTCCTACGCTTATCTGCTCACCGAGATGTACCAGACACCGAAAGACTGCTTCTGTTTCGAGATGCTCGAGGGTATGGCCAACCATGTGTGGCGCGCACAAAAGAAACTGGGCAACCACGTGATTCTCTATACTCCTGTAGTCAAAAAGGAGCATTTCCTCAACGCCATCTCTTACCTCGTAAGGCGAATGGACGAGAACACCGCGCCCGACAACTTCCTCACCCACTCCTTCTCACTCAGGCCCGACACTCCCGAATGGAATGAGCTGCAGCAGCAGTTTATCAACGCCTACAACATGAAGGACACCATCACCCATATTCCTACCCGCACTCAGGACCGCAACAAGCCTTACAAGGGACAGGAGCCCAAGGACGAAATGATCAACGAGCCCGACACCGACTTCGACCGCGTATGCAACCAGCAGTGGGTGGAAAAGATTTTTAAGAAATGGCAACCACAAGGCACGACACCTTGCACTGAGACAGCCAAATGGGGCGAGTGGAAGCCGGGCGACCTACTACCTACTCAGATAGGCAGCGAACTCGTGTTTAACGAAGACCACGCCAAGTACTACGACCGCTCGCAGGAAGGCGATGTGCTCGTTTGCGAGATGTCACGCGCCAACAAAGAGCAAACCGAAAAGATTCTCGACATCGCAGAGAAAGACGCCGGTGGCTGGCGCAAGACAACCATCGAGGAGCGTCATAAGATAATGTATAAGGCTGCCAATATCCTCGGCGAAATGCGTGGCGACCTCTGCGGAGCCATGTGTGCCATCACAGGCAAGACCATCGAAGAGGGCGACGTGGAAGTGTCAGAAGGTATCGACTATTGCCGCTTCTATACCACCACAATGAAGAAATATGCTCAGCTCGACGACATAGAGATGAAGGCTAAGGGTACCGTGCTGGTGCTGTCGCCATGGAACTTCCCGTGCGCCATCCCTTGTGGCGGCGTTGTGGCAGCTCTGGCGTCAGGCAATACATGTATTCTGAAGCCCGCCACCGTAGCTGCACCCGTAGCATGGCTCTTTGCCAAAGCTTTCTGGGAGGCTGGCGTGCCAAAGGAAGCTCTGCAGGTGATTATCACCGACCGCGAGGCTACACCGCTCCTCACCTCCTCACCCGTAGTCAAGCATATCATCCTCACCGGTGGCACCGAGACAGCGCAGACCATCGCTCACGCTAATCCGCGCAAACCACTGTCGGCTGAGACGGGTGGTAAGAACGTAATGATTCTCTCCGCCAAGGGAGACCGCGACCACGCCATCATGAACGCCTGCCGCTCTGCCTTTGGCAACGCAGGACAAAAGTGCTCGGCTTGCTCCCTGCTGCTCGTGGAGCGCTCGGTTTATGAAAACCCCGAGTTTATGGAGAAACTCAAGGACTGCGCTTCATCACTCAAAGTTGGTGGCGTGTGGAACGCCGGCAATATCGTCGGTCC
>JAGCTG010000182.1 GCA_017963785.1 Bacteroidaceae bacterium | reverse complement strand
GTGATAACACCTGGGTGGGTGATTACCATACCACGCTTAACTTCCTTCTTATCGATACCGCGGAGGAGCAGACCTACGTTATCACCAGCCTCACCTTGATCCAGCAACTTGCGGAACCTCTCAACGCCGGTTACAACTCTCTTCTTGCCCTCTGCACCCAGACCGATCAGCTGAACCTCGTCACCTACTTTGATGACACCGGTCTCGATACGACCTGTTGCTACAGTACCACGACCGGTGATGGAGAATACGTCCTCAACCGGCATTAGGAACGGTTTGTCAACGGCACGTACAGGCAGCTGGATCCAGTTGTCGCAAGCGTCCATCAACTCCATTACCTTGTCTTCCCACTCAGGAACACCATTCAGTGCACCCAGTGCAGAACCGCGGATAACCGGAGTGTTGTCACCATCGAACTCATAGAAGCTCAACAGCTCACGCATCTCCATCTCAACGAGATCCAACATCTCAGGATCGTCAACCATATCGCACTTGTTCATAAATACAACCAGGCGCGGTACGTTTACTTGGCGAGCCAAAAGGATGTGCTCACGAGTCTGAGGCATAGGACCATCAGTAGCAGCAACAACGATGATAGCACCGTCCATCTGAGCAGCACCAGTTACCATGTTCTTTACATAGTCGGCGTGACCCGGACAGTCAACGTGAGCATAGTGACGCTTAGCTGTCTCGTACTCTACGTGAGCGGTGTTAATAGTAATACCACGCTCCTTCTCTTCAGGAGCATTGTCAATCTGATCAAAAGACTTAACCTCAGAAAGACCCTTCTTTGCCAATACAGTAGTAATAGCAGCGGTCAGAGTAGTCTTACCGTGGTCAACATGACCAATAGTACCAATGTTCACATGGGGTTTGGTACGTTCGAATTTTTCTTTTGCCATAGCGATTTATTTATTTTGGTAAATGAATAAACTTTTTCTATTATCTTTTATAACACTCTCTATTTAATGAGAGCTGCTTCCGAGAGTTGAACTCGGGACCTCATCCTTACCAAGGATGCGCTCTACCACTGAGCTAAAGCAGCAACACATTATAAAAACTTACCTTAAAGGAGAGCGGAAGACGGGGCTCAAACCCGCGACCCCCAGCTTGGAAGGCTAGTGCTCTATCAACTGAGCTACTTCCGCATTGCCTGTAGGCCATCTCTACGGGAGAGTGGGTGCTGATGGATTCGAACCACCGAAGTCGAAAGACAGCAGATTTACAGTCTGCCCCATTTGGCCACTCTGGAAAACACCCAATCTGATTCGCGGCTGCAAAGTTAATAACATTTTTCTAATCCGACCAAGAATTACGCCAACTTTTTTCATAAAAAAGTGTTTTTAGCCGCTTTTTGCCTCTTATGATTCGCGAACTTGCCTACATTAGCAGCACAATGATGATTTGTACGGCTATGATGCGAGCGAACATACACAAGGGATATACTGTGGTGTAAGCAACAGCGCCACGCTCGGAGTGGGTGATGTCGTTCACATAGTCCAATGCCATGGGGTTGGCCATGCTGCCGCACACCATGCCGCACACCATTGGCATATCGAGTTTGGTAAACTTAAGCGACAGCCAGCTGACGATAATGATAGGTACTACTGTAATGAGGAAGCCTAAGGCTACCCACAGTGCCCCGTCAGCCTTCATCACGGTGTCGAAGAAGCGCGGACCTGCCTGCAGGCCCAGACATGCCAGAAAGATGACGATGCCCAGCGCCCGCAGCATCCTGTTGGCACTGCTGGTGGTGTAGGTTATCATGTGCAAGCGCGGCCCATAGGCTCCTATCAGAATACCTACGATGATGGGGCCGCCCGCCAGTCCCAGCTTCACTGGCACACTCATCGTGGGGAGGCATATAGGCAGGGCGCCGAGGGCAATACCCAGTATCAGGCCTACGAAGATGGCTCCCAGGTTAGGCTCGTCGAGGTCGGCTACCACATTGCCCATACTCTTGGCCACGTGGTCCACAGCCTTCTCTTCGCCAATGGCGGTGAGGCGGTCGCCCATACAGAGCACCAGGTCGGGCGTGGCTACGAGATCCATGCCTGCACGGTTCACTCGGCTTATGTTTACCGAGAATCTGTTGCGCAGGTGCAAAGAGCCCAGTTTCTTGCCGTTTATCTCCGGTCGTGTGATGACGATACGGCGCGAGATGAGCCGTGAGTCAAGTTTGTTCCAGTCGATGTCTTCCTTGTTCCAGTCGTTGGAGTCTCGTTCGCCGAAGAAGATGGTCAGACGCTCCAGATCTTTATGTTTGGTGATGACCAATATGCGGTCTTTATCCTGCAAGGCTGTGTCAGCATCTGGCAGCATCACTTCGCCGTTGCGCCAAAGGCGCGAGACGACGAAGTCGTTCTTTGTAAGGTCAGCCAATTGCCGGAGTGTCTTGCCCAGCACAGCGGGGTTCTTCACGTGGAAAGAAACGATGAACGGCTCGTCCTGATGGTCGGCAGTTTCGAGACTGTCGCTTTTTGACTCTTGGTTCTTAACCCATTTGGTGTGCCAGGCGTGTATCACCATAAACGCCAGTATCACGCCTACCACTCCGAGAGGATAGGTCACGGCGCAGCCCAGCGACATGGAGGCTGCACTGCCTTCCTGCCCAATCTGTGCGAGAGCCTGCTGTGCGGTACCCAGTGCAGGGGTGTTAGTGGTGGCTCCGCATAGGATACCCATCATGTCGGGCAGGCTCACACCGGTAATCCAGTGGCAGGCCACAGCCATGAGTGTGCCAACCAATGCCAGCGCCAGTCCCAGCAGATTCAATTTTACACCACCGCTGCGGAAGGCACTCACAAAGCCCGGCCCCACCTGCAGGCCCAGTGTATAGATAAACAGCACCAGACCCATGTTCATCGCATACTGCAAGATAACGGGATTGATCTGGAGTCCGAAATGACCCGCGACGATGCCGGTGAAGAACACAAACGTTACGCCGAGGCCTATGCCGCGCACCTTAATCTTGCCCAAGCTGATGCCCACCGCGCTAATCAGCGCGATAAGCAGCAAGGCATAGACATCCTCGCTGAGGTCGAGATAGCTGTTGAGCCAATCGTTTTGCATACGCTATTATTATATTAGATATGGTACGCGCGCAGGCAGAGCCATCATGATTTGGTGGTCTTTCTTATGGTTTTATAGTCGACGAGTTGATTACATATCCGGGTCGAATACGGGGCGAATACCCCAACCGCGGTTTCGCTCGCCCTTATACTGCATGTCCTCGTTGTTGGGGTCGGAATATGTGTTGTACCATCCGTATGCTTCTTTGGCGCTGCTGAGGGTGCTGCTCCAGAGTCGGTAGCTGTTAGTGCTGTTGTAGGTTGTGCCGCTGAAGTGTCCGTTGCCTGGGATGAACAGTGTGTTGCCGGTGATGGTGCTTGTGAAGAGCACTCCTCTGACGCCTTTGACGGTGGTGTTTTGCAGTGTGCAGACGTTGTGGAGCTCAACGACTTCCTCAGTGGTGGGCATGCGCCACTTTCCTCCGAGGGCCACGTGGGCAGCGTCGTCTTTGAGGGCGAGCACCTGATTGTCCTTGGTATAGGTCTTGAAGGAGGAGCCCGATGATGATGTAGTGTCGAAATAGCTGGCCCAAGCGTAGCCACTCTTGCTGGTGTCTTTCCATGTGATGGAGTTCAGTGTGGGGGTGGCGCCTGTCTCGGTGATGTCGAGTGCGGAGTAGTAGGGGGCTGTCTCGCCCCAGGCATAGAAGTTGCCGAAGTTCTCCAGTGATGCTGCTCCGAGGTTGCATCGTGCCCACATCACTTTGGTGCCCATGTCTACGTAGTCTGCGGCTACCTCTCCCTGCTCGGCGGTGACGTTGTATGTGCGTGCGTGGCCTGCCTGCTGCAGCTTGCCTGTGAAGGTGCCGGAGTAGGTGTCGGTGGCATTGCTGAGGCTGACGTGTATGTCGGTGCCGGTGAGGTCGGTGGCTCCAGTGAGGAACCATGCGGTGATGGTGTTGCTGCTGGGTTTGAATCCGTTGCCGCTCATACCGAGGTTGAGTGTGAGTGTGGATGTGAGTGTAACGGGTGTCTCGACGGGCTCAGGATCAACGGGGTTGAATGTTACTTGCAGGGGGAACACTTTGCTGCCGTCGGCGGTTTTGAGTGTGAGGACTTTGAACACAGTGGATGCTGCCTTGGCGGGGAGGGTGATGACTACGCGCATGATGCTGCCCATGTGGTGGAACTGGAAGTGGGCCTCGTTGCCCTCGCTGGGGGTGGTGGCGGATGCGTACATAAAGTCGTTGACACCGATGTGGAGGCTCATGTTGTTGAACATCTGATTGAGCCCTGACTGATAGTTGTTTGTTACCTTATTGGAGAGGGCCTGCGCGTTGTATGGGAAGTAGGCATAGTATGTTCGGTTGTGGAGCAGTCCCCATCCGCTGCCAGTGAAAGTGGCGGAGGCAGTGCCTGCTCCTTCTGTTACGGTGAACAGCACTTGTGAGCTGGTGGGCTCCTCTTCGTCTTCGAGTGTGGGCCATACGCCTACCTGGTCGCCTCGTGCCCAGAGGAATTTGCCATCGGTGGTGATGTTGGTTTTAAGGAGGGGAGTCTGGGCATCGTCGGGCTGAAAGTCGTCGATGGTCATGGTGGCGCTGACGATGTTTGGCTCGTTGCTCTGTTGGCGGGAGTCGCTGACGAAGTCATCGCTGCTGCATGAGGTGAGTAGCGCAAGGGCGAGTATTATTGATTGATATTTGAAATTTGAGAGTTTCATCTTAGTAAGTTTTATATGTTTTTCCATTATTGATGTATAGTCCCTTTTGGGCATTGGATAGTTTGCGTCCCTGCAGGTCGTAGTAGCTTTGCGACTCTTGGTTTGTGCCTCTCGACTCTTGACTCATGATGGCCGTGGGCTTTCCTTCGTCAATCTCAGCAAGGAAGAAGTTGTCGAGACAAGTGTATGTGCCATCTTTGCCAAGGCGTGAGAACCATACCTGGCAATGGCTGTAGTTGTCGGTGTTGGTAAACACATAATGAATGTCTGCCCAGTTGCGGCCGTAGGTTGGGAATGGGAAGACCACGGCTTCTTCGGCAGCGACGATAGCCTGAGAGCTATTAAACTTAGGTGCCGGCGCGCTGTCATCATCCCAGATGAAGTCGTCGCCACCGCCGCTGAATCCACCTCCGCCAAGATTGATAAGCCCGACACGCATATTGGCATTGTTGCTTACCGTTTTTCCGTCGGCTGTCTTTACTCTATAACCTATGGCGTATGACTTGCCTGGCTCGATGGGCCAGATGGTGCGTATGGAGCGAGTTGATTCGTCGTCGCCGTCAGTGACGCATTGTAGGTAGCGGTCGCCCCACTGGCTGTCTTCCATGATTTGGAATCCGTCCTCTGCAAGAGGGAATCCCAGTCCGCTGGTCCAAGCGGTTAGGGAGTGTGCGTACTCAAAGGAACCGTTGGTTATCAGGTTGGGGCCGATGAGCTGATAGTCCATGCCATCAACGGTGACGAATTCTGGCATCTCGGTCTCTACATGAGGCACGATGACTACCAATTGCTTGGTTACCACGTTCGATTTGGCGGTGATTACAGCGGTGTCGCCGCGCACTGCAGTGAGGAGGCCACGGTTTGTGATGGTTGCCACGAGTTGGTCGGAACAGGTGTAGGTAATGTCCTTCTTGTCAGCGCCTTCGGGGGTGAGGATGGGCTCAAGCTGGAGGGTTTCGCCTGCGGTGACGGTAACTGTGTCGCTCTCAAAATTTATGGAGGTGATGAAATCGTGCTGGAGCATGATGCTCTTAAACTCCATAATCTCCATGGGGTCAACCTTGAGATTCTTTGTGCAGTAGTTGAAGAACTGCTCGTCGAGTGTAGCGCCCTCAAAGGTCTTGATATAGTCGAACATTTCCTCTATCTGGTCTTTGTAGCGGTGGGTGTTGAGGCCAGAGAAGGTGGTGAGCTCATACTCTTTATACATATCGCTCTCACTTACGCCGAGCAGTCCCTCGAGGAGCCAGCCGAGACATCCTGTGCGGTCGGCACCGATGTGGCAGTGGAAATATATAGGCTTGTTTTCTCTTACGCACTTGAAGATGTATTGCAGTTGCTTGCCGAAGGCGGAGTTGTTGCCTTTGATACCATCAATGTAGTGTGTACCAGTGGGAATTCGGGTGTATTCCACGTCGTCATAGCCGATTCGCGATACGGTGGCGTAGTCGGCCTCGCTGTTGCCGCGTAGGTCAAGCTCGGCGCGTATTCCTAGGTCGTGGATTGTGGCAGAGTCTGCGGAATTAAGTACATACTCTACATCCCACTCAGCGCCGCGGTAGATCATTCCGTAGCGTATTCTCTGGCCAGTGCGTGTTCTCCATCCGCCGATGTCGCGCATGTTGTAGCCTGTGTCGGCCTTTATCATGCGCACCATGCCTTCGGTGGCAAAGCTGGCAGATAGCAGGGTGGAGTCCTTACCGGTTTCGGAGGTGGCAACTATCTTGTAATAGTAAGTCTTGCCCGGGATAAGGTTGTAGATGTCGTAGGCCTTGGCATCAGCAGCGAGCTTCATCTCTATGCCATCGGTAAACTTGCTGGAGGTGGACACGATGAGTTTCTGACTAACAGCGTCAGGCCATTGTGTCCACGTGATGGGAACGCCAGCAGGTTGGTCGCGGCGTGAAGGAGGACTGATGTTGTAGTTCCTAACCTTTGTCTCGTCTTTCGACTTGTAAGTGACTTCCTTGATGAACGCGGCTACTCTAGGGTTCTCAAGGGTGTAGCTGGGGATGGTCACTCCTGCGTGGGCTGTAGCGCAGATGCACGCAATGGCTAATGCCAGAAATGCCATTTTCAAAAAAGATAGTTTGTGTTTCATTATAAATATGGTTTTAAGAATTAAAATCGGATGAAAGATTGTCGGCCAGCGCTTGCAATTGCGGCTGGTCGCTGGCATGCATGCGTCCGCGAATGGTGACAAGTGGTTCCACAAGGGTGATGTCCTTCATGGTGGCAAACATGTCGCGCATCACTCTGCCTGCGCAAGGCGCCCATGAGCCATTCTCTATCAGGGCGACATTACGGCGCTGGTAAGTTTTTATCTGCAGGTGGTGGATAAAGTCGTGCATCGGGGGGAATAGGCCTCCGTCATAACTGGAGGCGCAGCATACGAGGTGACTCATGCGGAAGGCATCCTCTATGGCCTCGGCCTGGTCATCAGTGGTGAGGTCGCTGATGCTTACCTTGGGCACCCCTCTTTGGCGCAACATGTCGGCCAGCACTTGAGCTGCCTCGCGGGTGCCGCCGTGAATGGAGGCGTATGCGATAAAAACACCTGGGGTCTCTACGTCATAGCGTGCCCATATATTATATAGGCGCAAAGCTTCGACCATGGCTTCGCCACTGAGCATGGGGCCGTGCAGCGGCATGATGTGGTCAATCTGCAGCGGAGCAATCTTGCCGAGCAACTGGCTGACAGGACCGCCGTATTTGCCGCAGATGTTGAAGTAGTAGCGTCGTGCTTCGCATGCCCAGTCATCGGGATCGGCGTCGCGAACTCCAAACTTGCCGAAAGCATCGGCACTGAAAAGCATGCGCTCGGTGGGATCGTAGGTGACGATGACTTCGGGCCAGTGGACCATGGGCGCGCCTATAAACTGCAAGGCGCGGTTGCCGAGATCGAGGGTGTCGCCTTCTTTTACAGCAATGGTTTTACCCTCCAGGCTAAGCCCCTCAAAATAGAGACTCATCATTTGAATGGCCTTGGCAGAGGCGACAATCTTAAGGTCCGGATATAGCTCGAGGGCTTGACTGATGCCAGCGCTGTGGTCTGGCTCCATGTGCTGCACCACGAGGTAGTCGGGCTTGCGTCCGTCAAGGGCGCGCTGCAGATTATCAGCCCACTCGCTAACCTTGCGGCGGTCGGTGGTGTCTATTATGGCTATCTTGTCGTCAAGCACAAGATAGGAGTTGTAGCACATGCCGTCAGGCAAGTCATACTGGCTCTCAAAGAGCTTGAGGTCGGGGTCATCTACGCCGATATATTTTATCATAGTTTAGAGTTTAAAGTTTATAGTTATTCTTTTACCAGTTTCTGGATGTCATTGAGCATATTGAGTGCTTCTATAGGTGTCAGGGTGTTGATGTCAAGATTAAGGAATCGGTCGCGTAGCTGGCGCAGCACGGGGTCATCCAGTTGGAAGAATGTAAGTTGCGCTCCTTCCTTCGTTGCGTTGAGATCACTTACGTTGGGGCGCGACACATCGCGGTCACTGTTGGCCTCAAGCTCTTTTAGCACTTGGTCAGCACGTTTGACTATGGAAGGAGGCATGCCTGCCATTCGAGCCACGTGGATACCGAAACTGTGCTCGCTACCGCCAGGTACCAGTTTGCGTAGGAACACTACTTGATTGCCCACCTCTTTCACTGCTACATTATAATTATGTACACGCGCTAGGCTCTTGGCTATCTCGTTAAGCTCATGATAGTGGGTGGCGAAGAGGGTGCGCGGATGTCCCTTTGTGTTGTCGTGAAGGTGCTCCACTATAGCCCAGGCTATGGAGATGCCGTCGTAAGTGGAGGTGCCGCGTCCCAGCTCGTCGAAGAGCACAAGGCTACGCTGGGTGAAGGTGTTCATGATGCTGGCGGCTTCGGTCATCTCCACCATAAAGGTGGACTCGCCCATCGAGATATTGTCGCTAGCTCCCACACGAGTGTATATCCTGTCAACTATGCCTACGTGGGCCTTGTCGGCTGGCACATAACTGCCTGTCTGGGCCATGAGCGTAATGAGAGCTGTCTGGCGGAGCAATGCTGACTTACCCGACATATTGGGACCTGTGATGATGATTATCTGCTGCTTCTCAGTGTCAAGGCGTACGTCGTTTGGTATATATGCCTCTCCCGCTGGCAGTTGGGTTTCTATCACGGGATGGCGTCCTTGCACAATGTCGAGCACTGTGCTGTCGTCCACTGTGGGACGTACATAGCGGCCTTCTTGTGCTGAGAGGGCAAACGAGTGCAGACAGTCCAGTACCGCCAATTGTGTGGCGTCGCCTTGCATCTGGGGAATATACGACTGCGCCTTGTCTAGCAAATCAGCATAGAGGCGGGCTTCTATGATAAGGATTTTCTCCTCTGCGCCCGTTATCTCTTCTTCGTATTTCTTAAGTTCCTCAGTGATATAGCGCTCGGCCTGCGTCAGTGTCTGTTTGCGAATCCAGTCGGATGGCACCAGATGTTTGTAGGTGTTGCGCACTTCAAGATAGTAGCCAAACACATTGTTGTATCCTACGCGCAGACTTTGTATGCCCGTGCGCTCTGTTTCGCGCTGTTGCAGTTCGTGGAGATAGCTACGCCCTGAGTGGGCTAAATCGCGCAGCCGGTCGAGTTCACTGTCCACACCGTTGGCTATGTATCCGCCTTTGGCGGTAAGGTTTGGCGGATCAGGACATAGGGTGTGAGCTATTAGTGTCTTGAGTTCGGAGCAGGGTTCCAGTTTGTCGGCAATCTCTCTCAATGAGGGCAGCGAGGCCTGGCTCAGTGCTTCCTTGATGGGCTCCACGGCTTGGAGGTCATAGCGTAGCTGCTCCATTTCGCGCGGAGTGATGCGACCGGCAGCCAGCTTAGCCACCAAGCGTTCCATATCGCCTATAAGGCGTAGGTGGTCAGCCACCGTATCACGCATCTCGGGCTCTCGGAAGAGGTGCTCCACACAATTTTGGCGGCGCTCAATGGCGCTCACGTCACACAGCGGGAATGCCAGCCATCTGCGCATCATGCGCGACCCCATAGGTGTAATGGTGCGGTCGAGCACTTGCAGCAGGCTCTTGCCGTCGGCACTAAGGGGCTGCAGCACTTCGAGATTGCGCATGGTGAAGGTGTCGAGCCGCACATAGCGGTCTTCTTCTATGCGCTCAATGGAGGTGATATGCTTGGTGTGGGTGTGCTTGGTATCATCGAGATAGAAGAGCACGGCTCCGGCGGCGATGAGTGCTGTGGGCATGTGGGCTACGCCGTAGCCTTTCATGTTGCGCACATGGAAGTGCTTGTGAAGGCGGTCGAGGCAGTTGCGCTCAGCAAATTTCCAATCGTCAAGTTCGTAGCAGAAGATATTGGTGCCGAAACTGTTTTGGAATCGCTGCTTGGTGCCGCGCTCTATGAGCACTTCTTTCGGAGCGAAGCTACCCATCAGCTTGCCTATGTAGTCCACCGTGCCTTCGGCAACAGCAAACTCACCGGTGGTGATGTCGAGCAGTGCTATGCCGCACACGCCTTTGGTGATGCATAGCGCGGCAAGGAAATTGTTGTCCTTCGACGCCAGCACATTGTCGGTAAGTGCCACGCCCGGGGTGACCAGTTCGGTCACTCCGCGCTTGACGAGTTTCTTGGTTAGTTTGGGATCTTCCAGTTGGTCGCAGATAGCCACACGATAACCTTGGCGTATGAGTCGAGGCAGGTAGGTGTCAATGGCATGGTAAGGAAAGCCCGCCATCTCCACAGACGCTACACTGCCCTTATTGTTGCGATGGGTGAGCGTGATGCCAAGCACCTGGGCTGCTGTCACCGCATCTTCACAATAAGTCTCGTAGAAATCTCCGCACCTGAATAGCATTATGGTGTCGGGGTATTTCTTTTTCAGGTCGCGAAACTGCGCCATCATCGGGGTTAACTGCTCTTCTGCCATATTACTTCACTTGTATCTTTTCACCATCTATGATGTAGATGCCCGGAGCAAATGGTATGATGTGCACTCCCTCTACCATCTCGTTGAATACGAGGCGGCCGTCGAGGGTATATACCATCATTGGGCGCATCTTGTCGTTGACTACTCGGATGGCATTGGCCATCGGTGTGTAGCGTGGCACGCTGCCATTGGCTACGGCATCGTAGATGTCGGTCTCGTCATCAGGCTCTACCTCGGTGACGGGTGTTCGCATCAGCGTGAAGTGGTTGATGTCAATGGCGTTCCAGCCGGTGAGATTGATGATGAGTCCGATGGTGATATTCTCTTCTTCTCCGACAGTGAAGGTGACCTTGCCGTCGCTCAGGGGTACGAAGGCTTCCGACTTCTCTTCGTAAGTGAGCATATCGACGAACTCATCGCCACGGGTAACGCAGAGGTAGCTGCTGTCGGCGACCCATGCTCCGCCCTCACTGGGGGCGACGCTGAGGGTGTAGTAGCCCGCGGGGAGGGTGATGGTCTGGTGGAGACGATGGTTGCGGAGGGTGTCGGCAAAGCCGTAGTAGCCTGTGCGGAAGTTGAGGTCGGAGTTGAGGCTTTTATATACGTGGGCTCCCGTGGTGCTCTTGTCAGTGACGACACTGTTCTCGATGACCCATTTGGAGTCGTCGGTGTCGGTGAGGAGTCCGCGCAGATTGGAGGAGTTGCTGGTGGAGACTGCTTCTCCGTTGTCGAGGAAGGGTGCCTTGTAGTTGGTGAGGTAGTCGGCGCTGACATCGCTGGGCTCGTCGCCCTCAAAGTCTAGGGTAAACACGCCGAGTGCCGAGGTCCATGCGTCGCCGTCAGCTCCGCTGAAAGACTTGCGCTCTGCGGTGTGGCCGAGCTGGGTGCGGTCTATGACGTCGCCTCCGTTTTGATTGAAGTCGTAATAGAGGAGGAGTCCGTTGGTGGCTTTGGCTGTCTCGAGGAGGTCATCGGTGAGGGGGGCGTTGCTGTAAGCTTGTATGGTCTTCTGATTGAGTGCCTTGCTCCAGATACGGAACTCGTCGATGAGTCCCTTGAAGCGATGGGCGTCGCTGCTGAGAGTGACGGGGCCTGCCCATGCGGGGCAGTTGAGTCCGAGGCGCAGGGTAGGTGTGCTGAATAGCTCGGAGTCGCGGTAGAACTTGACGTTGCCCGTGGAGAAGGTAATGGCATAGTGGTGCCACTCGTCGATGATGAGGTAGCCCGGGTCGGACTTCACGCTCTTGCCATTGACGTGCAAAGTGAGGGAGCCGTCGGGGTTGGAGACGGTCTGAACGATGCTGTCGGCGGTGGTGAAGGAGAGGGCTCCATTGAGGTCAGCGGGGCGCAGCCATGTGTCGATGGTGAAGGCGCGCGTGGCTGCCTCGAAGGGGGTGGCGATGCTGAGGTACTCGTTCTCGCCATAGAAGGAGAGGGCGTTGCCCGGGTCGGCATTGCTGACAGCGAAGACTTTGCGCATGGTCTTGCCTGTCTGGCCCTGCGGATTGCGAGCCTTGAGGGTTACGTTGTAGTAGCCGGGAGCCAGGGGCTTGAAGGCTGTGTTCTGGGCGTGGATGGCGTAGTTGCGCTTGCCGCTGACGTGGTTGATTTCCCACTGCCAGTCTTGGGGATCGTAGATAGTCTTGTCTTCAAAGAACACTTTGTCGCCAATCAGGATGGCTGAGGGGCTGACCTCGAAGTCCACATAGGGGGCGGAGGCGACGGCGGTTATCTCCTTGGTGATGGAGGAAGTGCCCGCAGCGTTGGTGACGGTGAGGGTGACGGGGTAGGAGCCCACCTCGAGGAAGCGCGCGGAGGCGTTGGTGGCGTTGACCTGCTCTACGTCGGCTCCAGGCATGGACCAGCTGTAGGTGGCGTTGACTGCGGAGGAGCGGTTGACGAAGCTGAAGTATTCGCTGGCGGGCAGGTTGTTTTCGGTTATCTCAAAGTCGGCCACGGGGGCGGGCAGCTCTTTTACCTTTAATATCTTAAGATTGGAGGCGAGGGCCTTGCCGCCCTCGTATGTGATGACTGCCTTCACGATATGATTGCCCGGCGTGGTGAAGGTGAGGTAGGGCATGGTTTCATAGACGGTCAAATCGTCGTTGGAGTCAACAACCCACTTCACGCTGGTGGCGCAAGCGGGGATGGCTGCCTGCATCTTTATGGGTGTGTTGGTGTAGATGGTTTCCTTGGGTTCATATACCACTACGCTCATATCGCTGGCTGAGCCCTTGAGCAGGTCGTTGTTGACGATGGCCTGCACGTTCTCGGGGTCGCGTATCACGGCGTGGTGGCCACGTGCATAGTCGCGCAGCTTGGTCTGGCCGTCGGTGTCCTCGAAGATGTCGCCCTTATAGTAGAGCACGAGGCCGTCCTGGGCAGCGGGGTCGACTATCTCGGAGCGACGATTGCTCTTAAGCTCTGTCTCGCTGAGTGCGCGGTTCCAGAGACGCACTTCATCTATCTGTCCGTTGATGAGTCCGTGGTTGGGGTCGCGGCCGATGGAGAAGTCGGAGAAGCCGAGCACGCCTGCTGCCTTGTTGTAGCAGCTGATGGATTTCTTGAGGTCGTTGATGTAGGCGTAGAGCTGGTCGCCGTCGCGTACGATGGCGACATGTACCCACTGGTTGGGACTGATGTTGCAGCTATAGGCGTTGTAGGCGCTGTAGGCTCCCATGCCTGCCTTGACGTTGCCGTTGTAGGTAAAGGAGCTGAAGAAGTAGGCGGTGTTGCCAAACTGCTGTGAGTAGTCGTCAAGGGTGTAAGGCTTGATCCAGTACTCTAGGGTTCCGCCGAGTGATGCGGCAAAGCCTACATTGCTGACGGTGGCGAGGGTGTTTTTCATCTCAAGCACCACATTGTCGTCGCCGCTGGATGCGATGGGGAAGGTGACGCGGTTGGACTGCTCGGAGACGATGGTGTTCTTACGATACTTATAAACGGCGGCAATGCCATAGGCCTTGTCGTTGGGGTTGCCCATAGAGACGTTGGGGGTGTAGCTGTAGGTGCTGCTGCTCACCGAGTCGATAACGCGGTCATCGTAGAAGACATAGTATTTGCTGATGGGCAGCGAGGTGGTGGTGGGCTGCTGCCAACTGAGTGTGCCGTCGTTTATCTTGAGGTTGACGGGGGCATTGATCTGCTCTCCGGGGATAATCACAGAGATGCGGTAGAGATTGCCGGTGCCGCCGAGGTCTATCTTCTCAAACTTGAAGGGGAACTCGATGCCTGCTCGGTCGAGCTCGTAGTCGATGATGGATGCGTTGTAGAGACGGCCGGTGCCCTGCCACTCTTCGGGCAGGTTAGACTGTGTGCGGATATTGAAGAAGTATTTGATAGGCTTGCGGCGGTCAAACTTCTTGGTCAGGTCGCTCAGGTCGTAGCCAAACTCCATGGGTTCGTAGTGATAGCCGTCAATCCACTTGCCCAGCATCGGCACGAGTGGCGGCTGATAGGTGTTACGTGTGCCGTCGCCGGCATACTTGAAGTGGTCAAGCTCTATCGAGTCCTGTCCCGAACCGCTGGCAGTGTCTTGTGTGGCAGACACGCTAAGGTGAAGAGCTGAGCGGCGCGAGAAGGCAATCTTGGCTTTGAGCATGCGGATGGGCTCGTAGTCCTTGCGGATGTAGTGGCGGTCAACTGACCATACGCTAGAGCGTGTGTTGGTGGTGTAAGCGCGGGCATAGGGGCAATAGATAAAGCCGTTGTTTTGCCAGCCGTTGCCCCATGAGTTGGCGATAATCCATGCGCCCACCTCGTCTTTCTCCTTCTCGCCATAGACTCCGTTTTCATCGAGGTCAAACTCGATACGGTCGTCATAGCCCACGATGGTCTGGGCGTGGTTGTAGGAGGGTCCCCATTCAGCCATGTATATCTTGCCCACGAGTCCCAGTGCTTTGTTGGTAGGAGTCTCGGGGATGGTGCCAGTGACATAGTCGGTGGCTGCCATGCCAAACCATGCCACGCCGCCGGCGTTGAAGTCGTAGTCGCCCTGGTGGTTCCACAGCCAGTTTTTGAGTATCTCGCGACCTTCTTCGGTCATCACGTTTTGCTCAATGTAGGCTTCTGTCCAGTCGCGGTTGTGGGCGGTGCGATACCACTTGTCGTAGCCTTGCATCCATCCGTAGTTAGTGTCTTTGCAGTCCTGGCTGCCGTAGAATTTCGAGCATGTCTGTCCGCCGTAGTCAGCTTCGGAGGGATTGCCCACGTTTTGCAGCATCTCTGCCTTGCCTGTGCCTTGGTAGTTGTGTGCAAGCAGGAAGTTGAAGTGTGATGTGAAACGGTTTTCGGGATACTGGGCGTCAAGGCCGTAGTAGCAGTTGCGCTCGTAAGTCCACTGATAGCCGATATAGCTGGCGGCATCGCATGAGCCGTGGTCCTGGTTGAAGATGGGCGGAAAATACTTCAGAAGTGCGTTGTTGAGGTGGTCGGGTCGCTTGGTGCTACCTTTAAAGCCATTAGCCTTTGCACCGCCTGGCTGGCGCTGCTTTTTGTTTTTCTCGAAAGTAAACTCTTGTGTTTGCTTGGCAGCCTCCTCCCATCCGTAGGAGAGCTGGGCGAGGCCTGCCGTGGCATAGCTGAAGAGCAGGCCTGCGATAAGATAACGTTTGATTTTCATATTTGGTTAAATTTTAAGTTCGAGAGTTGGAGAGTTTAATCGACTTTCACTTT
>JAGCTG010000181.1 GCA_017963785.1 Bacteroidaceae bacterium | reverse complement strand
TACTGGCACTATTGGCGCCTGTCAACATGACGGCACAGGAACTCAACGCCACCGTTGAGGTCAACACGTCGCGCATCGATGGAACAAACAAGGCTGTGTTTGACAACCTGAAGGAAGCCATCACCACTTTTCTCAACGAACGCCACTGGACCAATATGCAGTTCAATAACAATGAACGCATCAAGTGTGGTTTCACCATTGTGCTCAACAAGTACAACAGCGACACAGGCCTCACCTCGGGCGAAGGATTCATCAGCGTGCAGCGCCCAGTGTACGGTTCGACCTACAACACGGTGACATTCAGCCGTAAAGACAAGGACTTCTCTTTTAACTATCACGAGTTTGACCAACTGGACTTCAACGACGAGAACATACAGAACTCGCTGACTGCACTGTTGGCTTTTTATGCCTATTTTATCATCGGTCTCGACCTTGACACTATGGCACCGCTGGGCGGCACAGAAATACTCGACAAAGCTATGGCTGTGGTCAACAACTCGCAGAACTTCAACGTGAAAGGTTGGAAATCGTTTGACGACTCCAGCAACCGATTCGCGATGATTAACGACTATTTGGAGGAGAAGTTTGCTCCATTCCGCCAACTGCAATACAAATATCACCGCGAGGGACTCGACAATATGGTGGAGAATCCTGACGTGGCCCGCAACGCCATAACTGAGTCTTTCACTCTGCTCAAGGAGGCTCGCGAGAATAAACCGCTCAGCTTCTGGCCACAGTTGTTTACGGAATACAAGCGTGACGAGTTGGTAGGTATCTATCGCGGACAAGGCACCGAGAGCAACAAGCAGCCCATCTACGACCTGTTGGTAAAGCTCAATGCCTCGCAGTCGGCCTATTGGAAACAGATAATGAAGTAAGCACAGATGCTCTCTAATCTGAACATACAGAACTACGCCCTGATAGAAGATCTACATATTGATTTTCAGTCGGGGTTTTCTGTTATTACCGGTGAGACAGGTGCCGGCAAGAGCATCATGCTCGGCGCTCTCGGCATATTGCTGGGCAACAGAGCCGACACAACCGCCATCACTCCCGGCGCCAAGCGCTGCGTGGTAGAGGCCACCTTCAGTCAGCTGGATGATAAGGCTGCAACATTTTTCGAAGAGAATGACCTCGACTTTGATGATGGCGAGTGCATCATACGCCGTGAGTTGACCGACTCAGGCAAGAGCCGCGCCTTTATCAACGACACACCTGTGGCGCTAGCCCAACTTAAGGAATTGGGCAACATGCTGATAGACATCCACTCTCAGCACCAAAACCTGCTACTTAATAATACGGACTTCCAGATGAATGTGCTCGATTCGGTGGCTGGCGACGACGAAACACTGGCGACTTACCGCGCAGAGTATGCGCAGTATCAGTCGGCGCTGCGCGAGCTGCAACAATTAGAGCGCGATGTAGAAGAAAACCGTGAACGACTGGACTTTATAGAGTTTCAGCACCATGAGTTGGAGAGCGCAGCCCTTACCGACGGCGAACAGGAAGAGCTGGAGCAAGAACAACTGATACTTGAGAACGCGGAGAGCATCAAGCAAGCCGTGTTTGACGCACAGCAAGCGCTAGGCAACACTACCGAAAATATACATAGCGCCAGTCACGGACTGGAGAAGATAGCTGCACTATTGCCTGCTGCTGCAGAGATTATCGAGCGCCTTGACAGCTGCGCCATTGAGCTAGACGACATAGATCAGACACTCACCGCCAATGATATCAGCTACGACCCACAACGACTGGAGACGGTGAACGAGCGACTTGACACTATCTACAGCCTACAGAAGAAATACCACAAAGCCAACGTGGGTGAGCTGCTGGCTCTACAAGCGCAGTTGCAGGCACAGCTCAACAATATAGTCAACCACGAAGAAGTCGTTGCCAAGAAGCGCAAGCAGTGTGAGGCTCTCCACAGCAAAGCCTCCGACACAGCAGATAAACTCAGTACCGCACGCCATGAGGCTGCCACCAAGATAGAGCAAGAGCTCACCATACGCTTGCAGCCACTGGGTATGCCATACGTCAATTTCGTAGTAGAGCTCATCCCCCTCGACGAGTTGGCTGGTAACGGTCAGGAGAAAGTGCGCTTCCTCTTCAGTGCCAACAAGAGCATGCCACCGCGCAGTCTGGAGAAAATAGCATCGGGCGGTGAGATAGCACGAGTGATGCTTACCCTCAAAGCTATGCTCTCCACCCACAAGCAACTGCCCACCATCATCTTCGACGAGATAGACACCGGCGTGTCGGGCCGTATGGCCAACGAGATGGCTATCGTGATGCAGCAGTGCGCCAGCGAAAGCCACGCCCAAGTGATAAGCATAACCCACAACCCCCAGATAGCTGCACGCGGCGACCACCACTACCGCATTTATAAGGAAGACAGCGCCCACAGCGCCACCACTCACATGCAACTTCTCAATGCCGAGCAGCGAGTAGAAGAGATAGCCAAGATGCTGTCGGGCTCCAACGTGAGCGAGGCTGCAATATCCAATGCGAGGAATTTGTTAAAAGGAAGATGAGAAAGATTTTATTATTGTTAATCGTTAGCGTTATCGTTAGCGTTGCCAACGCCCAGCCCGACAAGAAGGCCCCCCTCTCGCTAGTAAAGATAGCCACCACCAAGGCTGACGGCACAAAGATAGGCGAGACCACAGGCTTCGCCATTCCCTCGCCGGCCAACCAGGGAGAGATAGAGATAGTCAGCCCCTATACCATCTTCAAGCAAGCCGTCAAGGCCACCGTCAGCGATGCCAAGGGCAAGACCACCGTTGCCCACCGCATCACTGGCGCCAGCGACCTTTACGACGTAGTGCGCTTCACCATTGACAAGGGCGCCATTCCCCCTCTGCCTGTAGCTGTCGACAAGCTCGCTGTAGGTAGCAAGGCGTACATACTGCTACCCACAGGTAAGGGCAAGGCCCAGACCATCAACGTGACCATCGGCGAGGCACCCGAGACTGGCGGACTCACCTATTACACCATCTTCCGCCCCTCCGACGATGCCCTCACGGGGTGTCCGCTGTTCAACGCCAAAGGCGAGGTGGTGGGCGTGATACAGCGCAGCGCTGACAGCCAGAGCGACAAGACCTACGCCATAGGCATAGAGTTTAACGAGGCACTAACCGTCAACACCATGTCAGCCGCTGACCCCGCGCTGCAGAGCATACTCATCCCCAAGCATCTGCCCGCAGCACAGGAGCAGGCCAGCAGCTACCTCTACCTGCTCACCAAAAACACCGAAGACACCCTCTCCTACCTCGCCAATTTGGGCGATTTCATCGAGAAATATCCGGAGGATTTCTTTGGCTACACAGAACGCGCACAATACTATGCCGCCACCAAGCAATATGCCAATGCAGAGGCAGACATCAACAAGGCACTGGAGATGTGCAGCGAGAAAGCCGATGTGCATAGTGCGATGAGCAACATTATATATAATATCAACCAAAGCAAGGCCTACAATCAATACAAAGACTGGGACCTCAACCGCGCACTGAGCGAGATAGAGCAGGCATACATCCTCAACCCCACTCCGCTCTTCCTCATGCAGAAAGGCAAGTGCCTCTATGCCCTCAAGCGCTACAGCGAGGCCTACGACACATACGCCGAAATCAACACCACGCGCTTCCGCTCCTCCGAGAACCTTTTCTGTCAGTCGAGGGCACTGGAGATGGCTGGGGGCGACTCCACGAAGGTGATAGCCCTGCTCGACAGCGCAGTGATGCGTTTCAAGCGACCGCTACGCCCCGATGCCGCGCCCTACCTGCTCTACTACGCCAACGAGTGCAATCGCTACGGCTTCTACAAGGAGGCCTCGCTCGGCTATCAGGAGTATGAGTCGCTGGTAGGCACCAAGTCACTTAGCGATGTCTTCTTCTACAACAAAGAGCAGGCTGAGCTGAAGGCGCGCCTCTATCCTCAGGCACTCAACGATATAGAGAAAGCTATCTCACTCAAACCGCAGGAATATGTATATCAGATAGAGAAAGCACTGATAGAGACACGCACTGGCCATTTTGAGGAAGCCATCTTCACTGCCACTCAGGCGCAGAAACTCGACCCCACCGACCCCGACTCCTATAAGCTCATAGGCATATCTCTTGGCGAGCTGGGTCGCAAGGCAGAGGCGCGGCAGAACCTGCAGCGAGCCTACGAGCTCGGCGATGAGCAAGCGCTGGAGTGGTTGAATAGTATGAAATAAAAGGTTAGCGTTCAGCGACTTTGTGACTATGCGACTATGAAGATCGGCACCCTTGACCTTGGTCCGCGCCCGGTGCTCCTCGCTCCTATGGAGGACGTGAC
>JAGCTG010000180.1 GCA_017963785.1 Bacteroidaceae bacterium | reverse complement strand
GTCGTGTAGGGTGTTCTCGGCAAGGCCGATGGTTGTCTCGCCGTCAATGGCGCTGATATCGATTGTAAGAGAATCCACCTTCTCATAGCCTGCGCCGAAGATGCTGACAGACTTGTTGATGGGGGTGGTGCGGAATGTGCCGGCAGAGAGGGTGACGATATCGCCGTCGACTGCTGCCTCCATGGCTGCTGCTAGTGCGTCGGCACCGGTGAAGAGGCTTACTTCGTCACCGTGCTGAAGGGTGGCGGTGAGCTGGTCGTTCTGTGCATTTGCCACGATTGCGCAGCAGAGCACCATTAGGGTGAAAAGAATTTTCTTCATGGTTTTTGGTGTTTTAGAGATTTATAATTTATATCCTTTGTGTGCAAAAATACAAATAAAATTGTATTTTCCAAGAATTTAGGAGGAAAATTCGTAACTTCGCGGAGCGAATGGAGATAATTGCGAGGATAAAGACCGACTTTGGTAGCAAATTTGGCGTTCCGCGTCAGAGCGGCATGGTGCCGGAGTTGCGAGGTCGCGTGGTGTTTGAAAAGGAGTACCGCGTGGCTGAGGCTGTGCGCGGACTGGAGGGCTTTGACTATGTGTGGCTGCTGTGGGATTTCAGCGAGGCGCATCGTGAGCAGTGGAGTCCCACAGTGCGTCCGCCGCGGCTTGGCGGCAACGAGAGGGTGGGGGTGTTTGCCACCCGCTCGCCCTTCCGTCCCAACAGTATCGGGCTGTCGGCAGTCAGACTGCTGGGCATCGACTATGACGCCGAGGACGGTCCTGCCTTGCTGGTGGGTGGCGCCGACCTGATGGACGGCACGCCTATCTACGACATAAAGCCTTACCTTCCCTATGCCGACGCTCACCCCGATGCCAAGGCAGGCTTCACTCAGGGCAATGCCAATGCCGAGGGTGAGAGACTGGAGGTAGAAGTCCCCGAGGCTCTTGTCCGCAAGCTGGGCGAGGAGAAAGCTGCGGCGCTCCGCGGAGTGCTGGAGGCAGACCCAAGGCCTCGCTATCAGGACGATGAAGAGCGCGTCTATGGCCTCACCTTCGCCGGGCAGGATATACACTTCCGCGTTGAAGGAAAACTCCTCCAAGTCCTTAAGAATGTTTAATGTTTAATGGTCAATAGTCAATGGTCAATGGTCAATCTCATAAACAACCACTTTCGGGTATGACTCCCAAGGAGCTGGAGACTGTGGTGGCCGAACTGGGACAACCGCGCTTTGTGGCCAAGCAGTTGGGGCAGTGGCTCTACCAGAAACAGATATTCAGCTTCGACGAGATGACCAATGTCTCGAAGAAGGTGCGCGAGCAGCTCTCTGAGCGCTACGAACTGGGCAGGAGCAAACCAGTGAGGAAGAGCGTGTCGAAAGACGGCACGGTAAAGTATCTCTTTGCCGTGGCTGATGGACGCACCGTGGAGAGCGTGTATATCCCCGATGGCGACAGGGCTACGCTATGCGTCAGTTCGCAGGTGGGCTGCAAGATGGGATGCCGCTTCTGCATGACAGGGCGGCAGGGCTTTGAGGCTAATCTCAGTGCCGCTGAGATATTGAATCAAGTGTATGCGCTGCCAGACTTTGAGAGCCTCACCAACATAGTGTTTATGGGGCAGGGCGAGCCTTTCGACAATACCGACGCTGTGATGCGCGCTCTTGAGGTGCTGACCGCTGAGTGGGGATTGGCATGGAGCCCTAAGCGCATCACTGTATCCACGGTGGGAGTGATGCGCGGACTGCAGCGTTTCCTTCGCGAGAGTCGATGCAACCTGGCTATCAGCCTGCATTTCGCCTTTGCCAATGACAGGGCTCAGCACATGCCTGCTCAGAAACCATATCCTATAGAAGACGTGGTGGAGATGCTCAGACACGAGGATTTCTGCCGCGATGCCGACGACGAGAATCCTCGGGAGGGAGCGCATCAGCGCAGGCTGTCATTTGAGTATATCCTGTTTGAGGGCCTCAACGACAAGGTGCATCACCTCGATAGAATAGTGAAACTGCTGCGCGGACTCGACTGCAGGGTAAATCTCATACCCTTCCACCGTATACCCGACAGCCCATATCGGGGAGCCACTCCCGACAAGCTTATGCGCACACGCAACTATCTCACTTCCAAGGGAGTGTTCGCCACCGTCAGAGCATCGCGCGGTGAAGATATCGAGGCAGCGTGCGGACTGCTCAACACCCGCCACAATAACGAAAATGATTAAATCATTTTGCCGTTAAAGAAAAAAGTTGTAATTTTACCTCGCATTTCAATACACCTTATATTATATATGGACAAAATCAGAATCGGTATCACCCACGGAGACCTCAACGGCATCGGCTACGAGATAATCCTCAAGGCTTTTGCAGATGCAGAGATGAGCAACCTGTGCGTGCCAATTGTTTATGGCTCACCGAGAGCTGCTATCTATTATCGTAAGAATCTTAACCTCACCACCAACTTCAAGTCCATCACCTCTGCCACCGAGGCTGAGGCGGGTGTGCTCAATATGGTGGTTTGCATTGAAGACGAAGTGAAGATTGATGTGGGCCAGCCCACCGAAGAGGCCGGCAAGGCTGCGTTGGTGTCGTTGCAGAGAGCAGTGGCCGACTGCAAGGCAGGTCTTATCGACGCTATCGTCACTGCTCCCATCAACAAGAAGACCATCCACAGCGACGCCTTCCCCTTCAGTGGTCACACCGAGTATTTCGAGAGGGAGTTCGGCTCAGCCGGCGACGCACTGATGATACTCACCTGTCCCGCGATGCGTGTGGCTCTTGTCACCACCCATGTGGCTCTCAAGGATGTGCCATCTGCCATCACCGCAGAGCGTGTGGAGCGTTGCTTGATGCAGCTGCGTAAGGCATTGAAGCGCGACTTCCTCATCAGCACTCCGCGCATAGCAGTGCTGGGGCTCAACCCCCACTGCGGTGACGACGGCCTTATTGGCAGCGAGGAGCAGAATGTTATTGTGCCTGCCATACAGTCTGCCACCAGCAAGGGAGTGCAGTGCTTCGGCCCGTACCCCGCCGACGGCTTCTTTGGCACAGGCATGTATAATGAGTTTGACGCTGTGCTGGCTATGTATCACGACCAAGGCCTCGCACCCTTCAAGGCGTTGGCTCGCGATGAGGGCGTCAACTTCACTGCCGGGCTCAGCGTGGTGCGCACCTCTCCAGGTCATGGCACTGCCTACGATATAGCGGGACGGGGCATTGCCGACGAAAACTCATTGCGCCAGGCGGTGTATGCTGCCATTGATATCGTGCGCAACCGTCGCAGCGATGACGCAGCATCAGCCAATCCATTGAAGATAGAGCCCGTCGAGCGCCGTGAGCGTCCACGCAGAGATAACGCGGAGTTTGCAGAATAGTTTTTGCCGCATGGAAAAGAGGTATGCTGAAAATCTCAGCAAAGCAAAGATTGACCGTATCTGCCGTATAATCAACAGGGAGGTGTTTTATAAGGAGGGCTACCTCCAGCAGGGGCTCACCGCTAAAAGGCTAGCCAAGCGCACAGGCATCGCGGTGCAGGATATCTCTGCCGTCACCAAGGTGTATTTCGGCGGCAACTTCTCGTCGATATTGCAGCGCTTGAGAGTCAATCGTGTGTGCGCTCTGCTGGAAAGCCCGGAATACAACAGAATCACCTGTGAGATTCTCGGACTGCGCAGCGGCTTCAGTAGCAGGCAGAGCCTCTACAACGCTTTTCGCAAAATGCGAGGCATGACCCCCGAAGAGTATAGAAAACAAAAACAAAACAATAATGAAAACAATACTAATGCTGATGACAGCAGTGATGATGTGCGGTAGCATTGCCGCCGCCCCTACCAACGACGATTTCGAATACACCAACGAGCGCTTTGCCGACTTGCAGATGCTCCGCTACAAGGTGCATGGTTTTGAACAACTGAGTCTGCGCGACAAGCAGCTCATCTATTATCTCAGCGAGGCATCGCTGTGCGGTCGCGATATCCTCTTCGACCAGAATGGAGCATACAATCTGCGTATCCGCAAGATGCTGGAGACCGTCTACACCGACTATCAGGGCAACCGCAACGGCGACGACTTCAAGGCACTCGAGCTTTACCTCAAGCGCGTGTGGTTCTCCAACGGCATCCACCATCACTACGGCTGCGAGAAGTTTGTGCCGGGCTTCAGTCAGGACTTCTTCCGCGCTGCCCTGAAGAGCGTCGATGCCAAAAAACTGCCGCTGGCCAAAGGCCAGACAGTTGACCAGCTCTGCAACGTGGTGTTCCCCGTGATGTTCGACCCCAATCTGATGAAGATGCGCGTCAACCAGAAGGATGGCGAAGACCTCATCAAGACTTCCGCCTCCAATTACTACGGCGACGGTGTCACCCAGGCCGAGGCCGAGGCTTTCTATGATGCGCAGAAAGACACGACCGACCAAGAGCCCGTGATGTATGGCCTCAACAGTCGCCTCGTGAAGAAGGGCGGCAAGCTGGTGGAGCAGCGCTGGACAGCCAACGGCCTCTATGGTGCTGCCATCAAGAAGATAATCTACTGGCTCGACAAGGCTGCCACCGTGGCCGACACCCCGGCCCAGCGCGAGGTCATCAGGGAGCTCATCAAATACTATAAGACTGGCGACCTCAAGACCTTCGACTCCTATAGCATCCTTTGGCTCAAGGACACCGAGAGCCTCGTCGATTTCACCAACGGCTTCATCGAGAGCTACGGCGACCCCCTCGGCCTCAAGGCCAGCTGGGAGGCCATCACCAACTTCAAGGATCTCGAGGCCACCAAGCGTGCCGAGAAGCTTAGCACCAATGCCCAGTGGTTTGAGGACCACTCGCCTGTTGACCCGCGCTTTAAGAAAGAAGAGTGCAAGGGCATCTCTGCCAAGGTCATCGTGGCAGCCATGCTCGGCGGCGACCTCTATCCCTCCACCGCCATCGGCATCAATCTGCCCAACAGCAACTGGATACGCAAGCAGCACGGCTCGAAGAGCGTGACTATCGGC
>JAGCTG010000025.1 GCA_017963785.1 Bacteroidaceae bacterium | reverse complement strand
CAGGCTGGAGCGCGTAGCCGTGAAAAACGGAGTGACCTACATCAATGATTCCAAGGCCACTAATGTTGATGCCTGCTACGTAGCCATGCAAGCCGTGGAGGCTCCCGTAGTGCTGATTGTGGGAGGCAAAGACAAGGGCAATGATTACACTGTGCTTCACGATATAGTAAGCCGCAAATGCCGCGCGCTTGTATATCTTGGAGCCGATAATAGCACGCTGCATCAGGCTTTTGACTCATTGGGGCTGCCAGTTGCCGACACTCACTCCATGGCCGACTGCGTGAAAGCCTGCCGGGACTTCGCCCGCGAAGGCGACACCGTACTACTCAGCCCATGCTGCGCCAGCTTTGATCTCTTTCACAACATGGAAGACCGTGGCGAACAGTTTAAGCAACAAGTTGAAAGATTAAAAGATGACATTACCAAACAATAAAGAAACAATAAAGAATTTCTTCAGCCTGCGGGGAGACAAAACGCTCTGGGCCATATTCTTTATTCTTGTAGCCATCTCGCTGATTGAGGTTTATAGCGCTACGAGTACACTTACCTATGCCAGCGGCAACATATATAAACCTATCCTCAGCCATGCCATGAATCTCTTAATCGGATTCTTTTGCATTTTTATATTCCACAACATTCCTTGCCGCTGGTTTAAGTTCTGGATACCTGCATGGGTGGTGTTTGTGGCTTTCCTGTTGTTTCTTATAATCTTTGGCACCAAGGTCAATGATGGAGCCCGATGGATAGACATCATGGGCATCCGCTTCCAGCCCTCCGAGTTCGCCAAAGGTTCGCTTGTAGTGATAGTCGCTTTCTTCCTGTCTGCCTATCAGACCAAGAAAGGCACCGACCGCCACGCCTTCAAATACATACTCATCATCACTTTCACGACATGCTTCCTCATCTTCCTTGAGAACTTCTCCACCGCAGGTATTCTCTTCTTTGTCGTCTTCTTAATGATGTACTTCGGCCGCATTCCTCTAAAGCAGCTCGGCAAACTATTGCTCGGCCTTCTTATTGGAGTTGTGGCAATATTCATCTTGGCCAAGGTACTCACCACCGAAACCCTTGTCGAGAAGGTGCCCATGCTTCACCGCCTCACCAACTTCACCGCGCGAATAGACCGTCACTTTAACAAGGACGCTAACGAGACTGACAGCACCAAGCAACTCAAGGGTAAGGACTTCGACATACGTAAAGAGCCGCAGGTAGGCCATGCCCATATCGCCATTGCCAAGAGTAACATCATTGGCTGCGGACCAGGCAACTCCAGAGAGCGTGACTTCCTGCCTCAGGCCTACTCTGACTTCATATTCGCCATTATTATAGAGGAGCTTGGCCTTTTGCCTGCCGCCATTATTGTGCTGCTCTACATTATGATACTCTTCCGAGCGAGCCGCATAGCCAACCGATGCAAGGGCTCCTTCCCAGCGTTCGTAATTTTGGGCCTTGCCATGCTTATTGTGGTGCAGGCAGCCGTAAATATGAGTGTAGCCGTAGGTCTTATCCCAGTCACCGGACAGCCTCTGCCTCTTATCTCTCGTGGCGGTAGCTCCATAATGGTTACCTCCATCTATCTCGGCATGATGATAAGCATAAGTCGCTTCGCCAAGAAACGCCTGCCCGAAGATAAGACAGCGCCAGCAGAAGAACCTGCCGACGAAACCACTCCCACAGTCATAAACGAAGAAGAATTTCAGAAGTAAGATATGAAACGCATTACCTTCCTCCTGGCGCTGCTACTCTGCCTGACACTCAGTGCAAAGAAAGACAAGCAGACGCGAGTAGAACTGTTTACCTCCAAGGGCACCATCGTGCTCAAGCTCTACAATGAAACGCCTATCCACCGCGACAACTTCATTAAGCTTGTGAAAGAAGGTTATTTCAATGAACTCCTCTTTCACCGTGTTATTGAAGACTTTATGATACAAGGCGGCGACCCTGATTCGCGCGATGCGGCACCAGGCAAGCTACTTGGCGAAGGAGACCCGGGTTATACACTGCCCGCCGAGATCAGATTTCCTCAAATCTACCACAAGCGTGGAGTGCTTGCTGCTGCCCGCGAAGGTGACCAAACCAATCCTGAACGTCGCAGTAGCGGCAGCCAGTTTTATATAGTGTGGGGCAAAACCTTCAGTCGCGAGGAGATTGAAAAAGTTGCCGCCCACGTTGAACGCACTACCGGCTACATAATGCCTGAGGATCTTAAGACCTATTACATGCACTATGGCGGCACACCGCACCTTGACGGTGCCTACACCGTATTCGGCGAGGTGGTAAAGGGCCTTGAGGTGGTGAACGCCATACAGCAGGTGGCCATCGACCGCAATGACCGTCCTATAGAAGACATCAAGATTCTCAGCGCGAAAATCAAATAATATGTTTGTCACCTCGCGCGCGATAGTATTAAATAAGGTACGACACAACGACAACACTGTCATTGCCACCCTATACACCGAAGCACAAGGCACTGTCGCCTTCGCAGTGAAAAGAAACAGCGGAGGCAAAACTCAAGGCCGCGGTGTTAAGGTACAACTCCTGCAGCCACTCACGCTGCTAACAATAGAGTGGGACCACCATCCCACGCGCCAACTGCAGCACCTCAAAAATATCGAGGGCACAAACATCTCATCGCTTCGCAGTTTCGCAATTACAGACAATCTAATTGCAGAGGCTCTCTATCACGCACTAAAGGAAGAACATCAGGGCGATGTTTTCCCTTTTCTTCAATATAGTATGTCTAATAACGGCGACAACATGGCCATCGTACTGCTCATACAACTCGCCCGCCACCTGGGAATAGCTCCAGAGGCCATTCCTTTCAAGGAACAGAACTTTTTCGACCTCCTTAATGCCGAGTACATTGCCACTCCGCCGCAGCACAAGTACTACCTCTATCCCTCTGATGCACAGCATATTCCCCTGATGCTACGTCTCACCTATCCCACCATGGATCGCGTCCGCCTCACCCATACAGAGCAACACCGAATACTGCGCATCATACTCACTTACTACCGACTCCATATCCCCAATTTTCCGCAACTCCGTTCTCTGGAAATGCTACGCGACATGCTTTAAGCATTAAAAATATTAGCTAAAAGTTTTGTCATTATTAAAAAAAGCAGTAATTTTGCGCCGCTAAATCCGGGTGGACTCCTCTACCCGGGTATGAAAAGGCCCGTTCGTCTATCGGCTAGGACGAGAGATTTTCATTCTCTAAAGAGGAGTTCGACTCTCCTACGGGCTACGATACTATACGATACTAATAGTTAATTAACGATAATAGACACAAAGAAAGATGGCAAATCACAATTCTTGCTTAAAGAGACTGCGTCAGACCAAGACTCGCACTGAGCACAACCGCTACTATGCCAAGACTATGCGCAACGCCGTACGCAAGCTGCGCGCCACCACCAATAAGGACGAGGCTGTGAAGCTGCTTCCGCTGGTGCAGAAGATGCTTGACAAGTTGGCCAAGACCAACATCATTCATGCCAACAAGGCTGCAAACCTCAAATCAAGCCTTGCCCTGCATGTCAACAAGCTGGCTTAAGCTATAGGCTAATTTTTAGGACAAATATGAGAGACCACGCATTAATGCGCCTGGTCTTTTTTCGCTAATAAAAAATAGCATGAAAATCACAAACATTGATGACGTTGTAGTTCTTTTTGCCGGCGACTCTGGCGACGGAATGCAATTGGCAGGCAATATCTTCAGCACAGTTTCTGCCACTGCTGGCAACAGTATCAGCACGTTTCCTGACTATCCTGCCGACATCCGTGCCCCGCAAGGCAGCCTGACCGGCGTAAGCGGATTTCAGGTGCATATAGGCGCAGAACAAGTCTATACTCCCGGCGATAAGTGCGATGTGTTGGTAGCTATGAACGCAGCGGCCCTCAAAACACAGTACTGCCACGCCAAGCCTAACGCTACTATTATCATTGACACCGATTCGTTCCAAGCCGCCGACCTCAAGAAGGCTGCTTTCGAAACCGATAACTATCTGGATGAGATGGGCATCGATCCCGACAGGGTAATCTGCTGCCGCCTCACCCAAATGGTAAAAGACGCCCTCAAGGATAGCAACATGGACAATAAGGCTATCATGAAGTGTCGCAACATGTTTGCCCTAGGTCTTGTGTGCTGGCTCTTTGACCGCGATCTTAACACCGCGTTCAACTTCTTGAAAGAAAAATTCGCCAAGAAGCCCGAAGTAGCTGAAGCAAATATCAAAGTGGTTCAGGCAGGCTACGACTACGGCAGCAACACTCACAGTTCAGCCGCCAATGTGCACCGTATTGAGTCGAAACATAAAGTGCCAGGCCGATATATGGACATAACTGGCAACAAGGCAACGGCCTATGGTCTCATCGCTGCCGCAGAGAAGGCAGGGCTTAAGCTGTATCTCGGCTCCTACCCCATCACCCCTGCTACAGATATCCTGCATGAACTGTCGAAGCACAAGTCGCTCGGTGTCACCACTGTGCAGTGCGAAGACGAGATTGCAGGTTGCGCCTCTGCTGTAGGAGCCTCCTTTGCCGGCGCACTGGCCGTCACCTCCACTTCCGGTCCAGGCATCTGCTTGAAGTCAGAGGCCATGAACCTCGCAGTCATTATGGAGTTGCCACTCGTGGTCATCGACGTGCAGAGAGGTGGTCCCGCCACTGGTCTGCCCACCAAGTCGGAGCAGACAGATTTGCTGCAGGTGCTCTTTGGCCGCAACGGCGAGAGTCCAATGCCAGTGATTGCAGCTATGAGTCCCACTGACTGTTTTGATGCCGCCTATGAAGCATGCAAGATTGCCTTAGAGCACATGACTCCAGTGGTGCTGATGACCGATGCATATATCGCTAATGGTAGCGGAGCCTTCCGTCTGCCTGAACTTGATAAATATCCCGCCATCAATCCACCTTATGTGCCTAAGGAACTGAAGGGCAGTTGGACTCCCTACCAGCGCAACGCCGACGGCGTACGCTACTGGGCTGTTCCCGGCCGCGAAGGTTTTGAGCATATCCTCGGCGGACTGGAGAAAGACAATAAAACTGGCGTAATTTCCACCAACCCTGAGAATCATGACCTCATGACGCGCCTTCGCCAGCAGAAAGTGGACAATATTGAGGTACCCGACCTTGAAGTAATTGGCGACAAGGATGATGCTGAGTTACTAATCGTAGGATTTGGCGGCACCTTCGGCCACCTCCATGCCGCTATGGACGAACTGCGTGCTCAAGGCAATAAGGTTGCCCTCGCCCACTTCAAACACATCAACCCGCTGCCTAAAAATACCGCTGAGATTCTTAACAAATATCATAAGGTGGTGGTAGCTGAGCAAAACATTGGGCAGTTTGCAGCCTACTTGCGCATGAATATTGACAACTTCGTTCCGATGCAATACAATGAGGTGAAAGGCCAGCCCTTCGTAGTAGAAGAACTGTGTGAAGCTTTCCGCAACATTATCAACAATTAAAAACAGGACATCAATATGGAATACACAAACACCGATTTCAAGAAAGGTCAGCCCCGTTGGTGCCCTGGTTGCGGCGACCACTTCTTTCTAGCCTCGCTCCACAAGGCCCTGGCTGAATTGGGCATAGCCCCTCATAACACAGCCGTCATATCTGGCATTGGCTGTTCCAGCCGCCTGCCACACTATATGGCCACATACGGTATGAACACCATCCACGGACGAGCTGCCGCCATTGCTACAGGCTGCAAGGTTGCCAATCCTAACCTTGAGGTATGGCAAGTAAGTGGCGACGGTGACGGTCTGGCCATCGGAGGCAATCATTTCATTCATGCCAATCGCCGCAACATCAACATCAACATGATTTTGCTCAACAACCGAATCTACGGTCTCACCAAGGGCCAGTATTCGCCCACGTCGCCGCGCGGCTTTGTTAGCAAATCAAGTCCTTATGGTACTGTAGAAGATCCTTTCCGCCCCGCCGAGCTATGTTTTGGCGCACGCGGACACTTCTTCGCTCGCGCCGTAGCCACTGATGCTGTAGGCACCATAGAGATTCTCAAGGCCGCTCAACAACATAAAGGCACCGCAGTGTGTGAAATACTGCAAAACTGTGTTATTTTCAACAATGGCACACACGATAGTGTCTACACCAAGGAAGGACGTGCCAAGAATGCCATTTACCTGAAACACGGCGAACCCATGATTTTCGGCGAGAACAACGAGTTTGGCCTAATGCAGGAAGGCTTTGGACTCAAGGTCGTAAAGCTTGGCGAAAACGGCATAAGCGAGAAAGATATCCTCGTTCATGATGCCCACTGTGAGGACAACACCCTTCAACTTAAGCTTGCCATGATGGAGGGTCCCGACTTCCCCATCGCCCTTGGCGTTATTCGCGATGTTGAAGCACCAACCTACGACGAAAGTGTCACAATGCAGATTGAAGAGGTAAAAGCAAAAAAGCATTATCACAATTTTGTCGAGTTACTCGAGACTAATGACACTTGGACTATCGAGTAACTGAATACAATCTTAAGACAACAAAAAAGCGGAAGAATACGCTTGAATAATTACTAGAAAAAAGCCTGTAAATTATCATTTGCGGGCTTTTTTCTTACTTTATCAATGTTCACACACTTTTTTGACGAAAAAACAAAGTTTTTTCGCGTATAAAGGTTGTTTATTTCACAGAAAATTCGTACCTTTGTACAGATATAAAAACAAACTGTATTCATGAGCGAACAAAAAACAGCAAACACAAACTATTCCGCGTCAAACATCCAAGTTCTTGAAGGCCTTGAGGCCGTGCGTAAACGCCCTGCCATGTATATTGGCGACATCAGCGAAAAGGGATTACACCACCTTGTTTACGAAACAGTAGATAACTCTATCGATGAAGCCCTCGCCGGCTTTTGCACCCACATCGAGGTTACAATTTGCGAGGACAATTCCATCATCGTACAGGACAATGGCCGCGGAATTCCCGTAGATATTCACGAAAAAGAAGGAGTCAGCGCCCTGCAGGTAGTTATGACCGTACTGCATGCCGGCGGCAAATTCGACAAAGGCAGCTACAAAGTCAGTGGTGGCTTGCATGGCGTAGGCGTAAGCTGTGTCAACGCCCTTTCGAGCCACATGATCTCACAGGTATTCCGAGACGGCAAGATATACCAACAGGAATATGAGATTGGTAAGCCTCTCTACGATGTCAAGGTTGTAGGCGAAACCAATCTGCGTGGTACACGTCAGCAGTTCTGGCCCGATAGCTCAATTTTTATCACCACTGAATATAACTACAACACTCTGGCTGATCGTATGCGTGAGCTCGCATTCCTGAATGCCGGACTACGCATTACCCTTACCGACATGCGCGATAAGGACGAAGAGGGCAATCCCAGAGTAGAGACTTTCTACAGCGAATTGGGTCTGCGCGAGTTTGTACGCTACCAGGACTCTATGCGCACTCCCCTCATCCCCGACGTCATCTACATCAAGACAGAAAAAGAAAGTATCCCCATTGAGATTGCTTTCGTATACAACACCGGTTTCAGCGAAAACCTCCATAGCTACGTCAACAATATCAACACCATTGAGGGTGGTACCCATCTGCAAGGCTTCCGCGCTGCGCTGACCCGCGTGCTCAAGAAGTATGCCGAAGAGACCGCTGCCAAGCAGATTGAAAAAGCCAAGATAGAGATTTCAGGCGAAGACTTCCGCGAAGGCCTCACCGCCGTTATCAGCATAAAAGTGGCAGAACCGCAGTTTGAAGGTCAGACCAAGACCAAACTTGGCAACTCAGAGGTTATGGGTGCTGTCAATCAGGCTGTAGGCGAAGCTCTTAGCAACTACCTTGAGGAACATCCGAAAGAGGCTAAGATTATTGTTGATAAGGTTATCTTGGCAGCCACAGCCCGCATCGCTGCTCGCAAGGCGCGTGAAACTGTACAGCGCAAGAACCCCATGTCTGGCGGCGGACTGCCAGGCAAACTGGCCGACTGCTCCAGCAAAGATCCCGCAGAGTGCGAGATTTTCCTCGTAGAGGGTGACTCCGCCGGCGGCTCCGCTAAGTCTGGACGCTCACGCAAATTTCAAGCCATTCTTCCGCTGCGCGGTAAGATACTAAATGTAGAACGTCAGCAATGGCACAAAGCATTTGAAAGTGAAGAAGTCAACAATATCATCCAGGCACTAGGTGTAAGATTTGGTGTCGATACTGAAGACAGTAAGCAAGTTAACCTTGAAAAGCTACGCTATCACAAAGTCATTCTAATGACTGATGCCGATGTCGATGGCCGCCATATCAACACTCTTATCCTGACTCTATTCTTCCGCTATATGCCGAGCCTCATTGAGCAAGGTTATGTCTACCTCGCCACGCCGCCCCTCTATCGCTGCAAGATAGGCAAGAACGAAGAGTATTGCTACAACGACAACCAGCGCCTAGACTTTATGCGCCGCTTCAACAATGGTTCTGAGAAAGGCGTTACCACTCAGCGTTACAAAGGTCTGGGTGAGATGAACGCCGAGCAGCTTTGGGAGACGACTATGGATCCGGAGCATCGTTTACTCAAGCGCGTGACTTTGGAAAATGCAGCAGAAGCCGACCATACGTTCTCTATGCTTATGGGTGAGGATGTTGACCAGCGTCGCGAATTTATAGAGCGCAATGCCAACACCGCAAACATCGACGCATAATCTATATCACAATATCGTCAGCAGACTTGCAGACCACTTCAGCAGTAGCGAAGCCCAGGCACTGGCAAGAATGATTGTTGAGGATTATCTTAATCTGCCCTTCCCCCACGTTATGGCAGGCATTAGTCCGGCCCTTAGCGTGTGGGAAGGGCAAAGACTAGACCTCTGTATCAGCAGACTCCTTGCTGATGAGCCAGTACAGCATATTATTGGGCATTGCACTTTCTGCGGACACACTTTCAGCGTGAATCCTTCTGTACTCATCCCTCGCCCCGAAACGGAACAGCTTGTAAGCATGGCTATGAGCCTACCCGCCTTGCCCGAGCATGCCGTTGTGATGGATGCATGCACAGGTAGCGGATGCATTGCCGTATCCCTCAAGAAAGAGAAACCTGAATGGCAGCTCTATGCCTGTGATGCTTCGACCGAAGCTCTGCAAACGGCACGCGAGAATGCCACATTAAATGAAACAGATATCGCTTTCTCGCAGGTTGATGTACTATCGTCAGAGCGCCCCACAGGGCCCTTTGATATAATCGTGAGCAACCCGCCATATGTGATGGACAAAGAGAAAACATCGATGGAACCACGCGTTCTTAAGCACGAACCGCACATGGCGCTCTTCGTTCCTGACGACAATCCGCTTATCTTCTACAAAGCAATAGCCGCATGGGGCAAGCAGAGTCTCAATCCTGGCGGATGGGTAGTGGTAGAGATAAATCCGTTGCTGGCTGAAGAGACATCAGATATTTTTACACATCAAGGGTACGAGAATTGCGAGATAATCAATGACATCTTTGGTAAGCAAAGGTTTATTCGATGCCAAAAATAAACAAGATACCAACTGAGGCTGAGCTTTATGTGCGTCTTACACGCCAATGCTCCTTGACTGAGTACGCCCCCGCCGATATCAAACTGAAGGTTATTAGAGCTGGACTCGGCAGTGGAGTGGCAGAGCGCATTGTTGATAAACTTATTGACGAAGGATATGTCAATGAGGAGCGCTACACGCGCGCTTTCGTTCATGACAAGTTTGAACTCAACCACTGGGGACGCAGGAAGATTGAGATGGCCCTCGCACAGAAAGGCATCCGCGGCAGTAATGTTCAGAAAGAACTGGGAAAAATTGATGAAGAGAGATACAAGGCTGTCCTCACTGAACTATTACATACAAAAAACAAGAATCTTCGCGCCAAAAGCGACCAAGAACGTTTCCAGAAACTACTTGCCTTCGCTGCAAACAGGGGTTTTGAGCTTAACATCGCTTATGATGTACTCGAAACTATGATAAAAGGTGAAGGCTGACGACAACTAATACTAATATTTATAGAATTAATTAGTGATTACCACTCTGTTGCTACCATCATAGCTTATATGGTAGCGCTCCAATGGGCGCCCAGCCTTGCCGTCAACAACGATTCCCTGATTATTTAGACTATACTTGCGCTTGCAACGCGAGCAATATGCGAATCCTCCTTCTTTAAGCGAAAGGTTAGGATTTATAGCATCGTCGTGGTGGCAGTTTGAGCAGACTAAATCATAACAAACGACACCAAGCCAATCTGCATTCATCTCAGGAATGTTTGCCATGCCCACAATAAAGCCGTTGATGCATCTGATATTCTGATAATACATCATCTCGGCGGTAATATCATCGGTATATGAAGCCGTAAGCGACTGAAATACCAGCACATTAACACCAAGACTTATAGTGCAAAACTCGCCAGGGCCGGTAAGGGAATTCTTTAGAGGTGCGGCAGTCATAACATTGCTGTATGCAAAGCTTGCCTTATATTTGCTATACACATTATAGGCATCATCGCTGCTGCAACTGCCGAACATCAGCAATGCTGCCAGAGCCGCCAATATCTTACACCGCCTCATCGCTTATCCGTTTATCAGTTTACTCTCAGCAGCCAAAGTATTTTCGAAACCAAATCCGCTAATAATCTGCTGCATGAGCGCAGCCACCTCTTGGGTACACAAATTGCCAATGGAGCCCTCGTGAGTGTGACGAATATCTTTATTTGGAATGAACTTACCTGCCTCTATCTCAAGACCAACTTGTTTATATGCGTCACGGAAAGGGATACCCTCAAGCACTCGGCGGTTCACTTCCTCCACACTGAACATTGCATCGTACCTCGAGTCATCGAGGATGTGCTCGTTCACTTCCATACGCTCCACGATATAAGTGGCCATGTCCAGACAGTCTTCCAGTTCGTCAAACGCAGGTAGAAATAGCTCTTTTATTACCTGAAGATCGCGGAAATAGCCACTTGGCAAGTTGTTCATAATCAGCAGAATCTGCGCAGGCAGTCCTTGCAGCTTATTGCATTTGGCGCGCATCACCTCAAACACATCTGGGTTCTTCTTGTGAGGCATAATGGAGGAACCGGTGGTGCATTCCGCGGGCAGACGTACGAAACCAAAGTTCTGCGAATTAAACAGACAAGCATCGTACGCCATCTTAGCCAATGTGCCTGCCACGCAAGCCAGTGCAGAGGCCACATTCCTCTCGGTCTTGCCGCGGCCCATCTGCGCGTACACCACATTATAGTTCATAGAGTTGAATCCCAGGAGCTTAGTGGTCATTGTCCTGTTGAGCGGGAATGACGAGCCGTAGCCGGCAGCGGAGCCAAGGGGGTTGCGGTTTGCCATCTTGTAGGCTGACTGCAGGAAGAGCATATCGTCAGTAAGGCTTTCGGCATAAGCGCCAAACCACAAACCAAAACTGCTTGGCATAGCCACCTGCAGATGAGTGTAGCCAGGCATGAGAACAGCCTTGTAGCGTTCGCTCTGCTTCTGCAACTCATCGAAGAGAGTCTTCACCTTCTCCACTATACCCATAAGTCTGTCGCGGGTAAAGAGCTTGAGGTCAACCAACACCTGGTCGTTACGCGAACGCCCGGAATGAATCTTCTTACCAATATCACCGAGCTTGCGAGTGAGCATCAGCTCAACCTGCGAATGAACATCCTCCACATCATCCTCAATCTGGAACTCCCCACGTTCTGCGAGATGATAAATATTCCTCATTTCATCGAGGAGTTTGGCAAGTTCATTCTTACTCAGCAGACCTATGCTCTCCAACATTGTGATGTGAGCCATAGAACCCATCACGTCGTACTTGGCCAAGAAGAGATCAAGCTCTCTATCCTTGCCTACGGTGAAGCGGTCAATATCCTTGTTGACCTCCACGCTTTTCTCCCAGAGTTTATTTGCCATGATGCTTTAAGTATAATCTATACGAGCCAGCATCTCTGCGATGCCGTCGGCAGCCTGCTGCAGCGGCTTACTGACCATCTGGCGAATGAAGAAATTGAGCTCAGCCCTCAGCGTAACACGTATTGCTGAAGCATCGTCGCCGTTAGGCACCACCTGAATCCAAAGATTCAGCGGTATGGGCGTACCCTGCCCTTCCATCTTCACGCATTTAGGCTCCTCGCGCTCTATTACCTTCAGGCAAATATCGCCCACGGGGCTGCCGCCGAATGTAATTGTGTCAGTGTCAAAGCTCACGTTGTCAAGGTATTGCGCCATCTGGCTCACTTTGTCATCGCCGACCTTCTCGGCTATCTTTGCCTGAGCCTCAGGGTCGGCCATACGCTCTTTCAACGCCTGCAGATTGCTGAGGTCAGAAATCTTCGCAAACACAGCCTCCTGCGGAGCTTGCACTTGCTTTATATTGCTTACAAAATCACTCATATTAATCAGTTGACAAGTTAAAGGGTTGGCAAGTTAACAAGTAATTACCATTCCTGAAATGGCAGAATTAGGAAATAACCATCTCTATGCCATCCAGTTGGCCGGATCTTTGCGCCATTCATTAAGGGTGGCATGCTGGTCCTCAGTTATATAGCCTATCTCCGTGGCAGTAGCCACCACCGCCTCGTAGTTGGTCAGCGTGACAAGTTTTACGCCCGCCTCCTTGAAAGCCTGCTCGGCTATGGGGAATCCATAGGTGTAAGCAGCCACCATGCCGACCACCTCGAAACCTGCGGCCCTCAGTGCCTCCACGGCCTTAAGACTGCTGCCGCCGGTAGAGATAAGGTCCTCTATCACAACCACCTTGCTGCCTTCGGGCAGAGTGCCCTCTATAAGGTTGCCCATGCCGTGGTCCTTTGCCTTGCTGCGTACATAGCAGAACGGCAGCCCCAGCGCGTCAGCCACCAAGGCTCCCTGCGCAATGGCACCCGTGGCAACGCCGGCCACAGCGTCTGCTTCGCCGAAATTGGCCTTCACCAACTCAGTGAGGTTGTCCTTGACAAAAGTGCGCAACTCAGGATACGACAGTGTCTTGCGGTTATCGCAATAAAACGGCGACTTCCAGCCACTGGCCCATGTGAACGGTGCGGCAGGTTGCACCTTGACGGCCTGTACCTCAAGCAGACGGGCTGCAAATTCGGTCTCTACTTTTTTCATTATATACCTTATTTATTATTATACGCTGCGAAGTTAATAAAATTCCGTCAAACGGAAGACTTATCCTATGCACAAATCCGCCACGCGCACAAAAATTTCGTTTTTTCACGAGCAGAAACCACCTATACCACACGGCAAAAATCTATGCGCGTACTGCTGTCGGGAAAAAGCGTGGAGACGCCGATAAAACGCGCGAAGAAAAACAAAAAACGCGAGCTCGTGTATTTTTGTTCCCGATTCAATTAATTTTGAATGCCCATCAAACGAATTTTTAATGGGGAACAAAAATACATGCGCTCGCACTTTTTTTTCGTCAGAGCGAAGAAAAATCACCGCTGCTCGGTCTTTTCAAAAATTTTGACTACTTTTGCAATCGTTTCTACGCACAAAGATATGGCGCAATCCACAATTCTCGACGTTCGCAACCTCACCAAGCGCATCGGCAACCTGGTGCTGATGGAGGACCTCAGCTTCAGTCTGGCCGAGGGCCGCAAGGTGGGCATTATCGCCAAGAATGGAGCTGGCAAGAGCACGCTCCTCAACATATTGTGCGGCGACGAGGACTATGAGGCCGGCGAGATAGTGTGGCGGCGTGATCTGCGTGTGGGCTACCTCAAGCAGAATCCGTGGTACCCTGAGCAACTGACAGTGATGGAGGCCTGTTTTCAACATGGCAGCGAGGTGGCCAATATTGTGCAGAGCTATCAGCAAGCCCTCAACACCCCAGGGCATCCCGACCTAGACCTATGGATTGAGCGTATGGAAGCTGCGCACGCCTGGGACTACGAGACACGCATCAAGCAGGTGCTTACAAAACTAAAAATCACCGGTTTCAACGATAAAATTGGCAACATGTCAGGTGGGCAACTCAAACGAGTGGCGCTGGCCAACATTCTGCTCACGGAGCCAGACCTACTGGTGCTTGACGAGCCCACCAATCATCTCGACCTCGAGATGATAGAATGGCTGGAGCGCTATCTGCAGCAGACCAACATGTCACTGCTGATGGTAACCCACGACCGCTATTTCCTCGACCGAGTATGCAACGATATCCTCGAACTGGCCGACCACACCGTCTATTCCTATCACGGCAACTACTCCTATTATCTCGAGAAACGCCAGGAGCGTATAGACCAACGCAACGCAGCTGCCGAGCGGTTGGGCAGTCTCTATCGCAAGGAGTTGGAATGGATGCACCGCTCTCCGCAAGCTCGCGGACACAAGGCGAAATCAAGGGAAGAGGCCTTCTATAAACTGGAGGAGAAGGCACACAACACCTTCCGCGAGGACAAAGCGCGGCTGGAGGTAAAGAGCACATATATCGGGAGCAAAATCTTTGAGATGAACTATGTGAGCAAGGCGTTTGACGACAAGGTGATTCTCAAAGACTTCTATTATAACTTCGCCCGGTATGAAAAACTAGGCATCGTAGGCAACAACGGTACCGGCAAGACTACGTTTATCAAGATGCTACTCGGTTTGGTGAGTCCTGACAGCGGGCGCATCAGCGTGGGGCAGACGGTTCGGTTTGGCTACTATAGTCAAGACGGGATGCAGTTCAACAAGCAGATGCGCGTCATCGACGCGGTGCGCGAGATAGCCGAGTATGTAGATATGGGCAAGGGGCGTAAACTTAGTGCCGGCCAATTTTTGCAGCAATTTCTCTTTCCGCCAGAAACGCAGCACAACTACATCTACAAGCTCAGTGGTGGCGAGCTACGGCGACTGTATCTCTGCACTGTGCTGATGCGGAGTCCCAACTTCCTTATTCTCGACGAGCCGACCAATGACCTCGACATTGTCACCTTGCAGGTGCTGGAAGAATACCTGCGCGAATTTGAGGGCTGTGTGATTATCGTAAGTCACGACCGCTACTTCATGGACAAGGTAGTGGATCATGTACT
>JAGCTG010000024.1 GCA_017963785.1 Bacteroidaceae bacterium | reverse complement strand
CAAGGACGGCGACCGCATTGAGAAGCTGATAAAGATGTTGCCCGGTGTGACGGTGGATGAAGTTGGTAATATCTCATGGCTCGGCAAGCCGATCAAGATGGAGATGAACGGCAGGGAGAGCATAGCCACATCCACCTTCCTTCCGAAGGTAGATGCCAAGGCGGTGGAAAACATACAAGTGTATGACAAGATCACCGACAATTGGGGTGACACGGTCAGAGCGCACAAGGTGATGGACGTGAAGATTAAGAAGTCGTGGATGGAGCGCTGGTACGGCGAGGCGGGGGTGTCAGGCCAGACTGACCGATACTATGGCCTTCTGGGCACGACTTATAACCTGTCGGACAAGGTGCCGATGCAGGTGGGTGCCAGCATGAGCGACGGCGACGGCATATATGATGTGACACGCTACAGCCAGGAAAGAGTGCGCCGCGACAAGACGGCTATCGTTCGCTCACACCAGCTGAGAGTGGATGTGCAGAAACAGCCTGACATCGGGGCAAAGAACAAATATAGTATCAGCGAACAAAGTTCGCTCAACCATTCTGACACCCGTCGGCGCTCGGAATCAAACTCGGAACAGTACCTGTCGGACGGACAGGTGCAGTATGGCGTCGGCAGGTCAACGTCTTACGCCCACCGGATGGACATCGCACCTATCAATCTGGATTACCAGTTGCACAAAATATACAATTATGGCAATGGTACGCGCGCATTCGTTTGGGATGCCAACATGGGAATGTCTTTCTATCGCGAGCGGACAGAGTCCTCATCCGCTGGCGCAAACTTCAGCGACAACCCGTTTGCCCTCGGCAACCGTCCGCTGGACGATTTGCTCAATGCCGACAATGCTCTGGCAGGCATAGCCCTCAACAGCAACATGAGCAAACGATATGGCACTTCCGACAATTTTAATGTAAACGGCGGTGGGCGCATAGGCTTTCCAATAAAGAGTTTTGACTTTGGGGCAGAGCTTAAACTGCGCTTCCAAAGCAGAAAGAGACATGACGAGCTTGCCCGCGTCACCAATTACTACCGCCAGGATACGCCCTCCTCTCTGATAGACCTTCAGCGGTCCTCTAATCCTTCCCACTCGATGCACTACCAGCTGAACCTCGACGTGAGAAAAACTACAAAGAACATGGGACAGATAAGTTTTCGTTACGAAAACTCCGCAAGGAACGACTATAACAAGTACGACAACTACCGCCTGCAGCAGCGCGACAGCCTGATAGAGAATCTGGCGCGAGAGTTCGGCAGCCTTGATGATGTCCCGACCGAGGCCTATGAGCGCGACCTCGTCAACAGCAAGACCAAAAACCAGACTGACCTTGACAATCTGTTCGGCTTCAGCTGGATGGCCTCGCTAAGACCCTTGAAAGAAAAGGGAATGAACATCATCCTCCAAACCTCTTTAAGGCACTCTCACCAGCGCATGCACTACAGGCGCGGAGCGCAGATAGACACCGTCGCACACCGCAACCTTCTGCTGCCCTCGGCATCGCTAAATATCGAGAAAAAGATTAACAAGAAAATCTCCGCCAATCTCCGCAGCAGCTTCAACAAGTCAGCCACCGACTTCGAGCAGACCATGCGCTATACCGATGACACCAACCCGCTCTACATAGTGCAGGGCAACCCCCATCTGCGCAACTCCTCCACATGGAACAATACCCTAAGCACCTCTCTCAATCTGCCCAAGAATCAGATTATGGCAACCCTCTCCGCGTCGCTGATACAAGCCTACAACGCACATACCCAGTTGCTATACCGTAACCCGGAGACGGGTGCCTACCGCGCGATATACGACAACATCAGCGGCGGACATACATGGAGGGTAAGCGGCACACTTGACATGAAACTGTCACACAAGACCGACCTGCGCTACACGCCATCATACGACTTCAACAAAACCTACCGCTATCTCACCGTCAACGAGGACAACCCCGAGTTCCTGCTCAACACGCAGCGCATGCACAACCTCGTCAACAACCTCAGCCTGCGGTGGTACAACGACATCTGCGAAATGAAGTTCTTTGCCAACACCTCGTTGCGCAAATACAGAAACACTGAGGGAGCGTACGCCAGATACACCTACTTCGATTATAATATAGGCGTGAATAGCAGCGTGGAAATATGCTCTGCGGTCAAGGTGGGGCTCGATGTCTCGCTCGACGGCAAGAACGGCTACCTGCAGAAAGACATGAACAAGGACCGCTGGCTCATGGACGCCTCCGTAGCACTACGGATGCTCAAAGGAAAAGGCACACTCACACTCTCCGCCATCGACATACTGCGCCAGCAGACCAACCGCAGCTATACCATCAGCGCCTCCTCACGCTCCGAGACACGCACCTACGGCCTCACCGACTACTACATGCTCTCTTTCAGCTACATGTTCGGCAAACCGAAAGGACAGTAAAATAACCACAACTTTCCTCAAATCCAACCCTGACAAAACAACAAAATAGGATATAGGATATCCTAAAAGAAAAGGGGGGTATACTACTTCTTAAAACCTAATCTATATGAATTATTTATATATATATACAAAGTATATAATATATAAATAATTTTGTTCAAAAATTAAACCCTGATAATCAGCAAGTTATAAAATTTTTAACATTTGAAAAACACACTAAAAAATAGGATATAGGATATAGGATATCCCATTTCCTAACGGGGTGAGGTAAAAAGGAGAAATCACAGAAAAGAACCGCGACTTTGCAGGAACTAAAGCCGTTCTTGCAGAATTTAAGGCCGTTCTTGCAGAAATTAATGCTGTTCTTACCAGACATCATCGCGGCCTCCGAGCCGCGACCTCCCCTTGAACCCTTTGAACTTCTTGAACTTCTTGAACTCTCTTTTTTAGAGGGGGCTTTTTTTTTAGAGGGGGCAAAAATGGCTGGCGAAGCAATTTTGCGTATTAAAGGAGAGAAGGATTATTATCAATACGATTTTGAAAAACACGACTGTATAGCAAAGCAGATAATTGAATTGACTGAAAGGGAAAGGCAATTCTAACCCTCGCTGCACAGGGTAATAAGGAATGGGAAATTGCGAAAGAGCTTAATAGGGCGCATGACTCAATAAAAACGAGTAAACGAATCCTTTTCCGCAAACTGGGTGTGCACAAGATGTCTGAGGCCATAACGTATAGCCTCAATAATAACCTGCTGTTGTAAGGTAGTGCGGTTTACTAAAGAGGGGGTTTTGGTCTTTTAGTCTATTGTGTCATCGGACGGGCTTCCTCCGTGAGTGCGAAGAGCTCGTCGGCTGTCTCGGCGCGCAGCATGGCTATGCGGCGCTCGCGGAAATTGGGGATGCCCTTGAAGATGGGGCTATTGGCTATGTGGCGGCGCGAGTGGAGGATGCCGCGGTGCTCGCGGTCGCGCTCGTCGGCAGCCTTGGGGGCGCGGACATGGCTGATGCTGGTGAGCACCTGCTGCTTGAGGGCGTCGAGTTTCCAATCGGTTGACATCGGAGGGTGGGGGCTGCTGATTATGCCCGTGGTGTCGATGGGGGCGTCGGGGAAGAGGGCATCGTGTATCTCCTTGAATATCCAGGGACGGCCGAAGGTGGCACGCCCCACCATGATGGCATCCACGCCGAGGTTGTCGAAAGCATCCACAGCCTTCTCGGCACTGTCGATGTCGCCGTTGCCTATGATGGGTATATGTATGCGCGGGTTGCGTTTGACCTGGGCGATGGGCTCCCAGTTGGCATTTCCGGTGTACATCTGGCTGCGGGTGCGGCCGTGGATGGTGAGGGCCTGGATGCCCTGGTCTTGCAGCTGCTCGGCAAGGTCGCCGATGATGATGTTGTTGCAGTCCCAGCCAAGGCGCGTCTTGGCGGTGACGGGCACATTGACGGCCTCCACCACGCGATGCGCAATCTCCAGCATCAGCGGCACATTCTGCAGCAGGCCTGCGCCTGCGCCCTTGGAGGCCACGCGCTTGACGGGACACCCGAAGTTGATGTCGAGCACATCGGGGTGCGCCATGTCAACGACTATGCGGGCGGCCTCAGCCATGGCATCGGGGTATTTGCCGTATATCTGTATGGCCACGGGGCGCTCTTCGGGGCTGACGGTGAGTTTCTGGAGCGTACTGTTGACATTGCGCACTAGGGCGTCACTGCTGACGAACTCGCTATAGACCATACTGGCACCCATCTGCCTGCACAGCAGACGGAAACCAATATCCGTCACGTCCTCCATAGGAGCGAGGAGCACCGGGCGCGGACCAAGGTCAAGGGTTCCTATTTTCATAGTCGCATAGTCGCAAAGCCGCAAAGTCACATAGTCACAAAGTCGCTGAACGCTAACCTTTTATTTCATACTATTCAACCACTCCAGCGCTTGCTCATCGCCAAGCTCGTAGGCTCGCTGCAGGTTTTGCCGCGCCTCTGCCTTGCGACCCAGCTCGCCAAGAGATATACCTATGAGTTTATAGGAGTCGGGGTCGGTGGGGTCGAGTTTCTGCGCCTGAGTGGCAGTGAAGATGGCTTCCTCAAAATGACCGGTGCGTGTCTCTATCAGTGCTTTCTCTATCTGATATACGTATTCCTGCGGTTTG
>JAGCTG010000179.1 GCA_017963785.1 Bacteroidaceae bacterium | reverse complement strand
GTAATTAAAGTTTAGCGAGTCCGCCCTGTTTTAAAAAACAGGGTGGATTTCTTGTCAATTCGAACATTTTGTTTACTTTTGCACTGAAATAACGATTAAGCAAAACAACAAAAACACTACCGATATGAAAAACTTTGCCAATAACACATTCTGGAGGCGGGCGGCCATGACGCTGCTGCTCGCGGTCATTACCACCACCGCGGCCTTGGGGCAGACATATACTGTGACCTTTGACGCTAACGGTGGCGAGCGTACAATGGAGCCACAGACATTTACGGCAGGAATACCACAGCGACTAGACTTTTGCCTTTTTTGCAAAAGAAATCAAGATAAAGGAAGCTGGGATTTCGTCGGCTGGAACACCAAGGCAGACGGAACCGGCATATCCTTTGAAGACGAGCAAAGCATTAGCATAAGCGTAAACCTGACGCTCTATGCGATGTGGAAGGAGCCGGCAAAGCCAGTAATTGTTAAAGAAGATTTAAACACGGTATTAATATCGATTGTTCAGGAAGTTAAGCATGGTACGTCGGTTAAGAAGCAAGGTTCTTTTTCACCGGCACCCAGTTTGAATGAAAATGGCGAACGAATCACGGGTACGGCTACGCAGGACTCTCACATGACCATCGGAGCTGGCACTACGATAACGCTGCACGACATCAATATAAACGATATTACATCCTCAGGTTTGACGGCCATCACCTGCGAGGGTGACGCAACCATCGTGTTGGAGGGCTCGAACACTGTGAAGGGCGGCCCAAACGCTCCTGCCATCCTCGTGCCTCAGGGCAAGACGCTGACCATCCAAGGCAACGGCTCACTGACAGTCATTGGAGGGAACGGAGCGGCAGCCATCGGCAGTAAGGAGGGCGAGGCCTGTGGCAATATCGTCATCGAGGGCGGCACTATTACAGCCACGGGCGGCGACTATGCAGCGGCCATCGGCAGTGGCAAGAATGGCTCGTGCGGCACTATTAGCATCGAAAATGGTATAATGTGTGTGACCGCTATCGCCGGCAAGGGCGCCCAGCCCATTGGCGCAGGCGAGAACGGCACCTGTGGTACTGTGAGCAAAGGCAACTTAGTGGTTGATGAGTCGGTGGACGGCACCCGCACGCTCCACAAAGTGGAGGAATATAATCTCTGGCTGGGCAGCACACAGGTGAACGCCGTGAACCGTACAAACATTTTGGGCGACGGCGCAGCATCGTATGACCCCGAGACGCAGACGCTTACGCTCGACCATCCCACGACAGACTTTGCCATCCGTTCCACAGGCATCGACCTGACTGTGAAAGGATATTATAAGATGAGCAACGCAGCAGACGAGGTAGCTATTCAGGTGAACGGCGGCTCACTGGCGCTCAATGGAGATTTTGTTTTCCGTGGCTCAATTTATGGCATCTATAATTCAGGTAGCAGTTTGAGCGTGAAAGGCACACTGCGAGTCTACGGTGGAATGACCATATATAATTCAGGCTCGATGACGCTGGAGCAAGGCTTCTTCGGCGAGACACGCGTGGAGAAGTACCCGACTAACGGTACTCCAGAAGTGCAGCAGAGTCTGGCAGGCTATGCCAGAGGCGATGGCACGGCAGAGCATCCCTTTGAGATTAGCAACTCTACGCAGTGGCGCAAGGCCTGCGAAGACGTGGCCAACGGCTGCGCCACGGCGGGTAAGCACTTCCGCATCATCAACAGTTTCTGCGCTACGGCAACGATGGGCACGGCGGATAATCCCTTTGCCGGCACCATCGACGGGCAGCGCGAATACTTCACTGTAACAGCCAATATCTTTGAGAACAAGAATGTAGCCTGCACAGCGCTGTTCCCCTACGTCAGCGGTGCTACCATCAAAAACCTGCTCGTGAATGGCTATATTATGGGTGGCGCTGGCTCGTCAGGCATCGTGGGTAAGGCTCTGAGCGGCACGACGATACTGGAGAACTGCGTCTTCGACGGCTCGGTAACCGCTGTGGACAGCGAGACGGCGGAAAACTGGATTTTTGGAGCTAAGGCTGATGGTGCCACGGTGACGACCACCAACTGCTTTGATGCTACTATCAATCTGTGGGGCGATGGCAACAGAGCCTATGGTGTGACAGGTGGCAATGGCGTCAGCATTACGCAGACTGGCACGACGGGAGTGACATACGATGGCACTATCTGGGCGCCGAAGGAAACTGTCATCACCTTCACCGCCTTGGGCGGCAACGGCGCATACGCTCCCAGCTGCGGCGGTGCGCTGGGTTATGATGCTGGTGTTTATTCGCTGACTATGCCAGAGGAGAACGTGGCCATTGTGCCCAACGACGCGGTGACCTACACTATCACTTCACCGGGCAACATCACGGGTGGCAACGTACACACCAATAAGACAGAAGCCTCCGCAGGTGCGCCTGTCTATATCAGTGTGGCGCGCAATAACTACTATCTGCTGAAATCGCTGACGGTGAAGGATGCTGACAACAATGAGATAGAATATGACGAGTACGGCTTCTTCCACATGCCTGCCAGCAATGTGACCGTCAGCGCCGAGTTTGTGAAGAAATACACCTTCGAGAACGGCGTGCTGACGCTGAAGTACGGCACGTTTAATAACATCAGCGGCAACGGTTTCGACACCGATGTAACAGAGCACAAAAGCGAGGTGACAAAAGTGGTTGCCGATGATTATGGCCCACGCTTCACCAAGAGTACCAGCGGACTATTCTACAACTTCACTAACTGCACAGAGATGGACCTGAGCAAAGTGGAAACCAGTGAGTTGGAAGGCACAGCCAACATGTTCGGTGGCTGCAGTAAGCTGGAGAAACTGAATATGAACGGCTGGCACACCGCGAATGTCAAAGACATGAGCGATATGTTCTACGGCTGCGGCAATCTGGGCGAGATAGACATGAGCAGTTTCTCCTTTGACGCCGTAACCAATGCCAACGGTATGTTCGATGGCTGCGGTGTGTACATACTTACCCTCCCTGCCGGTGTAGGCATCACCAAGGAGATGCAGCTGAACAAGGGCCATCACGACAATAATTGGGTATATAGCGGCTGGCAGAAGCTGGGCGACCCGACCCAGACCTCCACCTTTGAGCAGGATGCCAACGACCCTGACTTCTCCTACGCTGTGCTGCCTGCGCAGACGGCAACTTCTACCTTCGTCTGGAAGGAGATGCCCGACGACTTTGTGCTTGAACTGCCCGATGGTCAGGACAACCGTGACCTCATCGCCCTCTGGGACGGCATGACCGTAAACGTAAAGCTCACTGGCCGCACACTCTACAAGGACGGCGAGTGGAACACGCTCTGTCTGCCGCTCGTTTCGCCCGGAGCTCAATGGTTGGGAACTACGGAATTGGGTAAAGCACTGGGATATGACTACGAAATAAAAGCACTGACTGCCGAGGACAGATTCAATTCAGAGGGGCAGCGTTACCCCTTATGGAATCCTAGTGTGGATCCAGCCGATTATCCTTACCAGACAGGCTTTAATGCCGAGACGGGCGAGTTATCGATATACTTCATCCCCTCTTCTACGATGTATCCCGGTGCGCCATACCTCATCAAATGGTCTAAGCCTGATGGCTATGTGGCTTACGATGGTACTAATGCTGCAACATGCAGCGACATTGTCAGCCCGACCTTCAATGGCGTCACTATCGACAAGACGATGAACGATGTCGTCAGCGCAGACGGAAACCTCACCTTCCGCGGCACCTACGACAACCGTTACTTCCCCGTGGCCAACAGCAGCATCTACTTCATGGGCATGAACAACACCATCTACTATCCCGGCCCCACCGCCGTGGTAGGTCCCGAGCGAGCATATTTCGAGCTCTCCGATCCCACCGCCCATGTCAAAGGATATGCCTTCAACTTCGGCGAGGATGATGTAACCGCCATCGCTGGCGCCCAAACCTCAAACCTTAATGGTCAATCGTCAATCGTCAATGGTCAATCAGTCTACGACTTGCAGGGCCGCAAAATTAATGCTCAATTAACTAAGCCTGGCATTTACATCGTTAACGGCAAGAAGGTGCTCGTGAAGTAACTTTTTGCCTCATTAACATGAAAAATAACATTGACATTTAGCTAAATGTCAATTTTTGGCGCCTTAATTCGCTGATACATTGGCACTTAACTCCAGATTGACATTTAACATGGGGGCAGCACCCCACACTTCTGGCGCCACGCCCAGCAGGAGAAGAAGTAGATATAATATAATAAAAGAATCAAATAATAAATTATAAGTATAATTATATATAATATTATATCTACTTATTTATATCTTCCTACCATGCCAGCCCTCCCTGCGGAAATGGGGAGTATAGGTCTCATGTTAAATGTCAATTTTGACTTAACGTGCAGATATACTGCGTGTTAACCTCTTAAAAATTGACATTTAACTAAATGTCAATGTCATGTTAATGTCAAAAACACCCCATTTCCTCGCCAGAAAGTCCACTCTTATGTGACAAAAGCCCACTCTCCGAAAAACTAAGTCCGCTCTCGCGTTCACGAGAGCGGCTTTAGTTTTCACGCGCACGGCTTTAGATTACACGAGAGCGGACTAAAATTTACCGCGTTCTTGCAGAAATTATCCCCGTTCGCGTTCACATTTATCTCTGTTCTTGCAGAAATTAAAGCTGTTCTTGCCAGAAAGGCAAAGCCTTCGCGAAGATTTCGTCGGTGGTCGCGCTGAGCGCGGGCCGACATAAAGAAATCTGAGAGCCCTTGGCGGCAATTATCTCTGTTCGCGCTGGGATTGCAGCTCGTAGGCCGCAATGAGGTAGGAGAGGGCCTAAATGTTTTCGTTATCGTTTTCGTTTTCGTTTTCGTTATCGTTATCGTTTTGGTTTTCGTTATCGTTTTGGTTTTCGTTTTTTTAGTAGCATTTTCTTGTTTTATTATAAATAATGTGTATTTTTGTAGCACGTAAATAGCTAAATAGTACATAAATAGTAAATTGTAAATTGTCCAATTGTAAATTGATACGCTTATGAAAAAGTTTACTCTTATTGTTGTTGCGCTGCTCCTGATGGGAGTGGGCAAGATGTATGCCGCCGTGGGCGACATAATTATGGGCGAGGCGACGCTGTTTGACATGCACACCCTCAAGACTACGAAGGTGAAGATGGCCTTCCAGGTGTTGTCGATGCCGAGAACAGGCAAGGTGACACGCCCAGGCACCGTGGCCACCTACGGTAAGAGAGACGGCCTGACGGTGACCAACTGCGTGCAATCGAGCGCGGCGGGCTATGTCCTGACCGTGCCAGAGACGGTGGAGGACTACACCGTGATAGGCATAGGCGACTATTCGTTTGCCAGCATGATGTTCAGCGCCGTCATTCTGCCCGATGCCGTGCAGGCTATAGGCGCTTTTGCCTTCGACGCTTTTGAAGGCCGCATAGGCCCCACCACGGGCGTTATCACGCTGCCTGCCAAGTGCAAGACGCTGAGCAACGCTGCTTTCCGCAACTACAAGACAGCGGTGACCAGCATCGATATGCCAGATGTGCTGACCACCATCGGCACGTCGGCATTCAAGAATGTGGCGGTGGAGTCGGTGACTCTGCCCAAGAGTGTGTCGAGCATCGGCGCTGAGGCTTTCGCCAACTGCACCACGCTGACCTCGCTGACGGTGAGCGAAGAAAACACCACCTTCTACTCGCCCGAGGGCTCCAACGTGGTGATGCGCACCGAGGACAACGCTCTGGTGCTGGGCTGCGCAGGCACTACTGCCATACCCGACAATGCTACTGCCATTGAGACCAGCGCTTTCTACGGCATGCCCGTGAGCGGCCTCACCATCCCCGCCACGGTAACGGCGATTGGCAACAATGCCTTCAGAGGCACAGGGCTGACGACGCTGGAGCTGCCTGCCACAGTAGCCACGGTCGGCACCTACGCCTTCGCCAGCTGCGAGGCGCTGACCAAGGTGGATATCAAAAACAGTGGTATCGATATAGGCGCAAACGCCTTCTCAAGCTGCGCCAACCTGGCTGAGGTGTATATCCGCGGTACGGAGGATATGCCTACGCTGGCTGGCAGCGACAATGAGTTCAGCGGCATCAAGGAGGGCGCCACGCTCTATGTGGCTGCCGATAAGCTCGACGACTACAAGGCCGACGGCACGTCGTGGGTGACGCAGTTTGGCGCCGACAATATCAAGGCTTACACCACCGACCCCGTGGTGACCTACAAGGTGGGCGACATCATCACTACGACTATCACGGTGATGAGCCCGCTCGGCAAGAATATGGTGGAGGCTCTGGCGCAGATGGCGTTCCAGATTGTGGCGCTGCCCAACAAGATGGGCAAGGGCGGCCAGTGTATCACCATCGGACAGCAGGTGGGCAAGCGCATCGTGCCGTGCACCAATGCCAAGGAAGGCTCGGATGTGACGGTGCCCAGCACCGTGAAGATGACCGACTTCTATGTCTTCGAAGTGGCGGGCATAGGCCAGTATTCATTCAACGAACTCAACTTCAAGAGGCTGCGACTGCCTACCACCATCGTGGGCATCATGGGCAAGTCGTTTGTCGGCTTCAAGGGCCAGATAGGCAGCGTGAGCGGCGACCTGACGCTGCCGGACGGCTTGGAGCTGCTGATGGAGAATGCCTTTGCAGGCTATGCTTCGTCGGTGAACAATATCACTATTCCTACTTCTATCAAGGAGATACGCGCCGGTGCGTTTGCAGGCGTCGATGTGAAGTCGATTGTAGTGCCCAACACGGTGCAGACTCTTACAGCGGGCTTTGCCAACAGCTGTACCTCGCTGACCAGCCTGAGCATGTCGGACAGAAGCCTCAAGTATTATTCGTCGGCGGAGCACAACGTCATCTTGACTACGGGCAACACGGTGCTGCAGGCCAGCGCCAACACCACTACGCTGCCCGACAACACGGTGGCTATAGGCAACAAGGCCTTCTACGGCATGCCTATCGAGTCGATTGACATACCCGCCAGCGTGACGGAGCTCAAGCCGCTAGCCTTCGCCAACTGCTCCAACCTCAAGACGGTGACTATACGCCACGAGGATGCCATGGTGACACTCGGCGGCAGCGACAATGAGTTTAACAATATCGCTGAGGATGCCACGCTGTATGTGCCCGCAGACCTGCTGTCCGAATACGATGCTGACCCGTGGGTAGGCTGGTTTGCAAACATCAAGGCTATCCCCGAGGGCGGTGTGCCTGAGCCCATCACCTTTGCTGAATGCGAGATAGCTGAACCCACCGTTGGCGAAGCTCCCTCCGAGAGTTTCATCTCGCCCACGGGTGACGAGCTGCTGAACGGCATCTTCTCCGAGACAGTGCCGCAGTGGTTCCCCCACCAGCCGACGTTCACAGCCGGCAAGGCATACACCGTGAGGATGCACGTGATATGCGTGGCGCCCAAGTACTTCGCCGACGACTTCACGGCAACTGTCAACGGCGAGCCTGCCAATGTCGTCAACAGAAAGTATGGCGACGACGGCTACTGCCACGAGTGCACCATCAGCTACACATGGCATGTGTCGGCAACCAAGACCAGCGGCGACACCAATGGCGACGGCAAGGTGAATACCGCCGACGTGGTGGCTATCTACAACTACATCGAGAAGGGCGAGGCCTCTGGTTTCACCCGCGAGGCAGCCAACACCAACGGCGATGAAAATGTCAATACTGCCGACGTGGTATATGTATATGACCGCATCATCACCGGCACATCTACGACCTTCACCCTCGACGGTGTGGACTTCAAGATGATTCCCGTCACGGGCGGCACCTTCCTGATGGGTGCTCCCGAGGAGGACACAGCTGCCAATGCTAACGAGAAGCCGCAGCACAAGGTAACACTCGGCGACTTCGCCATCGGCGAGACCGAGGTGACGCAGGCTCTCTGGAAGGCTGTGTATGACGATAACCCAAGCTATTCAACCATTGGCGATAACATGCCTTTGGAGTTGATAACATGGTTTGATGCTAAGAATTTCGCCGCCAGGCTTACCGAAATCTTTGCTGACCAGCTGGACGGCAAGGTGTTCCGCCTGCCCACCGAGGCAGAGTGGGAGTATGCTGCCCGCGGTGGCGCCAAAAGCAAAGGCTATATGTATAGCGGCGGTGATGTTCTCGACGAAGTGGCGTGGACAAGTTCCAATTCAGAAAGCCAGCTCCACGAAGTGGCTTCGCTGGCTCCCAACGAGCTCGGTCTCTACGACATGAGTGGCAACGTATGGGAGTGGTGCCACGATCTCTATGCCAATTATTCCGAAGAGGATCAGACTAATCCTACGGGACCGGCATTCGGAGATTATGCTACGGTTCGCGGTAGTGCCTTTAATTACGATATGTTTTATTCACGTGTCACGGCACGCCAGTTAACCTTCCCTAATTATTTATTCACCGGAACTGGCTTGCGCCTCGTGCTCGGTGCGCCGATAGAATAGGCAAAACATATTGTATGCAAAAAGGGGAGTGGCCTGAGCCGCTCCCCCTTTTTTATTACATAGGAAGTTATCGCTTCGCTAGAAGTTATCGCAGCTTCGCTGCTAGAAGTTACCGCTTCGCTCAGAAGTTATCGCGCTGACGCGCTCGACGATAGTCGAAGGTTTTGATTGAGGCTGGAGTATTGTCTTTAACTTCTAGCCCGCTTGCGGGCGTTAACTTCTTTAACTTCTTTTTAGATCGGTCCCTGGTCAATCATTGCTTTAGCAACCTTCATAAATCCGGCGATGTTGGCGCCCTTGACGTAGTTGATGTAGCCCGTGGGCTCCTTGCCGTACTTGAGGCACTGTCCGTGGATGGAGCTCATTATCTGATGCAGGCGCTGGTCCACCTCGGCGGCGGTCCAGGAGAGGTGCATGGCGTTCTGGCTCATCTCGAGGCCGCTGGTGGCCACGCCGCCCGCATTGACGGCCTTGCCCGGCGCGAAGAGCATCTTGTTCTGGAGGAACAGGGTGGCTGCCTCCTCGGTGCATCCCATGTTGCTGACCTCAGCGATGCAGAGGGTCTTGTTGTCGATGAGCTGCTGTGCGTCGGTGGCGCTCACCTCGTTCTGTGTGGCGCAGGGCAGCGCGATGTCCACTTTCTGCTCCCACGGCTTGCGACCGGGATAGAAGGTGGCAGAGGGATACTTCTCTGCGTAGGGGGCCACGATGTCGTTGCCGCTCTCGCGCAGCTCAAGCATGTAGTCAATCTTGTCGCCGCTGATGCCGTCGGGGTCATATACATAGCCGTCGGGCCCGGAGATGGTCACTACCTTGGCGCCGAGCTGGGTGGCCTTGGTGGCTGCGCCCCATGCTACATTGCCGAAACCGCTGATGGCCACTGTCTTGCCCTTGATGTCGATGCCTTTCTCCTCAAGCATCTGGTGGACGAAGTAGAGGGCGCCGAAGCCTGTGGCCTCGGGACGCAGGATGGAGCCGCCAAACTCGAGGCCCTTGCCGGTGATGGTGCCGGTGTGCTCGCGCTGCAGCTTCTTATACATGCCATAGAGGTAGCCTACCTCGCGGCCGCCTACGCCGATGTCACCGGCGGGCACGTCCTGATCGGGACCGATGTTACGCCAGAGCTCCAGCATGAAGGCCTGGCAGAAGCGGCGTATCTCGGCGTTGCTCTTGCCGCGCGGCGAGAAGTCGCTACCGCCCTTGGCACCGCCCATGGGCAGGGTGGTGAGGGCATTCTTGAAGGTCTGCTCGAAGCCGAGGAACTTCAGGATGCTGAGGTTGACGGAGGCGTGGAAACGGATGCCGCCCTTGTAGGGGCCGATGGCGTTGTTGAACTGCACACGGTAGCCGCGGTTGACTTGCAGCTCGCCCTTGTCGTCCTCCCACACCACGCGGAAGGTGAGGATGCGGTCGGGCTCCACAAGACGCTCAACGATTTTGTTTTTCTCAAACTCGGGGTGCTGGTTGTAGACATCTTCTACTGAGAGGAGCACCTCTCTCACTGCCTGGAGAAATTCTGATTCACCAGGATGCTTGGCCTCTAGGTCGGCCATGATTTTTTGTGTGTTCATGATAAAACGGTTAATAATTTAAAAGGTTATTGGTTATAGATAATTTTCCTGTCTTTCTCCACAAAGAGTCCCTCAAGCATCAGGTCGCCGTCCACCCACTCTGCGGGGATGGTGAGGCAGTTGTTGTCATCAAACTTGTCGCGATAGGCGTAGTGATCCACATATTGGGGTGTGCTGTGGACAAGGCTGTCGCCAGTGAGGTTGTAGCCGTGGCGTATGCGCACTCCGTTGTAGGCGAAGCCATTCTCAGGATTGAGCTTGATGGTCAGTGGTTGGCCGAAGGGTGTGGTGGCGGGCAGGCTTGAGCCGTCGGCAGCGAGTATCTCGCCATTGCGGTTGTCCTCTGTCACGCTCACATAGTTGGGATGCACGTTAAGCCGCACATCGACTATGCCGCCGCCATTGTCTCTGATGGTCTCTGCACCGGCTGGGTCTGTCTCGTTCCAGTCAACCTTGAAGCGCAGACGGTAGAAGCCGCAGGGTGTGGCTTCGGGCACGGTGAAGGCGGGCATGTCGAGGGTGTTGTTGTCGGCGAGCTGCCTGCCGAGGCTGTTGCGCTGGTTGTAGGCGGAGTAGGACACGAGGTCGCTGCCGTCGGCGGGTGTGTCGTCGGTGTTGACGGCGAAGCTGAACTTGCCGTCGCACCCATAGTCAACATAGGCATAGCCGCTCATCCAGCTGCCCTTGTAGCCGATCACGGGCTTGACGCTCTGCCCAGCCTTGACGGGGAAGGCTGTCTGTGTGAGGTCGCGGTAGAGGGGGTCGCCGATGGCGGGGCTTGAGGTGATGGTGAGTGTCCGCACGCCCTGCAGGGCTACGCTGAGTATGCCTCGGTCTGTGCGCGAAGCGTAGGTGTCGGTCTTATTGAAGTTGGTGGGGTAGTCCTCATACTGCACCACAGGTGTGCTGCTGGAGGAGAGTGTTATCTGGTCGATGTAGGCCACGAAGTCGTCGGTGCGGTCGTGGGGTGACTCACACTCAGGCACGACCACGAGACTGTAGATGTCCACTCCGTTCACACCTTGCACGGCAAAGACGGCGTCAGCCCACTTGCCCGGGGTGACGGCGCTGGACGACAGCACCCAGAGCTGCTCGGTGTCGCTGCTCTGGCTGCTCCACTCGCTCTCGCGGTGCTTGCCGAGGCCGATGAGCATGACGCGCCCACCGACAGGACGATGGATGAGCACGTGCACATATTGCATGGTGGGTGAGAGGGCGAAAGGCTCGGTGAGGTCTATGCGCGCTCCAAACTGGTTGGAGCCGTAGCGAGAACGCTGCACGGCGAGCACCTTAGGGCTGGTGTTGGGTGCATAACCGAGGAATTCGTCGATATCGGTGTAGGGGTTATCAACTATGGCCGCGTTGCCTTCCAGCCTGCCGTCGCGGAAAGGAGAGTTCTCCCATGCATCATACACACCCACCGCTTCGTAGTCCTTGGTGTCGAAGAGCACCAAATCCTTCTGGGCCATTGCCGTAAGCTGGGCGGCCAGGAATGCTATAATAATATATAAGGCGTGCTTCATGGCGTCAGAAAACGGAGATGGTGTGCAGCAGCGGGCAGGCGCGGCTGTCGGTGATACGTATGCGCATTGCCTTCACACTGTAGCCGTTGTCGTAGCTGGCCGAGGTGCTGCCGTTGAGGGGTATGATGCGCTTGTAGCCTATGGTGGTGGTCTGGATGTTGTCGGCGCGGCGTGTCCATGTGAGGCCGTCGTCGGTGGTCTCTATGGTGAAGCCTTTCACTCTCTGTCCCTTGCGGATGAATTCTTGCAACATCACGTAGTGGATGGTCTGCGGCTGGTTCCAAGTGAGGGTGATGGTGGCAGTAGTAACGCCGTCGTCGGTGGCCCAGTAGGTATTCTTGTCGCCATCGGTGAGGCATGTGGCATTGTATTTACCACCGCTGCGAGTGGTGGAGGCTGTGACGTCAGCCAGCGGAGCGAGGTCGTTGCCGAGCCTCTGACTGAGCTTCTGCCCCAGAGCACAGAGTTGGGTGCTGTCAGCCGTGGTGAGACGGCCAGCCTTGTTGGGCGGGAAGTTGAGGATGAGTGTCGCGTTGCGCCCTACGGTTTCGAGGTACATCTTGAAGAGAGTCTCGCTGTCCTTGGTCGTCTCGCCGTCGTGGTAGAACCATCCGCCGCTGGTAGCCTTGGCGTCGCTCTCGCTGGGTAGCCACTTCCACTCATTCTCGTTGCCTGACAAGCCGTAGCCCATTGACCAGGTGGTCTCGTTGGTGTAGCCGCTCTCGGTGCCGCACCAGCGTGCCTCGCCGCCCACTCCCCAAAGGATGATGTCGGGGCATACGCGGTGTACGCTGTCCCGGAGATTGGGTATGTCGTAATAGTAATTGGCGTCGATGGAGCGTGAGCCGCCTGCTCCGCCGTAATAGCCGGTGCCTCCGTTGGCACCGTCAAACCACATCTCAAACTGGTCGGTGCCGTATTGCGAAAGCTCGAAACACTGACGGAGAAACACGTCGGTAACATACTTGTCGGTGCCGTAATAGGCGCTGTTGCGATCCCAGGGTGAGATGTAGAAGCCGTACTTCATGCCCAACTTGCGTGCTGCATCGGCAAAGTCGCGTGGGATGTTGGTCTGCTTGGCGTATGCGTTGCCGGAGTTCTGACAGTGGTGGTCGGTGGTCTCTGTGGGCCACAGGCAGAAGCCGTCGTGGTGCTTAACCACGGCGATGCCGCCCTTCATGCCGCCCTTCTTGCACAGGCGCAGCCACTGCTCGGGGTCGGGCTTCTGCGTTGGTGCGAAGGTATTGTTGTCTTCATCGCCGTTGCCCCACTCCAGCCCCGTGTAGGTGTTCATGCCGTAGTGGAAGAAGGCGTAGAATTCTGTTTCCTGCCATTTCATCTGCCGCTCCGATGGCACGGGGAACACTTCCCTCGGCTCGTTGTCGGGGTTTGCCAGAGTCTGATTGACCATCGACCATTGGCTGCAGACTGTTGACCATTGGCCGCTGACAAAGAGGCAGACTAAAACAAGAAGAGAATTCTTCATTATAATATTATCGTGTTATCACTTTCTTCAGCGCAGGGATGAGCACGTT
>JAGCTG010000178.1 GCA_017963785.1 Bacteroidaceae bacterium | reverse complement strand
TAGCTGCGGCTGCGTGCATCGCCATTGCCTTCTTGCTGGGCAACGGAGTGACCAATCCCCCAAACCTCGAATCTCAAGTCATAAACATCAAACATCAAACCTCAAACATCGAACCTCAAACAAATACCGCCCCCATCGCCGTAGGCACGCCCCCTGAGAGAGAGGAAACAGCGTCAACTACGCAAGAGATGGTTAATAAAATAAAGGAAAAGAAAAGCTACTTCGCCTCGATTGAGGAGGAGCAGCCTACGGTACAAGGGGCGCCTGAGGTCGTTTCTGTTTTAAATGAGACGCAAAATGACCTTTCTTCATGTGCAAAAGAAGTTGAGCAATGCACGGAGGTGGCTTTTGAAGAAGTTACCGGCGTGGCAAGGCAGGCGAGGATGGACCTGAATGCAATTTTTGAATTGTTTGAAGAGATAGAGCAAGATACAAAGAAATCAATAAAAAACATTTATAGCGATGAAACCGAGTTATTGTAAAAGAATGGCAGCCGTGGTTATGCTGCTTGCGTGTTGCATTTGCGGCAACGCAAAAATTGAGTTCCTTGAGGATTTTAAGGACATGGATGGAGTCAGCTATAGCTACATCTCCAAGTATGCTCTTGACAATATGGATTTGGGAACAATCTCACTTCCGAGTCAAGACTTTTCCAAGATGAAGGGTAAAATGTCTTGTTTACAGATGTTGTCATCCGTGTCATCGGCTTCAGCAAAGATTCTCGCAGACGTAGAAACTTTTGTTAAGAAAGAGAAGTATGAACTCGTGGTGATGAAAAGTGCAAGCAAAGGAACAAGTAAGCAAGTCTTTTTTCGTGAGCAGTCGGGCATTTCTTCAATGCTAATTGTTAGTTCTGCGAGAAACTCTCTCAAAATTATTGCATTGGAGGGAACGTTTACATTGGCAGACTTTATGAGTGAAAACGGATTTTTCTATCAGTAATAACTAAAATCGATAATAACATGAAAAAGCAAATCTATTTTACAGCCTGTGTAATTGTGCTGGCAAGTTTTATAGGCATTGCCTGCGCTTCGTCGGGCGAGACTACCGATGTAACTGCTGTAAGGAATATAGACAATCGTTTCTCTACGCGCACTTATAACCTTTCTAATTTTACGGGTATAGATGTCAGCAGCGTGGTGAAAGTTATCTATACGCAGGGTGAAAAATACAGCGTGAAACTTACGGGTCGTACGGACTGGCTTGACTACATGGATGTCTCTGCTACAAACGGCACACTGAAGGTGCACGCAAAAGAAAACAGAGTATTCAGTAATGTACGGAAAGAAGACAAACCTGATGGAGAACACAACTTTATCCTACATCTGACAGCTCCTAGCCTGCAAAATATTTGTCTTGAAGTTGCCTCTGTCTTTGAGAGCAGTCGTCTCTCGGCTGATGTCCTGAAGGTTCGCATTGAAGGTGTGTCGGCATTTAAGGTAAAGAACATAGATTGCAAATCCATTGATGGCAATATCTGCGGAGTGGGCCAGATAGAAGTGGAAGAGATGGCTGCTAAGGATGTGAAGTGGAACATCAGTGGTGGCAGCAAACTGAATCTGTCTCAAATGCGTAAGTGCGAAAACGTAAAGATGGATATCAGCGGAGCTTCGCATTGCGTTGTCGCTGCCGAGGCCACAGGACTTATGCAGGTTATACTTTCAGGAGCTAGCAAAAGCGACTTGACATTCAAGGGTGGCAGCCTGCGCACCGTTTGTTCCGGGGCTTCAACTATGGATGCCAAGGTGGACTGTGCCGCCGTCAGTGCTATTTGCAGCGGTGTTTCTACCGGCAAGTTCAGTGGCACAGCAAAAAGTGTGGATGTAAACGCAAGTGACATCACATCGAGAATTGAAACTTCTCAATTGAAAAAGAAATAAACAATATAAAGCTTTATGAAAACTCTAATAAAAGCAGTGGTGTCCGCACTTCTGCTTACCTCCGCACTATCCTCTGCAAATGCGCAGGACAAGAAAGAAAAGAAGTATGACACCGAAGTTTGGGGTTATATTGTAGATGATGCAACGCAACAGCCTGTACAATGTAAAGTTTCCCTGTTACTTGCCAAGGATAGTTCTGTAGTGATTACGCGGAAAACCGGTAGCGGAGATTATAGTGGCAAGCCGAGGGCGTGGTTCGTATTTACCCTTACTCAACCAGGCGAGTATATTATCAAGGCCGAGGCTGATGGCTACGAGACCACTTACACCAACTGGAGTGTGCCTAAACTTTACAAGGGTGAGAAAATGATGAATCTATCTAAGCCATGGTACATCCATAGAATAAAAGAAAAAAAGAATAAAGACCAGCAACTCGGAGAAGTTGTTGTGAAGGCTACTAAGGTGAAGTTTTATATCAAGGGAGACACAGTAGTATATAACGCTGACGCTTTCGAACTGGCCGAGGGCTCTATGCTTGATGCGCTTATCAAGCAGCTACCCGGTGTGGAACTGAAGGAGGGTGGTGACATTATCGTCAACGGGCGCCACGTGGACGAGTTGCTGCTCAACGGCAAGGATTTCCTCAACTCCGACCGCAAGGTGATGCTCGAAAACCTGCCCACATACATGGTGAAGAATATTAAGGTATATGAGAAGAAGGATTTTATGCTTGAACAGATGGGTGACACCGTGACAAAGAAACTCGCTATGGATGTGCGCCTGAAGAAAGAATACAGCATTGGACTCATCGGCAATGTCGAGGCAGGTATCGGCACCGACCATCGCTTCCTCGGCCGCCTGTTTGGATTGCGTTTTACTCCCAATTCCAGTCTAAATTTCTATGCCAATGCCAACAATATCAACCAGGCTTATGATCCAGGCAATAAGGGCGACTGGTCACCGTTACAGCAGGCCACTAGCGTCTATGATATCTATAAAACGGGAGCTAATTGTCAGATAGATTGGTCCCAGGCGCGCTATAAGGGGAAGGTAAGCCTTTTACATGTTGACAATAAGGGACGTCATTATACCAATAGCGAAAACTTCCTTTCCTCCGGCAACACTTTCGGGCGCTCCTTTAACAACGTTAACTATCATAACACCTCCTTCAGCACTGACCACAGTTTTTGGACAGGTAAGGATATAGACATAGGTTCTATGGCCATATCCTTCATTTCCTTACATCCCAAACTGCAGTATGATCATTTCACGCGCAATTCTGGCAGTGGCTCAGCTACTGCTGATGAGGATGTCTATGGCTCCTACGGCAAGGAGTGGCGCGACAGCATTACCGCTCCCAACGCCGGTCAGCTGCTGCGCACTCACGCGCTTAACCGTCTGGTCAATAGCTCCAAAGGTAGCGGCCATAAGTTGAATGTGGAAACAGAAGGAGACATCTTCTTTGGTGTGGCGCATAATGATATCTTGACACTGTGTGTAAGTGACGAGATAAAGTTTACCGATTCAAGAGACAAACTCTTTGACCACTACAATCTACAGTATCTGAAAGACAATACCACCGACTTCCGTAATAGATATAACCTCAATGACCAGCAGGGCTTCAGCAATATGCTTGAATTAGGAACAGTGCAGATGCATTTCTTCAAGCATCATCTTGATTTCTGGGCAAAATATAGACATAGTTATCAGCGTGAGACACAGACGCGCTCGCTCTATCTGCTTAACAAACTCGATGCGTGGGGCGAGCAGACTGAACACGAGTTGGGCGAACTGCCTTCAGTAGATGAAATGTTGCTGGCTCTTGATAATGGCAACAGCTATCATCAACGCGAGGATATGTATAAGCATGAAGTACAGTTGCAATTCCGTGCATTTAATTATCTCAGGGGTGACAAAAACAAACCAAAAATTACTACCCAATTCAAGTATGAGCCAACCTTATCGTTCATATCTGAACGCCTTCAATATGAGAGAGGTGCGCTCGATACTCTGGCCAGGCGCCATTCTACGGTATTTGTCCATGGTACCACTTTGGATATATGGCCGACGGACAAAGGTTTCCCATGGCCGTGGACAGGTGGTTTTCATTATCAGCTGAAGCACCATCTCTACGACCTGAACAATCTTGTTGGCTACCGCGACGACAGCAATCCCCTCAACATCATGCTTGGCAATCCACATCTCAAGGCCGGCCGTACTCATAGTTTCTATATGTATCTCAATAGCAACATGAAGAAGCAACGACAACTCAACACTTCTGTCACCGCCAATATCTACAGGCACCGCCTCGCCATGGGCTACACCTACGACACGCAGACAGGTGTGCGCACTGTCACGCCTGACAACATCAATGGCAACTGGGACCTCACGGGCCAACTCAATTACTCTGCACGCTTCGACAAGGACGGCAAGTTCACCTACTCCACCAACACCGACGCCACCTACATCAACAGCGTCGATCTCATAGAGCAGCTCCGCAGCGAGGTGCACACCACCAACATCAATGAGACACTCAAACTCAATGCCCGCTTCTCCGCCAAGGCCAGCCTCAACTTCAAGGCCGACCTCCACTGGCAGCACTCCACCTCGGGGCGTGAGAACTTCAGTACCATCAACGTCGCCGACTTCGACTACGGCCTCGGCGGTGTCTTCCAGTTACCCCTCGGTTTCCAGTTCTCCACCGACATGACCATGTACTCGCGCCGCGGATACAACGACCACTCGATGAACACTAACGAGCTGGTATGGAACGCCCGCCTCTCGCGCACCTTCCCCAAGGCCGGCCTCACCGTGATGCTCGATGCCTTCGACCTGCTGGGCAACCTGAGCAACGTGCGCCGCACCATCAATGCCCAGGGCCGCACCGAGACCTGGAGCAACGTCACTCCCCAGTACGCCATGCTCCACATCCTCTACCGCCTCAATAAGAAGCCGAAGAAAACGGAGTAAAACATAAGAAAATCCTGCCATTTGAGTTTTTTTAACAGAGAAATTAGACCAATTTCGGGTATCACGAGCGTATAATATATAGAAGGTGTATAGAATATAAAGGAAGAAAGAAGAAATGAGAAGAATTATTTACGCCGTTTTTCTGATTGCTCTTTGTTGTAGCCCTGCCAATGCGCAAGACAAGCAGGATAAGGTAAAAGAAAAAGCTACGAAGGCACAATATTATCTCTACACCAAAGTATGCAATGCCTATACAGGCGAGGTGCTGATGACTGCTCCGCAAGAAGATAAAGGGGAGGACAAGACGAAGCATTGGATTGTAGAGTTCACCGACGAAGCGGGCGACTCCATGAACGACAAGATAACGTGGAGTAATCAGGAGATGTATGGCTTTAAGGTTCCTAAAACAGGAGGTAAATATGTGCTGACTATTGGATTGGACGGCTACGAAACATACCACGACACTCTTGACGTTAAACCTTTCAGACACGAGGCATGGCGCTTTATTCCTTTTATCTTGCTCAAGCCTCTGCCCAAGACTCACACACTAGGTGAAACTGTTATTACAGCCACCAAAGTGAAGTTCACATACAAGGGCGACACACTGGTGTATGATGCCGATGCGTTCAATACCGCAGAAGGCTCTATGCTCGACGCGCTCATCCGCCAGTTGCCGGGCACGGAGTTGACAGACAACGGCGAGATATTTGTTAATGGCAAGAAGATAGAGAGCCTGCTGCTGAATGGCGAGCCGTTCTTCCGTGGCGACAATCAGATGATGCTGGAGAACCTGCCCGCATATATGGTCAAGAACATAAATGTTTACAACCGTCCCAATGAAATGTCGCGTCTCATGGGCAGAAATCCGGACATGGAAGAGTATGTCATGGATGTGCGTTTGAAGAAAGCATACAGCATAGGGTGGATTGGTAATGTGGAGGCCGGTGCAGGCAGCAGGGAGCGCTACCTGGCCCGACTCTTCGCCCTGCGTTTCAGCGATAACTCGCGACTGGCAATATACGCAAACATCAATAACCTTAACGACAATCGCAAGCCAGGAGAGAACACGCAATGGACACCAGCGCAGATGCCCAGCGGTCTGCTTGCCACTAAGAAGGCTGGCTTTGACTATCTCGTCAAGGAAAAGTTCGAGAAGTTCCGCTTGGAGGGTAATGTGGAGGTGAGCCATACAGATGCTGACAATTATACAGAGACGACAAGCGAGGATTTCATAAGTGCGGGTAATCAGTACAGAAACAAGGCTTCTTCCGCAAAAACGAGGAACTGGGGCTTCAGCACTAATCACAACATATGGTATCATTTCAATCCAAAAACCGAAAAGGAAATAATAAGTTATTTCCGTCCGTATTTCAACTACAACCACTTTGACCGCCGCAATGTTGCAGCAGGCGCTACCTTCAACCGTAATCCATACGACTATTGCCGTGACGGTATTATTGACTCCATACGCACTCCAGGCAGCAGCCTGATGCGGCAGATTGCACTCAACCGCACTATAGATGAGAGCAAGAGCGACGGATATAATGTTAATATGAACCTTCCGCTGTCTTTGACCATTCCTTTGCTGGGAGAAAAAATCGGAGTAGAAGGAATTTTCGTACATAAGGCCTCGGCCAACAATACCTTCCAAAAAACACTCATAGACTATCCGAGTGTGACGGGACAGGATGAAGATTACCGTAACAAATATCTTCATGATTCTCCTAACCGCACTTCATCATACAGCCTTAAATTGGGTTGGGAGCCGCAAACGCCTCTGATGTGGGGCAGCCTCTATTATCAATATGGACAGAATTTCATCCGTAACAATTACGAATACAATATCCTCTCGCGTTTGGAGGACTGGAACAGCCAGAGCGACCATGCTCTTGGGGAGCTTCCTTCGGAGGTTGACTTCCGTCTGCGCACCATGGATGCAGAGAACTCTTTCAACTTGCGGGAAACACAATCCTACCACCATGTAGGAGCAAATGTCACTTTTGCCCTTAATAGCATAGAGGGGAAAAAGTATCCATATATAATCATAAGAATGCCGCTTACTCTTCAGCATAATCGCCTTGATTACTACCGCGGCAACCTCACAGAGAGCGTGTATGACGGCATCACTCGCAAGGACTTCGTGCTCTTCAACCCCTCTCTTCACATGCACCGCAACATAAAAGCCAAGCATTACATGCTGTATGCCGAGTTTGACTACAGCCTGACCCAGAAGGCTCCGCAGATGACATCGCTGCTTGAGTTTGAACGCAGCGAAGACCCGCTCAACATCTACCTCGGCAACAGCCGTCTGCACAAATCATCCACCCACCACATGACGCTGCGGCTGCCCTTTAGGTTTATCAAGACCAAGAGCGTCCTAAGCTTCCAGCCGACATACGACATCACCCAAAACGCCATTGCCTACGGCTATGTCTATGACCCCGCCACAGGCGTGCGCCACTATAGCCCCGACAATATCAACGGCAACTATCAGCTGGCCCTTGATATAAACTACACCGCGCCGCTCGATAAGAAGCAGCTGACCACACTCACCTCTACCACCCACGGACATATCAATCACGGCGTGGACCTGATAGGCATGGATGATGGCAGCGCGCCCCTGCGTTCCTCCGTCTATACACATAGCTACACCGAGCGCTTGCGCCTTGACCGCAAGATAGGCAAGCACACCATTGGGGCCAAAACCTTCCTCGGCATAGCTCACACCTCATCCAGCCAAGACGATTTCCAGTCGCTTACGCTCTACGACTTCCACTACGGCCTCACTTCTCTCCTGAACCTGCCCCTCGGCCTCCAGCTTTCCACCGATCTCACCATGTACTCCCGTCGCGGATATGCCAGTAGCTCCGCCAACACCAACGACCTCGTGTGGAACGCCCGCGTCAGCAAGACCTTCACCAAGGCCGGCCTCACCTTCGCCCTCGATGCCTTCGACATCCTCGGCAACCTCAGCAACATCTCCCAAGTCCTCAACTCGCAGGGCCGCACCGAGACATATCGCAACTCCCTGCCCCGCTACATCATGGCGCACCTCATTTACCGCCTCAATAAAAAACCCAAGAAGAAGGAGTAAGAAACAAATCTCGCAGAACCTTAAACAGACTTCATAAAATCTTAGGCGGAGCTCGCGAAAACTTAAGCGGACCTCGCCTAATT
>JAGCTG010000177.1 GCA_017963785.1 Bacteroidaceae bacterium | reverse complement strand
TTATGCCTCTCCGTATAAAAGAGAGTATTTTGGAGATACGGTCAAGATCAGCGGACGGATCTATTCCAACCTTGACGGATATGACGCTCATTTAATCGTGGAGGCTTGGTATGATAAGAACAGCAAGAAACCTTTTGATTACAAGATTTCCGGTTACAGCTTTAATGGCACTCCGGTGGCATTTAAGCCGACAGTGGACAATGGTATGAGCCGACGGGTGTCTATGGAACAGATAAAACACCTTATAAAGCATGGCACCTTGCCTGCAGATGTGTCTCCGCAAGAAGTTCCTTCCAAGAAGATTTCTTTAACCCCAGAGCAAAAGGCGCAACTGGATGACATTATGACTGAGCAGGCCGAATATCCTTGGGTGTCAAACCAGGATAAGTTAGACGAGGTGTTGGCTCCTGTTCCCGATTGTCAAAATGAAGTGCACCAAAAGAAGAGTCCGCTTCTTTATAACAATGAGAGAGATGCTTTCAATGGCATCGTCCAAGGAACGATGGAGTTTGTTTTGCCAAATGGTGAAATAAAGCGCGATGAAGTGGGTTTCACTTTCTTTATAGATGCATAAATTAACACGTATGAAAAAGCTTGCGTTCTCTTTGCTGCTACTGCTCTGCTGCCTTAATGCGGGGGCGGAGATATTTGTGGGCCGCGTGGTTGATGCGAAAACGGGTGAACCGCTGTCGCATGTGCAGATCTCTGTTAGCTGGGAAATGACGGGAATGTATGGGTCAGCGGGGATAGCGCCGACAGATTCTACTGGTTGTTTTGAGATAAACTCGCAGGACGGTAAAAACACCATCACATTCAGCCTGATTGGCTATAATGATGTTGAACGGACGCGTATCTGCACCAAGGAGAATCAGGACACTGTCAAACTTGGCGATGTTAAGTTGAAGCTGTCGGATATCTTGTTGAAGAGCGCCACTGTAAAGGCTAAGCGCAAATTGTTCTACTTCAGGGGTGACACTATTGTGTATGATCCGATAGCCTTCAACCTGCGAAAAGGAGAGCGCATAGGACGTCTGCTGCAGAAGTTACCGGGAGTGGTAGTGGACGAATTTGGCGGCCTCACATGGAACGGCCAACATATCTCGATGCTGGTGAACGGCAAGGAGAATGAGGTGGTGAGGCAGTTTCTGCCTCAGTTGCCTGCTGAGGCGGTGGACAAGATAAAGGTGTATGACAAGCGCAGCGAGCAGGATATACGTGAGCACAGGAAGGGCAGACGAGTTCTTGACGTAAAGATTAAACCCGAGTGGATGGAGAAATGGTACGGCAACATCGGAGTCCTGTCGCAGACGGAAGGCTACTACAACCTGAATGCCAACGGCTACCGCTTGTCGGACGTATTCCCTTTTAACTCGTATTTCAACCTCGGTGACGGCAACTACAATTTCTCGCCGTCAAGCGACGGAATGAAGAGCCTGAAGAAGAGAACGGATGCAGCAGTACGCAACTTGGATATAGGAGCAATTGCACAAAATAGTTTATACAAATCTGACGGCAAAGAAATCAGAGGACGCGCACACACTGTAGAAACGTATTTGAAACACAGCGACACCCGCAGCGGCAGCCACAGCAAGACGGAGAACTTCATGAGTGACAATTCGTCAACGTACTCCACCGGCGAAAGCAGCAATTATTCCCACAATCTGGAAATAAGGCCGTTGAGAGTCGGAATAACCAGACAAAACAATAAAAGGAGAATAAGTGTAGCTGCCGCTGCCACTTTCATTAAGAGCGACGGTCACAGCGAATCAAGAAACGCCGTGTTCAACACGTCGCCGTATGGCATTGCCGACAATCCTCTCGATGCCATGTGGAGCGATGACGCCACTACAGACTCATTGCGTTCCCTGGCCACAACGAGCAGCGAACGGAAGGGCTTGAGCGAGAGCAAACAATTCCAGACATCAGGTTCTTTCGACTACTACTACAATCTGAGCAAGAAGAATACCGTGGGATTACATTCGGAAATAGGGTATAAAGACAAGAAAGGCAACTCTCATTCCCTGTATGACACTCGTCAGTATAACAGAAGCATCAACAGCGAGAAGCTGGACAAGCAGTATGCTTCCAACCCCACCCGCAACATAGATGTGAATGTCGTATTGAGTGACATGCAAAGAATATTTGAACGCTCCTCGATGAATCAGACAACCATGAGCTTTAATATAAAGAGCCTGAGTATAACGCCCAAATACAATTTCAGATACACCCACGACTATAACAATTACCGCGCCTACAGGTGGAATCTGGATGATGTAAGCCAGGATGACCTGATGCACAAGGTGGGTTATCTGCCCTCCGACGAGGCGGAGATGCTGCTGGCTCAGGACTCGGTTAACACACGGCGCAAGCAGACCGACATCATTGCCCATGGCGGTGGGTTGGAGCTTAATTACAGATGGAATAATCTTAGCCTGACGCCAACCTTCGAGTATAAGGTGGAGAACGAGCGTATGGAATATGCCCGGGGGCGCATCGACACCGTGGCCCGCAGAACCAACCTGCTGCCAAAGTTCAATATCTACATGAACTACACCATGAAAAAGTTAGGCACTTTATCCTTCAGTGCCAGCCACAGCAAGACAGCAGGCAACTTTGAGCAGAAGATGGCATATACCGACGACTCCAATCCGCTATACATCTACAGGGGAAACCCCTTGCTGAGAAGCACGCGCCACTTTACTTCCAACCTCGGCTATTCCAGAACCTTTGCCAAACTGCAGATGATGGGCAACGCAAGCATCGGTTACTCCCGTGACCATAACCCATGGAGAGCCCTCATGATATACGACCGCACCACGGGTGTCACTCAAAGCATGATGGACAATATCCGCGGAGGACACCGATGGGATGGCACACTCAATGCCGAATGGACTCCCACCAACCGCCTGCGGTTCAGCAATCGCCTCAACCTCAGCCTGGCCAAGCAATACAGCTTCCTCCTAATGGACGCAGCCAACAGGGAGGAGGACCGTATACTCAATGCGCAACACAACAGGCGCATACAGGATGACCTCGCGCTAACCTACAATGGAGAAAACCTGGAACTCAAGGGGCGGGTGCTGCTTGTCAACTCCAACTGGAGCAACAGCGCCGGCACAGCTAATGACTATAACTACTGGGACTATACCTTCTCCCTTGAGGGCAGCTATCACCTTAACGACTACTGGACATTTAACATGGATGCCGCATACGAGGGCAAGGACGGCTACATGTCCTCCTTCATGAACAAAGACCGCTTCCTGATGGATGCCTCAGTGGACCTGCATATCCTCCGCGGACGCGGCACCATAAGCCTGATTGCAGCCGACATATTCAATCAGAACACGGCGCATCGCTACACGGCCACGGCTAACTCCAGGACAGAGAGCGACACGTTTTCTATCCATCATTACTATTGCATGAAGTTTGTGTATAATTTCGACGGCAGAAAGGATAAGAAATAACAATGTAATTATCTCTTTAAAAATGAATAAAAAAAATGTTTTTGCAACTGTGTTGCTGACCACAGGCATGTTGCTTGCCGGATGCGCAAAAAGTGGCTCAAGTGATTGGCAACATCCCGCCACGTATCAGGAGAGTGTACTGGCACTGCCGGATAGTGCAACTACTCCCGAGCAGCTGGCTTTTAAGGAAAAGCTGCGTGATTTTGCTATGATACCCGGCATGATAGAGATTGAAGGGCATCGTTTGGTTGTCAAGGCAAGCGAGGAGGACTTTAATAAGCAAGGTATAGATCCTATCTACAAAAAATACCTTCAAATGAGCCTTGACGAGAGTAATGACGGCATTGAGCA
>JAGCTG010000176.1 GCA_017963785.1 Bacteroidaceae bacterium | reverse complement strand
GTGATGATGGCACCTTCTTTCTCCTTGAAGTTGCGGGTCTTGCTGTCGGCAATAGAGATATAGAAGCCGTCAGCTCCGTGCTCCTCGGTACCGGCGCTCATTGTCGGGGCGTGCTTTGCGCAACGATCACCTGCGTCATAAACGAAGTCATCTTCCTCATCGTCATAGAGGAACTTCTTTACGTCTACAGGAGCAACGAGGGTTGCCTCAACGGCGGTAATCTCGTTGGTCGGGTTAGAAAGATACAGGGTTACGGGAATCTTAGCCAGGTCGTCGGTGCTCTCCACGAGGATGGTCAACACGTTGTCGCTGCCGTCGATGGTCTCTGCGCCGGGATAGAAAGCGCCAGACTTAACGAAACCATTGCTTTCGCTATTGCCAATGATGGCGGTGTAGATAGCCACTACGTCAGCGGTGTTAACGTTGTCGTCGGCATTAACATCAGCTGCCTCACGGGTGAAGCCGCTCTCGGAGCCCTTCTCGATGAAGGTGTAAACAGCCACTACGTCAGCGGTGTTCTTGTTGCCGTCGCCGTTAACGTCGGCAGGCTCACGGTCGGGTATTGTATTGAGTTCACCAATTATCACAAGAGTAGCGGCAGTTTCTACGCCAGCCACTTCGCCCTTATAAGTGGAAGGATCAATTACACCTGTCTGAGAACCGAACGCACTGGTAAACGGAATGAACTCCTTACCGGCAGAAACGGCGGTGATAGGCTCGGGAGTAGTGGTGTGCAGGCTACCCACAATACCATTAGCTACAAACTTATGAGTGTGGTCAACGATATCACCTGTGGGGAACGGAATGAGGAGATCATAGTCTTCATATGGTGCCTCTTCCTCTGAGAGCTGCCAGTCGCCGAGTGCAAGGATGCAGGGTTCGCCAGCCTTGAACTCATTCTTCTCGTAGAGTTCAACGGTGGTAACCATTTCACCAGCCTCGTTGGTCTCTTGGGTAATCTTCTTGATAGCATAGGTGTGAACGCCTTCGTTAACCTCGGCAATGTCCTTAATTGCGTAAGGAACTGACATCACGTCGATGAGGTTGTAGCTGAAGTCGCTGATGGAGATAGCCTCCTGCTCCTCGGGATCGATCTCGATGAAGGTCCATGCAGAAGCGGTGCCCGGAGCAGCTTCGTGGCAAACCACATCATTTTCTGCTCCCTCAGGCCAGAGTGCGAAGTTCTTCTTATTTTTTCCTCCACGCGGATAGAGAAGGAACTGACCATTGCCTACGAAAGCAATTTCATAAGGCACAGGAGTCTCGCTATATGGCAGATTGATATCATCGCCAGCATAATCGCCCAGATAGTAACCAGTGTAGAGGTTCTGAATTGCATAATAGTCAGTACCCTCAACAGCCACGAAGCGCCACATAGCCTTCGGGTTGCTGTCGGCGTTGAGGCTCATGCTGGCTTGGTCGAACAGACCCCATTTGGTGAGGGAGCTACTGGTATCCTTCTTCTTGAAATAGATGGCGTTGCCATAGCAGAAGGAATCTTCTTCACCTTCTCCGCCAGCGCGGGTATCAGGATCATTGTTTACGATGTAGTACCACTTGCCTTCCTCAATACTCTTGACACCAGCCATGAAATTATCCTTAGCCTGTGTTATAGCATCAAAAGCAGCATTTACAGTTGCTACGGAAAGCGGACTAACAAATGCTGTAGCACGTGCATCGTCGATAGCACTCTGGAGGGCTGTCTTGAGTGATTCATCGGAGAGCTGTCCCATACCATCGCCTACCTCTGTGCCATTGAGAATAACTTCTGCTTCAGCAATAAGAGCTGCAAGAGCAGTGGTGTCGGCATACAGACCCTTTACTGCATCAAGAGCAGCGCGCATAGTCTCAATATCCTCATCAGTAGTAGTGTTAGCTTCAGCAATATCGCTCATCTGAGGAATCAACGCGTTCATTGCATCAGCCTTCTCCTTCATACCCTCGGTTGTGTTGTACTGTGAGAGACTCTCGTTAACAAGTCCCTCGTACATCTGGAACTCAGAGAAAGTGAAGCGGGAGCCGCCATTGTTATTCTGAGTAACCTGATAAGCTATGCGGTCAACGGGACGACCGAAATTGAAGGTGTAAGTAGCGGGCATGGGCAGAGTGCTCATGTCGATGTCAGTAGCGATGGGGCCACCAAATGCGGTGTCACCTGCAACTGTGTTGTAGCCATAGAGACTAACGAATTTCGGACGCTCCTTCTCGCCTCTCTCCTGCCACTCGGGGTCGGAGCCGATGCCGTTCGGGTCGAGTGTGAGATATACAAAGGTAAGGATCTGCTTCGGCTCCTTGAGCTTGATGGTCATGTAGCCAGAACCTTGCATGTGGGTGGTGTCATCCTCGTCGATAAGGAATTCATACTTATCGGCATAGGTAAAGCCCTGTTTGCGGATGGTAGAGAAAGTAACCTGGTTGTCATCGCCCGGCTCCTCATCAGCACCGCCACTGACGGTGGTGATCAGCTTAGTAGAGTAGTCGGTATCGTAAACAAACAGTTTGCCATAGAGATCGCCGGCCTCCTTAACGAGTTTCTTCAGCTCAGCAGTACGAGTAAGCTGCTCCTTCTGAACCTCGAACTCAGCCATAAGGCTCTCGTCAGTAATCTTGCGCAGATACCAACAGTTGTACTGGTCACTTACAACGCCACCGTCGCCCCACTGGCCCCAGTTCCAGAGCTCGCCGTCGTTGTCACCAGGAGTGCCGTTGCCGGAGAGATAGGTGTAGGAGCACCAATACTGGCTGTGGCTCGACCAGAACCACTTACCGGTGCACTTGCCGGAGTCGTAGTAGCGGATGTTCTGCGGCTCATCCTTTTCCACGTCAGCAGGGATAGGCCTGCTATACCAGTCGTCGGGAGTACCGATATACATATCGGAAGCATAATGCTTTACCCAGAACTCATTGGGCTCTTCGGCCTTGGTAACCTCGAAGACAAACTCCACATTCTCGGGATCGAAAGTCTTCTGATAAAGTTTGGCTTTGTCCACATTTACGAAGGCAGCCTTCTCGTGGCCGTACTCGTTGAGGTATGCCTCAAAGGCCACAACGAAGTAGTAGTAACCGTCGGTAAGGGGTACGCGCGCTGCGGGCAGAGCTGCATGAGCAGCCTTCAGTTTGTCCATTGCGGCAATGTATTCCTCATCGGTAGCACCTATAACAGAGATCTCCAGAGCCTCCTGCATTGCTGTGTTGTAGGCTTCGATAGCTTCCTCGCCATAGAAACCGGGATCGGTGCCAGCAACATAGTCGCCCTCGTCCATGTAAGACTGAATGAGCTCTGTCAAGTCATCCTGCAGGCTCTTCTCATAGGTAGCGCTATAGGCGTTCCACTGGTTGGTGTCAGTGTAGCTCCAAAGGATTACCTTGGGCTTCATGCTCGACCAGTAGCTGAGGTACTTAAAGCTGTCTGTACGCTTGCTCCAGCAGAGACCGATAGACTCGTCGTCGGAACCACGGCCGCTGCTATTAGTTTCCCAGTTCTGTACCTTGCTGTACATGTTCTTGTTGAACCACTCGCCGGTAGTGCGATCCATGTACCATGTAAGATCGTTTTCGTCTTTCTTGTAGTGCTCCTCAGTCTTGTACTCATCAAAACCGTAAACATTTGACCAGGGGATGTCCTCACCGCAAGAGAGAATCTGGAAGTTTGCAGCATCTGCAATGTCATCTACGAGGCCGCAACCCTGGTCACTGTCCCATTTGTCGTTCTTGCCAATGTACTTGCCATTCTCAAGAAGCTTGATGTAAACGGTAGGTGCACCAGTGCGGATGTCCTCGGGACCTTCCTCGAGTACTAGGATTGATGCTGATCCAGCGCCAATTCCTTCAAGGCACTCAACGCCGTTCTCGGTGTCAACAGCCTGGAGGTAATAGCCCAGATACTTGTCTCGACTGGATTGTTCCAGCACAATAGTGTCGCCTGGATGGAGTTGACTTGCGGATTTTCGCTCGCCAATAATCCACTTGGCATCAACACTGCTCCACATTGCTCCCATGATGATGGTGAGCATCAAAAGTAAATACTTCTTCATAGAGTTAATGTTTTAAGAGTTAATAAAAAATTCAGTTTAGCTATTATTTTTGCATTATTATTACAATTTGCAAAGATAGTATTTTTTTTCAAAAGAGTCATCGTCCTCAGCAAAAAAATAGTTTTTCTATAACTAAAGGACGCGTTTGTTGTAAAAAAAGTGGGGCGAGATTTGTCTTTTTGGAGCTGTTCTTGGAGCAAAAGGTGAGGTTGTCCCAACGCCGTCAGCGTTAAAATCTGCAAGAGTGCGCTAAGTTTCTGGCAAGTCGCGCTAAGTTTTCGGCAAGTCGCGCTAAGTTTGAGAGCCCTCTAGCTCATCCTAGGAGGAGGAAAAAATAAGGGAGGCGCCATTGGCACCTCCCAAATTATCAGAGGGACACACCCCCTTGGCCCGAAGGCCACTCCCCTTAGCTTAGGGGGAGAATGGGGTTTGTCTTTAGAACTTAACAGTCTTACCGTCGATTACATAGATCTGGCCCTTCTGAGTGGAAGTAACCTTCTTACCATCTACACCGTAAACGGTCTTGCCGGCTGCAGCTGCATTGGCAATCACGCTGTTGACTGCGGTAACCTTGCCGTCCTTAACAGAGAAGGC
>JAGCTG010000175.1 GCA_017963785.1 Bacteroidaceae bacterium | reverse complement strand
GTTGGGGGCAGGATAAGTGTGGACATCCTTAATGTCGCCGGCACCAGTGAGAGTCCAACCGGAAGCCTCGTCAACAAGACGCGTGTCATCAAAATTCTTGACCAGATTAACATAAGACTCCGTGTCGTGCTGACCACCTGCCTCGTTGAAGTTTACCCACGTCACAATGCTTGGGGTATTTTTCAGATTATTGAGCATTGCAAACAACTCTTGCGAGAACCAACCAGAGTTATTAGGAATGTCCTTATAGCTGCCGCCATAGTTCATGCCCGGCATATCCTGCCAAACCATAAGGCCCAGCTTATCACACCAATAGTACCATCGCGCGGGCTCGACTTTAATATGCTTTCTTACCATATTAAGACCTATGCGCTTCATAAAGGTGATATCACTCTTGATGGCTTCCTCGCTGGGAGGAGTGAGGTTGCTCTCAGGCCAATAACCCTGGTCAAGACATCCCAGATTGAAAAGGAACTTATTGTTGATAGTCATGCGCCAACGATTGCCCACCTGCTCCATGCCGACCTTGCGCATGCCAAAATAAGCCAACATCGCATCAAAATTACCCATTCCATCGGAAAGTTTCACCTGAAGGTCATAGAGGAACGGGTGGTCGGGGCTCCAGAGATCCGGATTCTCTATTTTCATAACAAGCGTAGTACCCACTTTGCCCTCTGCAGTGGCCACTTCCACAGTACCGTGCATTGCTCTGAGTTGCACTGTGGCATTAGCTACATCGTCACCTTTAGCCGTAACCAGCACCTTCACCTGCTCATTGTCGATGTCGGGCGTTATGCGAAGATCAGAGATATAAGTCTTGCCTACCGCTTCCATCCACACCGTCTGCCAAATGCCTGAGCAACTCGTATAGAATATACCGCCAGGACGACTCACCTGCTTGCCGCGCGGATTGGAGTCCTTGTCGGTTGGGTCATATACTTTCACAACCAACTCCTGCTCCGTGCCAAACTTAACCTTATTCGTTATGTCGATTGAGAACGGATCGTAGCCACCCTGATGATTTCCTACAGAATCACCATCGAGCCACACGCTACATTTCCAGTCAACAGCGCCAAAATTAAGCATCACACGCTTGCCATCCCAACGAGCAGGCACAGTAACCTTACGACGATAAACCATGTTCTCAATCTTCTGCTTGATGCCACTCAGCGCACTCTCCGTACAGAACGGCACCAATATCTCTTGCCAACCACTAGTGGGCACTGCAGAGTACAGACTGGTAGTGGTGTGGAAGTCCCATAGTCCATTGAGGTTGATCCAGTCATCGCCGGCCGCTTCCTCGCGCACAGCATATGTCTTGAGCGGACTGAGCGCAGCATCAGCCTGGGCGAGCCTGACCATCTGAGGACGCGGATACTCTGGCAGGACATTGTCGGGACCTACCGCATCAGCGAAGCGAGTCTTGATGGGAACATTTTGTATCTGCCATGCCACAACATTCTCAGGCAGCGACAGCACTATAGCTGTCATAATAAAGAGGTGTAGATAAAATCTTTTCATTGTATTTGACATTTGTATTCTTAGATTCGGGTACACTTTACTTATCCCGGCAAAGATACTTTATTTTGGAAACAACCGCGCAAAATCATTCCCAAAATTCGCTTTTTTATTTATCCTTTACACAAACTTTTGGCACAACAAGAAAAAACAAGTGCAGAGAGGCTAACCACCTTTCTGCACCTATAAGAATTGAGCACTATGCCCTATAACCTGTCTTTCTAATGGCGCTGACGACGAGCCGAGAACTTCGGCTGTGAAGAAGACGACTTGGCACTGCCAGTGGTGCGCTCACGCTTAAGCTGGGCGCGGCTGGAGTTGAGCTCTGACTCTTTGTCGTCTTTGCCTTTTTTCGAGGCTTTCTTTGTCTTTCCCTCTTCTACGATTACCACGTCAACAGTGTCGCCCTGGACAGCGCTGGAGTCTTTGCCCCACACATGATCCTGAAGAGTCGTTATCTCCTTCTCTATGCGAGTCTGTTCAGCCTTAAGAGCAGAGTCCGTCTCGCAATAATTCTGGAGCACGCGTCCCTGAAGATTCACCGTTTTGTAAATCTTGCCATCATATTGGTTGGTGGTGAAGTAGTCGTCAGCAGAAATCTGCGCAGCATTGTTATAGTTGGAGTTCATGAGCACCACCTTTGCGAGATAGGGACTAATCTCCGCATAGTCGAGCCAGAAGAGCGGTGTGGGAGCTTCCTCCTCGCCAAACTCATCAATACCCTTGCGCACAGGGCACAATGCGGTAACCTGAGTATGGAACTGCGCTGTATTCTGGTCGTAATATGTTGACTCCTTGATGTAATAGCTCTTTACCTGAGCAGAGGGAATATCGCTGTTATCAACACGTATCTTACCCTCAGCATTGGTTTCAAAGTTTATCTCGAAGCGAGTGAGCATCTCCTTTGGCTGCATCACATTCTTGGCAGTAAGATTCTCGTTACCGTCAATAGTGTATTCGTATGCCTTGATGTCTTTGCGCATCACCAACTTAAAGAGATAAGTAAAGAGATTCATCTTGTCGCCCTGCGGCTCCTCGGGGAAATAGAGCACAGCATTGCGATCAGAAGCAAGGTCAAGCACCTTATATACATCGCGACGCCAAGCTACATCTTCGGGCATCGCTCCTTGAGTAGGAAACTCAAGTGCTGCGCGTGAAGTGCCTGTCAAAGCATCGGTAGCACTCTTCTTGGGAGCGGTTGTTGCCGACGATGGGCGATTGACTACCGGCGCTTGGGTATTGGCGTTTTTGTCAGCTTCTTTATTAGCCTGCTGACGCACACGAGCCGGCGGTTGTGCCACAGTAGCTATGGCCACAAGCATTATCGAAAGCAAAAGAATTGTCCTTTTCATTATATGAACGTTGAAAGTTGAATTTTTAAGTTTATCTGACTATAACCTCAAGAGCCTGCGGCAGGTCGCGCTGTATGCCGTCGGGACCGACAGCCTTGACGCGAGTTATATAGAAACGCTTGCCAGCAGAGAGTTTACGGAACATCTCCTTCTGTCGCTCAGAGAATTTAGAACCACTTGATTTCTCTGGGATAGCATTACCCATGTTATCATAGAACACGGTTTCGAAACCAAGCACATTGAAGGAAATATTGAGCAAGCCGTCATCGATGGCTGCGCCGATACCCTCTGTCTGCATGAGTGTAGCCTTGGCAAACGTACGTCCACCGAGGAAGTGGCTCGTATTGCCGTCCTTGTCCTTATAAGGAATATAAGCCGTTGGGTCAGGCAACTTGCGCACCTTGAAAGTAAATGCGCCCATATTTTGGGTAGAGCCATTGACCACACCAGTAACATTGAAGGTGACATCTTGCCCCACTGCAGAGGGGCGTGCGATGTAATGGCCATTGCCTCCGTTGGGTGTGAGGGTTCCTCCGCTCATTGTAAGACTTATCTTGTCGGGCGAGATACCACTGGCGCTCACACTGATAGGATTGCTGTAGCCAGCATAAAGCACATTCATCATTTCGGCGGCTACAGTGGCTCCCGACGGAGGAGCAATCACATTGTACTTCTGCGTAAACTCACGGTGAATAATCTCGCCTGCAGCATTTGGCATAGTTATGTAGCCTTTGAAGGTATATTCGCCTGGACCTCCCACTCGGAAATTGTAAGTGCCGTCGGGGCGTATCTTAGTTCCGTTCACGTATATCTCCGGACGCTGGGTAGTATCGATGGCTGCCATAAAGATACGGCTACGGAACTCGTCACCAGGGAATAGTGTAGTGGCCTCGGGGAGACAATATGCATTAAGTTCATTCACGCGGATATCCTTGATATCGATATTAGAGAGCAACTCATGGAGAACCTCGCTCTCGGCCTGCTTCACATCAGTCTGCAGTTTAGTAAGCATGGTGGTAGCAGCAATAGCTGGCATAGCCTCAAACATATACTCTTGCCAGTTTTTGCCGAGAGTACTCTCTGATTTAGGCACATCCGTTGCCAGATTAGCAGAAACGATAGCCGCCTTACGCTTGTCAGGAATAAGGTTTACTATAAAGTTGCGGTAGTTGTTGATCATGTCATAGAGCGCTTTGCCCTTCCCTCGACCAGGAGCAAGCATTATCTGACCTGCTGCCTCCAGATCCTCTTTGTTGACGAGGCTATCAGGACGACCGTCGCTACCATCTGCTTCACGCGCGATGGCAAGTTTGAGTTCTGAAGCAAACTTATATAGCTCGTCGCTCTTTTTGCGCACAATCTGTGCCTTATCATACCAGGTTTTTACCTTGGCAGGATTCTTCTTCATCTGCTCGGCAAAGCTCTCGTAGATAGATTTTATCTCGTCCTCGGCATTATCAGAAGAACGCTTGAGGCTGTCGCCTACTAGCTGCAGACCCTTGAGCACATCACTGGACACGTTGAGCGCAAGCATCGCCATCAACACCACATACATGAGGTTGATCATCTTCTGGCGCGGGGATATTGGTCTTTTCTTTATTGCCATTTCTTTCTAATTAAGGTCGATTAAAGTCATTAGAGTCTTTAAGGTCCTTAAGGGCGGTTAAAGCTCGGGGGCTGCAGGATTAGCTGCATTCTTCATATTCACCGTAAGAGCCTTTATCATTCGTGCATATACTCCGTTGAGTTCTTCTATCTGAGCTGCCATTCGGCTTGTTTGCTCGTTGATGGAGTCAATGGTGCCTATCTGCTGGCTGATACTCTTAAGTTGTAGCTCATAAACCGTATTGATACCGGTAAGCGTGCGGTTGAGGTTGGTCATCTCCTCGCTGTCGGTGGTAAGACGTGCCGACTGCTTCTCTACGCGATCAAGAGTCTCGGTGAGCAGCTGCAGTTTCTCCACATACTGACGCGAAGCCTCTTCCATTTCAGGAGTAAGCGACGCCTGAGCACGCTGCAGCATCTCTTCGTTGGCAAGACGGATGATGTCAAGCAGATTGCCACCGCCAATACCCTGCTGTGCGGCCGCAGCCTGCAGACCCTCGGAAGGAGTAAACGGAGTAATCACCGGTGCACCTTCGCCACCAACAACAGTCTCGGGCATCTCGCCACCTTCGCCGGCTACACCGCCGCCTCCAATGACGATGGTGCCACCACCACCGCCACCGCCGCCGATGATGGTAGTTCCACCACCGCCGCCGCCACCGATAATGGTTGTGCCGCCGCCAGTTGCAGTTGCGCCCTCAACAGTTTCCTCGCTGTCGAAGTCAGCACCGGAAACGCCGCCTCCAACATAGGTTGGACCAGAGATAGCCGTACCCTGCTGAACTGCTGTAATCTCTGCTGCCTCTTGTTTCTCCTCGAAAGGACGATCGAAAGCAGAAAGGAAGAATACCACAACCTCAGTACCCATACCTATGAAAAGCATGAGGTTAGCACCTGGTAAGTGAGTAAGTTTAAATAGGGTACCCAAGATAACGACGGATGCACCCCAGCTATAAGCGTAGTTTAGAAAAGTCTGTCCGGACTTACTGTCCATCCAGCGCTGCAAAGCTGCTACTATATTCATATCTTCGTTTGGTTTTTACTGATTATTTTATCTCTTTCTGGCACTTACACTATTGCGTGTGTTACGCGGACTGTCTACTGAGGCAAGAGAGCGAACACAACGAAATCCTATAAAGGAACGTGGCTGGTTTTGATACTCTTTCTGACGCCAAGCGGAGCGTATCATAGACTCAGGATCTTTCCACGATCCGCCTCTTACGACCTTGCGCTTCAAAAGATATGGGTCCTCGATGGCTGCCTTATAGGTCAGCTCGGGATTGATATCGCTCATCATCTGCACGCCAGCCTGAGTATAGACGGTAGATGTCCACTCTGCCACATTGCCGGCCATATCATACAGTCCATTAGAATTGGTGCCATAGATACCACAACGCGAGGTAATCAGATTGCCGTCCTCGGTATAGTTGCCACGGTCAGGCTTGAAGTTGGCATAGAAGCAGCCCTTGTTATTCTTCATCGTAGAGTCTGCCCAGGGGAAGGGGTTGCCTTCCTTACCACGAGCAGCATACTCCCACTCTATCTCGGTGGGCAGACGGTAGCGCTGCATCTGGCGGGCTTCCTTGCCAAGGCCTTGAAGCAGATATTCCGTGCGCCATGCGCAAAAAGCAGTAGCTTGCTCCCATGTAACGCCTACCACAGGATAATCGTTATAGTCGTTGGAAGCAAAGTACAACTTGGAATACTTCTCATTGTTTGCATTGTTGAAATCGTTTATCCAGCAAGTAGTGTCGGGATAAATATTTACAATGTAAGTGTTGAGGAAGTCATAATATGATGACAGCGGACGCGTGATGGTCTGCCTTACAATATTGCCATCATCATCGATATAAGCTGTATCCTTAGATATCATTACGACTTCATTGGGATCTACGGCAACATCAGTATTGAGATTGCGCTCTGCAGGATTCAGGCGATACTTGCGCATTGCTGCCTTTTGATAGTCATATATCTCGTAGCGATAGTTCATCTGCGAAGCATCGAGCATCTTCTCTCCTGTCACAGGATTGACTGTATACACAGAGTTGATAGCCAACTCTTCGCCTTCGCTTGCATTCTTATAAGGAATACGGCGGCTCCAGTCAAGGTAAGGCTTCTCCAGTGGGTTGCCCTCCTTGTCTTCTTGTATCTTGTAAGCATCGATGCCTCCGTAATTGGGGTCAGCCAAACGCTCACGCACGATAGAGTCGCGCACCCACATCACAAACTGACGGTACTGCGAGTTGGTGATTTCCTTCTGGTCCATCCAGAATCCATCAACAGAAATCTCCTTGGCAGGCACATCTGCGCCCCAAAGTGTATCATTCTCCGCAAGGCCTACCCTAAGGAAGCCCTTCTCCACCTTCACCATTCCATAAGGTGTTGGCTCCACAAACGATTTGCCCGAAACGCCGACCACTTCGCCTCCTTGCTGCATACCACCCTTACCAAAGCACGAGCTGAGTAACAACAGGCCAACAAGGCCGACAACTATGTCTGTAATTCTTTTCATATCTTGTATAATATGGATAATTTCTATGACTGTTTTTTTTCTCATGTATTAAAGCAGACGCACGCTCTTATGGCGATTGCGGCCCTTCTTGTACAGATTTAGCGGGGCCACATAGCTAAGCACCACCTCATGGTTGCCATTGCCAAAACCCACGCCCGAGGTGAAAGCCTCGTAGGAATAGCTAATCACTATGCCATGAAAACGACCTCCGAGGATAATAGCTGCAGAAGTGGAAGGGCTGTAGCTAAGTCCTCCGAACATCATTTTCTCCCCATTGTCATACTGGAACCGCGTGTGAATATAGCTCTTGGAGTTCACGCCGTCGTACATCCAGAAAACATCGGGGTGTATGCTAAATAACGGATTTTTCAATTTGATATTGTATCCGGCTGTAAAATAATAGGAACGCTTGATGTTCATTTCGTTCGTCTCGCCCATCAGAATCTTGGGAGCTGTGATATGCTTGACAGAAACAGCTGCCCTCAACTCGCGCCACTTAAAGGCAATGCCGGCAGAGCAGTCTATCTTAGAGCCGTCGATACTACCCGATGGAAACGCCTGGTCACCCGTCGTTTCCTCAAGATCGACCTTAGAGCCGTCAAAACTCTCGTTAAGCAAGTCAGCCTGTACACCCACACTCAATGTTCCTCCGAATAGCTTAAGATGGTGAGCATATTGTAGCGCAAAATTCTTCATTGAGAAGAATCCAGCCTCATCATTCATAAAATACACACCCACGCCATGCTGCGGCCCCACAAAGAACAGTGGCATATCAACGGCAGCAAGCATTGTGGACGGCGCATGTTCGTAGCCGGTAAGCTGGGCGTCATATACACCTATTCCTCTCAGCATCTCAGTATTTCCCGCGGCAGCAGGGTTATATTGGGTTTCCACCATCCAGAAATGGGTAAAACCCGGGTCATACTGCGCCTTCAACGGAAGCACCGAGACCAGGGAAATCGCAGCAACAGCCACGACAAGATAGATATATCTTATCTCCTTTTTCATAAAAAAGCTATAACTCTTAACTCTTACACAAGCCCTTTTATTGTGTAGAGACTTTGTTTTTTTTATCCTTTACAAGGTAAGTAACTACCCACGCCAGCATAATACTTGCCGCCAAATAAATAAGGATAGAAAGGTAAAGCAGTCCGTCGCTGCCCTTCTTTGCAAGACCGATGGTGTACTCCCTCACCACCGGGTGCAACGCAAAAAGCCATGCGCTGATACTTCCAAGAAAGACTAGCACCATACGCACATTGACATAGAGCACACGCCCAAAGCGGATATCTTCATCTTCTTTGGCAACAAAAGCCAAAGCCACCATCAGCGCTCCCGCCGATGAAATAGTCCATATTCCTGCGTTGAAACTGCCCAATAACACAACAGCCAGTCCCACCAATGGCGACCACCATCTATGCAGCCACCCCAAGCCATAGCGAGCGTCAGCCACACCCAGACCAAAGGCCAGCATCGACGATGGAAAATTATAATGCAAATAGCAAGTCAACGTTTCCGTGGACTCCAACGAGCCGCGCTCCAGCCATGCTATCACCATCACCGCAGCCATACACACTCCCATAGTACCATAAAGGACTGCACGCCCACGCCTGTAAATCAACAAACGCCATAGGATATAGAACTGCATCATCAGGCCAAACCACCACCACGGTCCCAGAATCAAATCGCGGTGAGGCTGCAGGTTGCTGTAAAAGCCTAATAGCGGGAACAAACGCGACATTGGTCTGTTCCATGTGCCCTGCATCATCTCTATCACGACAAAAAACAGCAGCGCGGGCACCATTAGCTTCCACAACTTTACCGCATGGCTGTATAGGAAAAAGGCATCCTCACGAAGTCCTCTTTTTACGGCCGCACCGCTCTCATATTTCTTTACCAGTCCATAGCCACTGACAAAAAGGAATATCGCCACGCCATAATGCCCGAAATGACTCAGGATATTCAACAGCACATGTGGTCCACCCTGCGCCAGATAACTGCACAGCAAGTCGATGCGCTCCGTGGAGAAAGTATATTCATTCTCCGCCACACAATCTGGCAGCCAGTGCATAAAATTGTGCGTGATGATAAGCAGTATGCCCAAGCCCTTGAGCAGAGTGGTGTTTCTCATTTCCTTCCTTTTTTCTTCATTATCTCCTCATAGGTGGCAACACCGCCCTTTACGGGCCGTTGTCTCACCTGGAAATCAGGCGACAGCAGGTCGCGCTCCCTGTCGTAATACTTCGTCTGTACGCCCCCGAGCCTCATAATAAGGTGAGGCATGTCATCAATGCCGAAAGGTGTGTTCTCCGCCTCTTTCAGTGCAGCCATAATCCATGGCCTGTTCTTTTTTACTGCAGGCGTAACAAACACTTCCATCGGCACCTCAAACTCTGCCCACATTATCTCTGGTGTAGGCTCCGCCATGTGATTGCGTCCAAACATTCCTATCTTGCCGTCGTAAACCTCTTCGCCGTGGTCTGCCACATATATTATTACTGCCTCACCTCCTTTAAAGCGATCATACACTGCCTTAAGCACTCGGTCGTTCTCCCATGTCGCATTGTCATAGTCGGCCACTACTCGGCGTTCTTCTTCCGTCAGATCCTTGCGCTTGATATCTTTTGGGCTAAACACATGTCCTTGCTTGGTAAGACGCTCGTCGTAAGGTTGATGTTGTCCCATCAGATGAAGTATGACGAAATTCTTGCTTTGCGACTGGCTCTCCATCTCCTTCAACATTCCTATGTCGTATAAGTAGTGCTTCACATTGCGGTAGTCAAAGCATAGGCTGTCAAACGGCTGATTGTTGAGAAAGAAGGAGCCGTTATAATTGGCCGAGGTCTGGCGATTGGTACTATAAAACTGATTGGTGATAAAGCCCACTCTATAGCCTGCCCTTCCCATAAGGGCTGGAAACAGCACTCCGTCAGTCCACTGCCCTTTCTGGTCGCATGAGTGAGTGGACATCATTTCCTTAAACACACTGCTCGTCACATTCCATGGCGTCACGGCATCTCTCATCGCCACCATTAGCCCTTGCTCCGCCATTTCGCTCTGCCACGGGGTAGTGGGCAGGCTATAGCCATAGATGGCGGAATGATGTTTATTATGGCTCTCGCCTATTATTAGCACAATGTTGGGAACCCCGCTATCTGTTGCCACACAATCCAACTTTTGCATATTATCTGCCAGCTTCTGTACCTCGCGCTGGGTCAGTTGATCTATTTTCAAAGCATAAGCCACTCTCCATGGCGTGGAGTAGAAGAGTCCGTTGTCAACTCGCTCTACCTGCTCTGTGCTTCCCATCATCATAAAGCGCAACATCTCCGCCCTTGCCGGCACCCACCAGAAGAGACTCACCACCGCTACCACCGCTACACTGCGCACCACCCACGGCATTACTCTATTCTTCAGGTACGGCCACATGCGGTTCGCAAACCATCGCCCTATAAGCAACAGTATATGTCCTATAAGAAGCAGACTCCACCATAGAAGCGTGCGCCAAAACACAGGCGACTCAAAGCAGAGCCTGACAAAGCCTGACGACTCTGTGGGAGTAGTCTCTTGTATCATCGTCAGCGTCTGCGGAGTGAAATGCATATAATAGCGCTGGTAGAGAAAACTCTCTGCGAATGCGCACGCGTACATTATTATATATATAATAGTAAGCACCCATGGTCTGGCGCGCTTGGGCAGCAGGCAAACTAAGAGTCCCATCACATACACATCTACCAACAGGTGGGGCAAATATATCCAGTTGCTGTCAACCGTCCATTTGGTGGTAGCGCGCAGCAATAGCCATACCGCCACACTCATCACAAAGAGCAGCGTGCATTCGCGTGGCGGCATGAGCAACCATCGGCCCAATCGTTTTACAAAACTGTCTTTCAAAATATATGCTACAAGAAATCGAAGGCAAAATTACACAAAAAAAACTATAACAAAAAACGAACGCATTGTTTTGTCATACTCTTGCTTTTCACTAATTTTGCATCATTATTGTTTTCATAGCGCCTGACTGACATGAACAAAAGCACCTTCGCCCTTGTCTTTTTGCTGACATTCATGGTTATTATGTTTGTCATCAATCTGTTTTTCGGTTCCATCCATTTGGATGCAAGCGAGGTGATGGATGCTCTGATGGGCAAGGGAGGTGACAGTGTAACCCGCTTTGTCGTCATCGAGTCGCGCTTGCCACAAGCTCTCACTGCTATGCTGTGCGGCGCGGGCCTTGCTGTGAGCGGTCTCATGCTCCAGACCATCTTCCACAATCCGCTGGCCGACCCTTCCATACTTGGCGTTAACAGCGGCGCAAGCCTTGGCGTGGCCTTTGTCATGCTAGTGCTGGGCGGCACCTTCGCCGCTGCCAACAGCACCTTGAGTGGCTTCCTTCTCATTGTGGCTGCTGCCTTCGTGGGCGCCATCTGTATTATCGCGCTCCTCTTGCTCTTCTCTCACTATGTGAGAGGCAATATTACCCTCCTCATCGTGGGTATAATGATTAGCTATCTCACCTCCTCCATCATCTCTCTGCTCAACTACTCAGCCACCGAGCAAGGCGTACATAGTTACATTGTATGGGGACTGGGCAACTTCGGTGGCATAGGACTGAAAAACATGCCTATGTTTGCAGGGGCTATGCTGCTGTGCATCGCTTTGGCCGTCACACTCATCAAACCTCTCAACGCACTGCACCTCGGTTCGGCCTATGCACGCAATCTCGGTGTTAGCATCAAGCGTACACGCATGCTCATCTTGATTGTGACAGGTCTGATTGCCGCCGTCAGCACCGCTTTTTGCGGCCCTATCTCTTTCATAGGTCTGGCTGTTCCTCACATGGTGCGCATGATGAGCCGTACTGCCAACCACCGCACGCTGGTTCCTATGACATTGCTGACAGGGGCCATACTGGGACTCGTCTGCAACTGGCTCTGTGCATTACCCTCCAATGGCACCACCGTGCCCATCAATGTCATCACTCCGTTCTTCGGAGTGCCAATAATCCTTTATGTGCTGCTGCCCAAGCACAAGACATCCTGATTCTCTACTGTCATGGATAGATTTATCATAAAGCCCTGGGCTGACTTGCTGGCAAAGGAGATGCAGAAGGACTACTTCTTTTCTCTATGGAGGTTTGTGGAAAATGACTATTCTGTTAACACCTGCTACCCTCCTGCACATAAGATTTTTGCTGCCCTCAATGAGTGTCCGCCCCACAATGTGAAAGCCGTCATTCTCGGCCAAGACCCTTACCACGAAGAGGGGCAGGCTGAAGGACTCTGCTTCTCTTTTGGAGAAGGACTGCACTCTGACAGTGCGCAGATCGATCTGTTTGGCACTCCCACCGCAGCTCCCTCCTGCAATCCAAAACGCTGGCCGCCCTCCCTGAAGAATATCCTGCGCGAAGTAAGCGACGATACTGGCGCTCCACCTCCTGCCAACGGCAGTCTGCTCCGTTGGGCCAAGCAGGGTGTGCTGCTGCTCAATGCCACACTCACAGTGCGCCAGGGCCAGGCCAACTCCCACTCCGGCCACGGCTGGGAACTCTTCACCGATGCTGTCATCGCTCTTGTTAGCATTCACTGTCCCCATGCCGTTTTCTTCCTCTGGGGCAGCTATGCTCAGAAGAAAGAATCTCTCATCGACAAAAGCAAGCATCTTATCCTGCAGTCGCCTCATCCCTCGCCGCTCAGCGCCCACCGCGGCTTTTTCGGCACTCACCAATTCTCAGAAGCTAACGACTTCCTCCGCTCCCACGGAATGGAAGAAATAATCTGGTAACAATCCTTAAACCCCTTAAACTTCTTAAACCCTTAACCCATGAACATCATCCAAGTAGGTAATGTGCTATGCTCCATTGACATATTCAAGGAGATGTTCTGCTGCAACTATAAGGCATGTCGCGGCATCTGCTGCGTGGAAGGTGAGGCCGGCGCCCCCATCACGCTGGATGAAGTGTCTGAGATAGAGAACATCCTGCCACTTATAGAAGACTCTCTCTCACCCGCTGCCCGCAAAGTGATAGAGGAGCAAGGCATAGCATACATTGACCAACAAGGCGAACTCGTAACCGGCATCGTCAATGGTAAAGACTGCATCTTCACTACCTACGACGACAAGGGCAACTGCCTCTGTACCATAGAGCGCACCTTGCGTCAGGGACTCCACGATGTAAATAAACCTATATCCTGCTCGCTCTACCCCATTCGCGTAAAGAAATTTCATATCGGCGATGAGGTGCTTTACGGACTCAACTACCACCGCTGGGCTATCTGCAAAGAGGCTGTAGAAAAAGGGTACCGCCTCTCGATGCCCATCTATAAGTTTCTCAAAGACCCCTTGATAAAGATGTTCGGCTCCCAGTGGTACTCTGAATTGGAAATCGCCGCCAAAGAAATTGGCTTAATGGCTTAGGTGGCTTAAAAATTCAACTTTCAAATCGGGGGATGCTCTGCGACTAACAAAGTGTAAACCGTCCCACGCCTTCAAATGTTAAAAAATGTTGAAATGTGGAACTTTTCTTTCTTTTAATTTGGTTTATATTATAAACTTGTTTACTTTTGCATCGCAATCCGGATAAAAAGTGCAAATTCCTACCTTTCTGCAGGAGGAAGGAATAGGCGCAAGAGAGCAAAAAACACTACAAACTCTAAACCTTCAAAAAACAAACAAAAATGGAAAAAGAAAAGAACATGACTGCCGAGCACAGTCTGGAAATCATTCGCGATTCAATAGAGCAGAGTCAACGCACCATCACTAAGAACATAGGCATCCCCTTGATATGGTGGGGAGCCTGCGTTGTTGTCTTCTCCTTGCTGATAGCCTACCTATGGAAGAATCATGGCGGTCCTGCATGGAATCTCTTATGGTTCGCCTTATGGGTAGTAGGCTGTCTGGGCGAGAAATTTCTCCGGAACAAGCAGACACCTGTGCCCTCTAACTTTGTGGGCCGTACTGTGAGCCATATATGGGGCACGTTTGGTATTTTCTGCGGTTTCATCGGGGGAATCTTCGGACTTATCGGTGGGGGCCTTATACCTCTTGAACTGGTCACGCCGCAGGTTTATGTCTTTGGCATTATCACAAGCATCATTTCCCTGTGCTTTGGCATGGGGGCCACCATTATGGGTTTTGTACTGCGCAATATCATTATTAAAGCCTGCGGCATCATTGCTGGCATTGGCGGTTTCTTCTGTGCTCTGCATTTCCTTGGTGCCGAGCAACTCTTTGTTATGGCTGCGGTAGCAGTGACAGGACTAATTGTTCCTGGCATCGTCATCTACCTTCAATACAAGAAATAAGGAGGACACGCCTATGTTCACACCGTTAGACCCACTGCTGCACTCTGAGTTACGCCTGGCAGTAATGTCGCTGCTCATCAGCGCCGATGACGCCGAGTTTCCCTTCATCAAGGAGCAGACCGGAGCAACGGCAGGCAATCTGAGTGTGCAGATTGACAAGCTCTCTGCCGTCGGCTACATTGAGGTGGAGAAGACCTTCAAGGGCAAGCGCCCCTGCACTATCTGCCGCATTACTCCTGTCGGCCGGCAAGCCTTTGAGACATACATCGATGCACTTAAGAGTTACTTGCAAATCTAAAAAACTTAAGGAGTAAGGAGCGAACAGGCTCCTTACTCCTTACCTCTTTTCTCTCGCATCTACACCATCGACCCCCTATTATCTATAAACGCTTCCAGAATCCGGGTGTCGGGCGTCAGAGGCACAATGTCGTAGTTCGCAATGGCAGCAGGCACCAAAGCGCTGTGCCCACTACTGACCCTTACCTTTGGGCCATGCCCCGCACCACGGGGTATGATGTCGCAGCTGCCGCTCATGCAGATGCTGATAACGAAAGAGTCATATTTTCTCATGTCGCGATGGAATGGCCGCGAGATATCCATGACGCGGATATCGAAAAACGGACTGTCAATCACTGACACAGCCTTGTCTTTTTCTTTTACATAATGGGTGCGGTAATCAGGTAGCACCTCGTAGTTTATCGCCTTAGAAGCCAACTGAGTATGCAGTTCACGGGGCTTGCCATCAATGCCGAGGCGGTTGTAATCGTATATGCGGTAAGTGACATCGCTGCTCTGCTGCACCTCGGCTAGCAGTATTCCGCCACAGATGGCATGTACGCGGCCCGCAGGGATATAAAAGACATCGCCCGCCTTAACCTCGTGGCGAGCAAGCACATCGCAAATGGTGCCGTCTTCTACACGGCGCCGATATTCGTCAGGCGTTATCTGCTGCTTGAAGCCAGCCAACAGAGAGGCACCAGGCTTGGCGTCGATGACATACCACATCTCGGTCTTGCCCTTCTTGTTGTGGTATTCGAGAGCCATCTTATCATCGGGATGCACCTGTATACTAAGATCCTGCTGCGCATCAATAAACTTGACAAGCAATGGCAAACGATTGCCATACTTCTTCATCACTGTCTTGCCCAGGATATCATCGCCCAGCTCATCTGTCAGGCTGTTGAGGTCGCGCCCCGCATAAGGACCGTTACTTACCACGCTCTCGCTGCCGGGGATGGAACTGACCTCCCAACTCTCCCCTATGGGAGTGTCGTCTGAGGGAAGGCCCTTATAAGGCTTCAATCGTGTGCCGCCCCACACCACCTCGTGCAGATTCGGCTCAAAAAGAAGAGGATATAACAATTTATCTATTTTTTTACTGTTTGTTAGTCACAAAGCAACCCCCAATTTGAATTTGAAGGTTGAAAATTTAAGCCATCTAAGCCATTAAGCCAAATTCGCCTCACATCACCTCATCCCCAAACTTCATCTGCGCATCGTTCATGATGCGTCGCACAAAAGCGGGGTCATCCTTCTTGCAGACCACAAGCATCTTGTCGTTCTCCACCACCATATAACCCTCCAGGTCTTGCAAGATAACTATCTTGCCGGCAGAAACATTGACCAGATTATTGCGACAGGAATACATCAAATTGCGCGAATCGCCAACCACGTTACCATCGGCATCCTTACCCTGCAGATCGTAGTAGTTCTTCCACGAACCCACGTCAGCCCAGCCGAAAGTGCACGGCGCGATATACACATAGTCATGATGTTCCAGTATTAGCAGGTCCACCGACTGAAAACGAATACGTGGATACTGCTCCGTCACAATAGCCCCATAGCGTTCCACATCGGCGCCGGCAGCGACCAGTGCAGCCATCTTTTCTATCTCGGGATAGTCCTGATGCATTGCCTTTATCATGGTCTTCACGTTCCAGAGGAAGATACCCGTTGACCAGTAAAACTCGCCGCTCTCGCAGAAGAGACGTGCAAACTCAATATTCGGTTTCTCCGTGAAGCTCTTCAGCTTGAAGAAGCCGTCCTTCGTTTCCTCGCTCGCCTGCAGGTAGCCATAGCTCGTGGCAGGTCGCGTGGGCTTGATGCCGATAGCCAGAAAGACCTCCTCCTTCTCCACAAACCTCAGCCCATCCATTATCTGCCTCTCAAAGGCAGCGCTGTCATACACCAGCTGGTCGGCAGGCGCAGAGATAACATTAGCATCGGGATTGCGGGCCATCAGGTGTGTGAGCGTCAGGGCCGTAGCAGGAGCAGTGCTTATCTGCAGAGGCTCGAGCACCACCTGCTCTCTCTTCAACTCAGGCAGCTGCTCCAGCACGATGTCCGCATAGTCCTTGTAGGTGCTGACAAAGATATTCTCTTTCGGCACCAACCTGCTGTAGCGGTCGTAGGTCATCTGCAGCATCGTGCGCCCTGTGGCAAAAAGATCCAGAAACTGCTTCGGCATAGTGTTGTGGCTCATCGGCCATAGCTTCGAGCCAATACCTCCTGCCAGAATAATACAATAATTATTTTTGTTCATAAAATCACTTTTTCGTTATCTTCTAAGCTACCTAGGCCATTAAGCCACCTGAGCCACTAAGCCATCTAGCCAATTCTTCCCGCGAAGTTACAATATTATTATAACTCCGCGTAGAAAAAAACACTAAAAAAGTAAACACAACAGATTTTAATAACATTTTTTATGTCCTTTCGTGATTTTTTTATAAATTCGCAACCAACTAATTTTAAACAAAACACATTATGAAAAAAGTTCTATTCTTTATGCTGTTAATCCTCAGCTCCCAATTCTCAGTCTTCACTGCCTTAACAGCCGAAGCACAGACAAAGCGCGGCGACGTTAACAACGACGGAAAGATTAACACAGCCGACGTGGTAGCCATCTACAGCATCATCATCAACGGCGAGCAGAAGAAAGCCACCGCCCTGGAAAAGAAGTACCACTTTACCGTTAGCGACGACATGCTCAAGGTTGCAGACCTCGTCATCTCCTATGTGGATGCCGACAACCACGTAGTAAAGCAGCCCATCACCACCAACTCGTGGGAAAAGAGCGTCAAGCCCTCCGCCAGCCCCATGTTCAACGGCAGAGGCTCCTTCCCCGCAGCCGACGGCAATGCCCTCGACCAGAACACCGATATGGGCCTCAGCCTCAACTACACCTCCCGCAACGACTATGACCGCGATGCCACCTACGACATAGGCATCGTCGCCACCATGGACTATGTCATCACCTACGAAGACGGC
>JAGCTG010000174.1 GCA_017963785.1 Bacteroidaceae bacterium | reverse complement strand
ACAACAGCACCAGCATCATCGGCGGATGTATATGGGACTGGGTGGACCAAGCTATCTATGACCCACACGAGATGAAGCAGGGCATACGCCGTCTGCACACAGGCTACGACTTCCCCGGTCCGCACCAAGGCAATTTCTGCAGTAACGGTGTGGTGACAGCGGAGCGCAGCTACACCGCCAAGCTGGCTGAGGTGAAGTACGGATATCAATACGTGGACTTAGAAGTAAAGAATAAGGAGAAAGGAGTCAGCATCTGCGTTAAGAACAATTATGCTTTCCGTTCGCTCGCGGACTTTGAGTTGCGCTACGAATATCTGCTGGACGGCAACGTAGTAAACAATGGCTATGTGGCTATCGGCGACGTAAAGCCACAGGACAGCACCATAGTCAAGGTGCCTGCCTTCAAGACAAAGAGCGACAAGGAGCTACTGCTGACAGTGAAAGTGGTGTATAAGCAGCAGCCCGAGTATGCCCAAGGTCTGAGCTATGACCTCGACGTGGCCAAGCGCCAGTTTGTGATACACAAAGGGCAGCCCCTGGCAGTAAGCGCTCAGCCCAAGAAGTCGGAACGCCTGACAATGGAAAGCGCAGACCAGAGCGTGCGTATTGGCAATAGCAAGGTGAGCGTGACATTTGACCGTTTCAGCGGACAGCTGACATCGCTGACTTTTGCCGGACGCGAGATGCTGGCACAGGGACAGGGATTCTTGTTTAACAACCACCGCTGGATAGAAAACGACCGTTTCGGCAACACTGCCGACGGACTGGAGGAGAACGGCCTGCTGAACACTCAGTGGGACAACGACGCTCAAACAGCCGTGGAGATAAGCACTGAGCGCAAAGGCGAGCTGGCAGACCAAGAAATAGTTTATACAGTATATGGCAATGGCGAGATATTGATGGACGTGACTATCACACCCCACAGCGATGAGTTGCGTCGCGCCGGTGTGGTATGCAGACTGGACAGCACGCTGACATACGTGGACTACTACGCCCTTGGACCGTGGGAGAACTACTGCGACCGTCACGACGCAGTAACGCTGGGCCGCTATGTTGGCACAGTTGACGGAATGATGGAGCACTATGTGAAGCCCCAGACAACGGGCGATCGCTCAGGTATGCGCGAACTGACACTGACCGACAAATCAGGCCACGGCCTGAAGATTGAGGCAGAAGGCAATGTAGCCTTCTCGGCCAGCCGCTACACTGATACCGACCTGATGAACGCCCGCCACGAGTGGGAACTGAAAGAGCAACCCTTCGTTTATCTCCACCTCGACGGTGCACAGCGAGGACTGGGTAACGCCAGCTGCGGCCCAGGCACAATGAAAGAATACTGCATACCGCAAAAGCCTGTGACCTACCGCCTAAAGTTGTCGGCAGTAAAATAACATTAAACCTTAAACATTAAACCCTCATCGCGGCCTCCGAGCCGCGACCTCCTTAAACATTAAACTTTAAACTTTAAACATTAAACAATACCAGATGTATTCCGTTGACGAACTTGTAGATAGACTGATAGACCTTGCCTTTGCCGAAGACATCGGCGACGGTGACCACACCACACTATGCTGCATACCCGAGGACGCTATGGGGGCGCAGAAACTGCTGGTAAAGGAAGACGGCATCATTGCCGGCATAGAGGTGGCAAAAAAGATATTCCACCGCTTCGACCCAGAGCTACAGATGGAACAGCTGATGAATGATGGCGACTCCGTGAAGGTGGGCGACGTGGCATTTGTAGTGAGAGGCAAGGTGCGTTCACTGCTGCAAACAGAGCGACTGATGCTCAACGTGATGCAGCGCATGAGCGGCATAGCCACCACCACGGCACGCTATATGAAACAGTTGGAGGGTACCAAATGCAAAGTGCTTGACACCCGCAAGACCACACCAGGCATGCGTATGCTAGAGAAAGAGGCTGTGAAGATTGGCGGCGGAATGAACCATCGCATCGGACTCTTTGACATGATACTGCTGAAGGACAACCACGTGGACTTTGCCGGTGGTATAAAGAATGCACTCGACCGCTGTCAGGCTTATCTCAAGGAGAAGGGCAAGAACCTCAAGATAGAGATTGAGGTACGCAACTTCGACGAGCTGCAGCAGGCGTTGGACCACGGTGGCGCCGACCGCATCATGCTTGACAACTTCAGCGTGGAAAACACCCGCAAGGCTGTGGAGATTATCAACGGACGCTGCGAAGTAGAATCATCGGGTGGCATTACGCTGGAAACCATCCGCGACTACGCCCTCTGCGGAGTGGACTACGTTAGTGTTGGTGCACTGACACACTCGGTGAAAGGACTTGACCTGAGTTTTAAGGCGAACAATCAATAAACAATAATAAACATGAAGAAAACGATTATCCTGATTTTTGTATTGTTTGCAGGCGTGGAGTTTGGCATGGCCTGCACCAATATCATCGTTGGCAAGAAAGCCAGCAAGGACGGCAGTGTGTTTGTGAGCTATAACGCCGACAGTTACGGAGCCTACGGTGTGATGCAGCATTTCCCTGCCGGCACTCACCCCAAAGGAGCCAAGCGCAAGGTTTTTGACTGGGAGAACAACAAATATCTCGGCGAGATAGACGAAGCTCCCGTCACCTATAATGTAGTGGGCAATATGAACGAACACCAGTTGGTGATAACCGAGACAACCTTCGGCGGACGCCATGAGTTGGTGGACTCCACAGGCATCATCGACTATGGCTCACTAATCTATATCACACTACAGAGAGCCAAGACTGCCCGCGAGGCCATCAAAGTGATGGACGAGCTGGTGCAGAAGTACGGCTACAACTCAGAGGGCGAGACATTCTCCGTGGCAGACCCCAACGAGGCATTCATCATGGAGATGGTAGGCAAAGGCCCCGGTGGTCACGGCGCAGTGTGGGTGGCAGTGCGTGTGCCCGACGATGCGGTGTGCTGCCACGCCAATCAGAGCCGAATCCATAAGTTTATGCATCTGCCCAAAGACCAGGTGCTCTACTCCAAGGATGTGGTCAGCGTGGCCCGTAAGTTGAAGCTCTACGACGGCAAGGACATTGACTTTGACTTCGCCAACACCTATTGCCCGATAGATTTTGGTGGCGCACGCTACTGCGAGGCTCGCGTGTGGGCAGTATATAATCTGTACACGACTGGCATGGACAAATATTTCAACTACTCCGCCGGCCTTGATCTCAGTGCCGAGCCGCTACCGCTCTACATAAAGCCCGACCGTCAGCTGGGCATAGAGGATGTGATGGTAGGTATGCGCGACCACTATGACGGCACGGTGCTTGACATGACTAAGGATATGGGCACCGGCGTATGGCTCAGCCCTTACCGTCCGCGTCCCCTGTCATGGGAATACAATGACAAGAAGTATTTCAACGAGCGTCCCGTAGGCACTCAGCAGACAAGTTTCTCAATGATAAGCCAGCTGCGTTCATACCTGCCCAACTGCATCGGCGGCATACTGTGGTTCTCCAACGACGATGCACATACCACCCCCTACACACCAGTGTATTGCTGCGCCACCGAGGTGCCGGCATGCTATACCCTGAAGCATGGCAACGCCGTGAAGTTCTCCCTCAAGTCTGCCTTCTGGGTGCAAAACTGGGTAAGCAATATGGTATATCCACGCTATGCGCAGCTGTTTCCCGACCTTAAGAAGGTGCGCGACCAGCTCGACTCTACCTTTGCTGCTTCGCAGAGTTCTGTAGAGGGGGCTGCAATGGTGCTATATAAAGACGATCCCGCCAAGGCTGTGTCGTTCCTCACGCTCTACTCCAAGGAGTCGGCCGATAAGATGATGAGCCGCTGGATAGACCTGGGCGAATATCTGATTGTGAAATACAACGATATGACAGAGCGTATCGACCTCCCCGAGGGTGGCTTTGAAGTCAGTTCACATGGTGCCGACACCATTATGGCCAAGCTCAAAGCACCTGGCTATCCTGACAGAGTGAAGAAGAGAATCATCGACGAAACTGGCGACAAATTTGAATTGAAATAAACAATAACACACAATACTATGACAGATCAAGAAAAACTTGTACAACAATGTACTGCTGCTGCCCAGCAGTGGCTCACACCCGCTTTCGACGAGCAGACGCGCGCCGAAGTGAAAACAATGCTCGACAACGAAGACAAGACAGCACTTATTGATGCATTCTACCGCAATCTTGAGTTCGGCACCGGAGGACTGCGTGGCATAATGGGAGCTGGCACCAATAGGATGAACCGCTACATTGTAGGTATGGCCACACAAGGCTTTGCCAACTATGTGCGCAAGGCATTCCCCGACAAGGACAATCTCTCCGTGGTGGTAGGCCATGACTGCCGCAACAACTCGCGCCTCTTTGCCGAGACAGTAGCCGACATATTCTCCGCCAATGGAATCAAGGTATATCTCTTTGAGAGTCTGCGCCCCACGCCAGAGATATCCTTCGCCATCCGCCAGCTCGGAGCACAGGCAGGAGTAAATATCACCGCCAGCCACAACCCCAAGGAGTATAATGGCTACAAGGCCTACTGGGATGATGGCGCACAGGTGCTTTCTCCTCATGACACGGGCATTATTGACGAAGTAAACAAGGTGACTATAGACCAGGTGAAGTTCACCCCCAACAAAGAACTCATCCAGATTATCGGCGGCGAGATGGACATCGACTACCTCGCAGCAGTGCACGAGGCTCTTATCGACCAGGATGTCATCAATCGCCAGAAAGACCTGTGCATCGTCTATTCTCCGCTGCACGGCACTGGCCGTGTCATCATTCCCGCCGCCCTCCGCACATGGGGCTTCCAGAACATCAATGTGGTGGCTGAGCAGATGGAGATAGACGGCAATTTCCCCACAGTCCAGTCGCCTAATCCCGAGAACGCCGAGGCCATGACTCTTGGTATGAAGCTCGGCGACAAGCTCAACGCTGACCTTGTGTTGGCCTCCGACCCCGACGCCGACCGTCTGGCTGTAGTGTGCCGCGACCCCAAGGGCCAGTGGTGCATACTCAATGGCAATCAGACAGCCCTGATGCTGTCATACTATATCCTTGAGAACAAGAAAAAACTCGGACAGCTCAAAGGCAACGAGTTTATGGTCAAGACCATCGTCACCACAGAGACCATTGCCGACATCGCCCGTCGCAACGGAGTGGAGATACGCGATGTCTATACCGGCTTCAAATGGATTGCCCGCGAGATAAAGCTCGACGAGGGCAAGAAGAAGTACATCGGCGGTGGTGAGGAGAGCTTCGGCTACCTGCCCTTCGACAAGGTGCGCGATAAAGACAGCCCAGCCTCCATCTGTCTCCTCTGCGAGATAGCCGCTTGGGCAAAAGACAACGGCATGACACTCTACGACCTTATGCTTAAGATATACCTCGACTATGGCTTCGCTTATCAGAACGCCATCTCAGTCACCAAGCCCGGCAAGAGTGGTGCCGACGAGATAAAGCAGATGATGGCCGACTTCCGCCAGACTCCGCCCACCTCGCTTGGAGGCAGTCCTGTAGTAACCGTCAAGGACTATCAGACACTCCGCCAGACTGTCAACGGTGCCGAGTCGTCACTCGACATGCCCGCCACGGGCGACGTGCTGCAGTGGTTCACCGCTGATGGCACCAAGATATCTGTGCGCCCCTCTGGCACCGAGCCCAAGATAAAGTTCTACGTCGAGGTAAAGGGCGACATGCCCACCGCTGCCGACTACGACCGGGCCGTGGCTGAGGCACAGACTAAAGTCAATGCCATCAAGTCAGACCTGGGGCTGTAAGGACCACAGAGACATTCTTAAATAAAAAAACACAGCAAAGGCTATGCTGTTAATAAAAAAATAACTAATTTTGCAGCCGCGTTGTCAATCAGGCATCGTGGCTGCATCGCAATTTATTGGCAGCAATGGAAAGTTGGCAGAGTGATCGAATGCGCCGGACTCGAAATCCGGTATACTCCTTGTGGGTATCGGGGGTTTGAATCCCTCACTTTCCGCTTAAGCGCACCTGAAAGGGGGCGCTTTTTTGCGTGTGGGGTGAGGGATCGCGAGCGGCTCGCCAGTGGTCGCGCAAAGCGCGGGCTGGCAAATAAGAGCCGCGAGAGCAAAAAGCGGCAATCCCTCACTTTCCGCTTAAGCGCACCTGAAAGGGGGCGCGGCAATCCCTCACTTTCCGCTTAACTTATCCGCCATTGGCATTATCGCCCGTGGCGGATATTTTTGTTGGCGCGTTATTCCACGTGTTTCGCAGAAAATGATTAACTTCGCAGCATCAAAAAACTACGTTACATACTAACCACGCTGGTAGCCATCCCCCTGTTGCTCTACCTGGCTCTTATCCTGCTGACACACCTGCCGTCCGTCAAGGAGCGTCTCGCCCGAGAGGTAGCAACCGCCCTCAGCGATAAGCTCGGCACACGTGTTGATGTCGGCAGCGTAAGCGTTGACCTCTTCAACACTGCCACTATCGACACCCTGCTCATCTACGACCAGCAGGGTAAAGAGCTATTGCTCGTGGACCGTGCCATCGGCACCGTGGAGCTGTTGCCGTTGCTGCGTAGCGAGGTCAATATCAGCAGTCTGCGAGTGCTCGGCGCCAAGGCATCGCTCTACAGAGACACCCCCACCTCCAAAGGCAACTGGCAGTTTGCCATCGACAGCCTTATGCCCAAGCCGGGCGCCAAAGGTCCCGAGCTGAATCTAAAGTCATTGCTGCTACGCGATATGGCCGCAACCTACGATGTGCTCGACCAGCCCCGCAGCGACAGTCGTTTCGACAAAAAACATATTGATGTAGAGCGCCTTAATGCCAGTCTCGTCTTTAAGAGCCTCGAGAAGGACAATCTCTCCGCGCGTATAAGAAATATGGAGATGCGTCTGCGCAACGGTTTGGGCATAGAGGAACTGCGTGGCACTATAGAGTCGTCGGGCGCTGGCCGCTACACCGCCGATATACCCTCGCTTGAATTGCGTCTGGGCAATAATGTGCTGCTCCGCTCAAAGGTCAGTGCACAACTCTCTGCACCTGAGAATAAGGCTTTCGCGGTGGATGAACTGCAATCGCAGTCGATGCTCACCGCCGGCCTCTATTACTACGACATCAACCTTAAGACCAAGAATGCCAATGACGGCAGTGCACGCCCCATAACCGCCAACATAGACATAGCCGGCAATAGGGGAGAGGTTGCCAAAGTAAGGCTACACAGTGCCCTCGACCCGCGAGAGTCTGTCGATGCCGACTACAGCCTGCGTCTGAGCCGCGATGAAGTGGAGGGCGTGTTCAGCGCCTTCGGGGCCACTCTGCCCGACCACCCGTTGCTCGCCCAAATAGACAATATTGAACAGAGCGGGCGGCTGGACATCAATCACAGCAAGATAATTTACAGCGGCACCACCAAGAGCAATCTCTGCGACCTAACCGCCGATGTAGAGGTGCGTGGCAATGCTGTGCAATATGACATCCGCGACCTCGCCCTCCGCACAGAGGGCGGCAGCGCGGAGAACTGCACCCTGAGCGGCAATCTCACTCTCGGCCCAGGCAACACCATCAGCGAAGCTATAACCAAGGCCACCATAGGCAGTGCCAGCTACAGCGGCTATCAGTTAAGCAATATCGATGTCTCAGGTCAGCTACGTGGCGGTGACATCACTGCGCAGCTTACCATCAATGATCCCCAGCTGAAGTTCACAGCCAACGGACAGCGCACAGCCGGCGGCCATCTTGACCTCACGGGGCAGACCGCTGTGATGCAAGGCCATCTTGCCACCCTCGGCAACATAGAATTCCAGTACAAGGGCGACAACCTCGGCCGCCATACCACCACCATCGAAGCAGACGGACTCAGTGCCACCCTTAACGGTAATATGCGCCCAAGCCAGACCATAGCTGCTATGGAACAGCAAGCCACTCGCCACCTGCCCGAGATACGCCCTCTATTCGCCCATCTCGCCACCACAATGCAGAACCTCGCTACCATAGAGAATACCCTTATACCTAATGCCGCAGAAACCTCCGACGCCTTGCACGAAAACCTTAAGCTATATTTCAACAACGGTGACTTACTCTCTGAATTTCTGCAAGATGAGGTAGAGTTATTAAAGCCAATAGAAGTGCTGGGCTATGTCAATGGCAGCGACCGGCGCACCACCCTCACCGTTTCGGCACCTGCCTTTGAGATGGGTGGCAACCGCTACGACCTTACCAGCGCTTACTTCAATAGCAGTGCTGACTCGCTGGGCGGCTCACTGATGACTACCAAGTACTTCGGTACCATGCCAGTAAGAATAGAGACACACTTCGCTGGCCGCGATGACAAGATATTCTCCGAGATGCTCTGGCGCAACGCTGCCAGCCGCGCTACCTATGGTACACTCCGCACCGAGACACAGCTGCGGCATGCAGCCCACGGTGGCATTGAGAGTATTACCCAGGTGCTGCCCACAACATTTTACATCTCTGACACACCATGGCAGGTATCGCCCGCCATCATAGAATATGGCAAAGACTTCCTCCGTATTAGCAACCTTACCGTGTCGCGCGAACAGCAGTATCTGAGCATCAATACTGACATCCTCGATGACAAGAAAGACCTGCAGGTGCAACTTAATGATGTTGAGGTGGCCTATCTGCTCGGCCTTACCAACTTCAAGCCCGTAGAGTTTGGCGGCAAAGCCAGCGGCATCATACGCAACAGCGCCGCTGACCCCGACCACCGGCTGGAGGGAGACCTCGTTGTGCGCGACTTCCTCTTCAACGGCGCACCTCTTGGCGAGTTGAATGCTAGCGCCCATTTCGACATCCCCGACAGCCGCCTTACCATCAAGGCCAAGGCACAGGCTACCTCCGATGACTCCACCCTCATCGACGGCCTCGTCATGCTGCGCGACAAAAATCTCGACTTCCGCTTCCGCTCCGAGAAGACCAACCTACAGTTTCTCAACAAATACCTCGGCCGATTCATCGACGACCTTGAGGGCACCACCAGCGGCGACTTCCACCTCTTCGGCACCTTCAAATATGTGCAGATGGAGGCCGACGAGACCATCAACTATCTCAAGCTTCGCCCCAAAATGCTTGGTGCCCTCTACACCGCAGAGGCACAGCCCTTCCACATACGCCCTGACACTCTCGACTTCAACGGGTTCACGCTGCGCGACACCTATGGCAACCAAGCCACCATGCGAGGCAGCGTCAACCACCACTATCTTTTCTCTTTCAATTACGACCTTGGCTTTGCCCTCAACAATATCCTCACCATCAACTGGCAGGAGCAGCCGGCGCGCTCCTTCTGGGGTAGCGTGGCAGCCACCGGCAACATCAATCTGCACGGCACCACCCGCGACGTGAACATCACTGGTGAGGTTACCGCAGTAGGGGAGGAGGGTAGCTCCGCACTCTTCTATAACTCCAACGCTGCGGGAGGTGATGAAAACCGCGACTTCGTGCGCTTCACTCCCACACCCGCCCAGCTGGCAGAGCGAGCGCTGTCGCAGGGCCAAGCTGATGAGCAGCCCACACCCGGAGGAGGCGCCGATGTCAATATCGACGTCAAGATAAACGCCACCCCCGATGCCACACTCAATATCGTTACCGACCCCGTGACACGCGACTATATGAGCTTGCGTGGCAGCGGTCCTCTGCAACTCAACTACTATAACAAAGGGCGTTTCCAGCTCAACGGACTCTATACCGTCAACAGCGGTCGCTACAAACTCACCATCAAGGATATCATCCAGAAAAACTTCGATATACAGCAGGGCGGCTACCTGCGCTTTAACGGCACCCCCTCCGAGGCAGACATCAATCTTAAGGGCGTGCACCGTGTCAACAGTGTGTCGCTCAGCGACCTCAATGTCGGCGCCTCCCACACCAACAGCACCATCGGCGTTGACTGCATCCTCAACTTCACAGGCAAGGCAGCCGAGCCCAAGGTGTCGTT
>JAGCTG010000023.1 GCA_017963785.1 Bacteroidaceae bacterium | reverse complement strand
CGAAAACATGCATGTGACTCGGCGAAGACACACTTGTGTCTCGGCGAAGACAAAGTTGTGTCTCGGCGAAGACACGGCTGGGAAGTCTGCTTAAAATTCAACGAGGTCTGCGTAAGATTTCACGAACTCTGCGTAAGATTTGACGAAGTCTGCGTAAGATTTGACGAGAGCGGTTTAAAAATCCACGAAGTCTGTGTAAGATTGGGCGAGGGAAAACAAAAGCGAAGCCATGTGGCCACGCTTTTGGATAGTTCTTATGGGCAAACCTTTTGGTAACGATATAGATGTTGGCACTGGCAACAACTCAAAACAATCTGCCTAGCCACATAATCAAACAAAAACAAAGAAAACCCTTGTCTGTGCTGCATGCTCCGCGAGCATAGCCCAATAGTAGCAAGTCAAATTTCTGTTTAAGCGAGCTTAACCATCTCTTTGCCTGGCAACCATAGGCAGCCTACGGCTAAGCAGCACATCCAAGAAAAACATAAATCACAGTAAGATTTAGCTTAATGGCTTAGGTGGCTTAATCGAAACATTTTTCTGACCACGAATCTAACGAATCTAACAACTATTAGGAAAAAGACTCTGCGTTTCGCGCTGACGCGCTTTTCAGTGGTCTTTGCTTACTACTTTTTGTGAGCGAGCTCACACCAGCAGTCATCAAATACCCCTGCACCCCTGACGGGGCAAACGCATCGTCCGAAAAATAAGAAACCCCCTAAGCTAGGGGGAGTACCCGAAGGGGGAGGGGGTGTGTTACTTTTCGTTTTCTGTCGCCCTTTCGGGGCTATGATTTTATGTTTCCGTACCGGGGGGGGCACCCCCGTCTGTTATCTGTCGTGCCTTCTGCACTAACGCTATCGTTATCACAATGTGATTTTGGTTTTTCTTTCGTTCAAGACATATCCCGCAGGGATTGATGGTGCGGATGCATGCTTTGACTGCGAGCTTGCTTGCAAGGAAAAGCATACAGGCGCAGCATCAAAGACAAAGTCTTGGCCTGAACGAAAGGGTTTTTATGGTTTTTGTTATAACTTTTGCAGGCACGCCAAGGGTTGGACTTGTGACAACTACTATATCATTGCCAAACCTTTCGGATGATTCTTACAGGTGAAACTCGACGATGGTACAAAGTGTGCCATCTTGCTTGCTGAAGCAGACAACAGCCTTGTCTTCTTCGGTATGACATCTGACGATAACGGTGTCATCATAGTTGAGGGGCACTCGATATACAATGCGCAAGCCTTTGAACTGGTCGGCATCATATATCTGTTGGGGCAAGGCTTCAAGGGCAAGACTGATGTAGCGGGCATTGTGAAGATGACCGTTAAAGTCCATGTCAGTACGACGCAAATGCAGTATCTTCTCTGTTTCGAAGGTGGCAGGCTCACGAAGACGTGTGTTGTCAAGTGCCATACACTCGTTATCCTCTGGTTTGTAGTTCTTCAACAGTTCTGTGGAGATACGTAAGAGCCGGTGCGTGGCAAGGTCGAAGAGAACGAACGTAGGACACAGACGTATGAGGTAGTTTTTGTCCGAGTCCTGCATCACTATGTCGCGTACGACCGTTGTAGCCGACAGGCTGGGATTGCGTGTCCATGTGCTGATATGCAGTTTCTCGCCGCTATGAGGGCGTCTTTCTATTTTTACAACCCACTCTGCTAGCACCCAAGCTATTCCTTTCTGACTACCTTCTATAATGTCATCGTTTGCCTTTGTGGCATGGTGACTACCTGCATTCTCTGCAATTTCGAGTATCGCTTCAAGTGATAGCATTCCATTCTTATTGTAATCGCTGATGCGAGGCTCGTATATTTCTTCATGTATCATAGTTGCTATATTTCGATTTCTCGTTGGCAAAGTTACGAACTATCTTTCATTTTCCATTCGAAAGATGAGCTAAATCGGCACAAACCGCAATGTCGTTCATATAAAATAAGGTAGGGGCTTGTGGCCCCTACCTTGTTTTATACATGCTTTATTTACATGTCGTCTTCGTCGCCGTAAAGATAGTCATCGTCTTCCCATGGGAAGGAGTGTCCCCAGAATTCTTTGGCGCGTGCCTCGCCATCAACGCTGCCGTTGATATTGACGGAAGTCATTACCGTGTTGGGCAGGATTACCCTTACGGCTTGAACATGCGGAGAAATATAGTTGTTCTTTTTCATAATTGTAGATGACTATTTTACGATTATTTTCTTGCCGTTGTGGATTAGGATGCCCTTTGGTAATTGACCATTGAACATTGAGGATTGACCATTAATTCGGCGGCCCTGAAGATCGTAGACATTATTGAGGATTAAGCATTGAGGATTGAGCATTGAGTTGAGGCCGGTGGGATCATCGATGACGATGGTGAACTCGCTGGCGCCGGAGGCGGAGTTGATGTAGGCACGGAAGGCGGGAATGGATGCCGTGGCCGTGGCTGTGCCGAAGGCGGAGCCGTCGTCATTGAGTATCAGTTTGCCGGTGGCGTTGCCGGCTGTGAAGCCGGTGTAGGTGCCACGGAGCACTCCGCTGACGGGGTCGGCGGCAGGGTCTATCTCCACATTGGAGGCATCAAAGCTGATAGCGCCCCCACCCTCTTTCTTATATATAAAAGGTGTGTTGGCGGCTACTGTGCCTGTCACGTCCACGAATGTGATGTTGGTGCCGTTGATGCTGGCATTGTTGGCTACCTGGACACCATCAGGGATGGTGAAGTCGTATGGCAGCACTGCCGAGTACCAGCCACCATCGGCCAATGTCTTGGCGTAGGTGGCGGCAGTGGCGGTGAAGGTCACGCCCGGGTTGAAGGCTGCCTTGTCGGTAATGACGAGGCTCTGGCACACTCCGTTGCGGATGATGTTCTGGCCATCTACGCTGGAAGCGTCGGGCACAATCACCATGATGTTACCCTCTGCTGCGAGGTCAGTTGCAGTGATGGCAGGGTCAAAGGTGTAAGCACTGAGGTCAACGACGGTGGCGCCGCTGGCTGTTTCTGTGGAGATGATGGCCTGTGCCTCGGGTGCAGTGAGCACGCCGGGGAGGCCGAGCATCTTGGTGCGGAACTCGTCGAGGTCGGTAGCGCTGATGCCAAACTCGGTGGTGAGGTAGGTGTAGAACTTATCCTCCAGTGTTGCACCCGACAGGCCCTCAATCATGGTGAACATATCGTCGAGCTGGGTCTTGGAGCACGGTGTGTTGAGATTGGAGAAGTTGGTAAGTTCGTAATCCTTGTAGATGTCGCTCTTGCTCATGCCGAGCACACCCTCCAGCAGGAATGCCAGGGTGCCGGTGCGGTCACGGCCGATAGCGCAGTGGAAGTAAACGGGCTTGTCATTCTTAACGCAATCAAGCACGTACTGCACGCACTGGATGTACTGGCTCTTGCTGCCCGTGAGGCCGGTCATGTGGCTTGCGGTCTGGGCAAGCTTGATACGATTGTACTCTACGTCGCTGCCGAGCAGTGAGGCTGACATACTGCCGTCCTGACTATTGTCGCGGAGGTCAAGTTCTGCCCTGACGCCAGTGGCACGTACTGCATCGATACCCTCTGGGGTGATGGTAGTGCTGGTGAAAGCAGCGCCACGGAATATCTTGCCGTAGGTAATGGTGTTGCCGCTGGCTGTAGTCCAGCCGCCGAGGTCACGGATGTTGGAGATGCCGTCGGCCTTAATCATGCGCACGGTACCGGTGGTGGTGAAGGTAGAATTGATGAGTTCCGTCTCGCTACCACCCACGGTGGCAGTTACCTTATAATAATATGTATTGCCCGGTATGAGGTTGTAAATCTCGTAGGACGCGTTGTTGTTGTCCACCTCTACAGTTGTAGCATCGGCGAAGGATGCGTCAGTGCTCCATGTGAGATGCTGGGCAGTGGAGGTAACGTCGCGTGTCCAGAATACGGTGGCAGGCACTGGCTGGTCGCGACGAGCAGGAGGAGCTACGTTGTAGGTGCCAATCTTGCTGGCGTCGCTGGCGGTGTACTCGAAGTCATGAACGAAGCTGCGAACGCGACCGTTCTCCAGATTGAAGTCGAGCGGATAAGTGCCGGGCACTGCGGGATGGAAGTGCCACTGGATGCGGGTCTCACCATCGGTGCAGTTACGTGTTACAGCGCCGTAGTTGTAGTATGCGTAAGGCAGTGTGGCAGAGCCGCTGTAGATACCCTGAATCTTGAATGCTCCACCGGCAACCCAAGTGATAATCTGCTCGTTCTCGGGGTCAGTGGTAAGAGAGATGCTCTTGTCGGATGATGTTGCTGAGCTGGCACCGATGATAGTGCCGACATACATACCGTTGTCAACGCACTGCATCAGCCAGTTGCCGCCCTTGCGAGTGAGTTTGAAGTAGAACTTCTCCTTGGAGGCATCGAAGGGAGTCTCCAGCTTCAGGCCTTGAGTGTCGGCAGTGGATGCATCGCCGTAGAGGGCGTAAGGCTTATACATATTCTCGATAGCATAGTAGCCCTCCTGTAGCTCGATGGTCTGCAAGTTGTCGGAGGCGATGATGATGCCGTTGATGGCAGTGTTGAGCTGCTCAAGAGTTGCCGTCTCGTCGAGTGCACTGGCAGCAGCGATGGCATCGCTCAGGGCCTGTACGCTAGCCGTTGTGTAGCAACCGGGGTCGCTGCCCACTGCCGCACCTGACGGCACGGGAGTGTTGGCAATCATTGCCTGCAGGTCGGCGTAGGTGTACTCTATCCAGAGGTCGCCGATGATGTTGTAAGTGCTCCATGCGGCATCGGCCTTGAAGGCAGAGTACATCGTCGGGCGCACATGGACGTTGGCACCACTGAAGTCGAAGGTGTAGCTGCGCAGTGTAGGTACTGCGTTACAGTTCATATATACCTCGTACGTATTGTCGCCGTAGATACAGAGCTTGTCGCCCCATGTGTTGGCGGCGATATTCTCGCCGAAGCGGATGGTGACGAGCTGCTTGTTGTAGCCCAGTGCCTCATAGTCCATGAGGGTAACGGAGTTGGGCACGGTTATCTCGGTGAGCTTGGTCTGATAGATAGCCTTGTAGCCAAGCTTGACGATGCCCTCGGGCAAGGTCAACGAAGTGACGTTTGCAAAGTGGAAGGCGTAGTCGCCGATGCCGGTCACGTTGTATGTGTGGCCCTTGATAGTCACCGTGGCGGGGATAGTGATGGAGCCCGAGTAGGTGCAAGGATTGCTCGATGATGGCGTAGCATCGTTAGGATAAGTAACCTCGACGGTGTTGTCGGAGGTGATAGCGTACTTGATGCCATCAACGGTCATGTCAGCTTCAGTGATAGTTGAGTTGTCGCCAGGGATAGGATAGTTGGTGCCCTGCGACCAGTTTTGATCGCTGAGTCGTGCGGGCAGTGTACCATCGGTGAGCTCAGCGGCAGTAACTTCTGTTATTGCCACGCCAGTCACTCCGTCAGGCACATCAGGTGTGCCGCTGCCATAGGCTTTGTTCAGACCGTTGCCAAGGCATACATAGTTATTGTTGTAAGACTTCTTGTTGGCATATCCGCCGAAGACACCAGCGCGTGTTGAGCCAGAAGCCAAGTCAAAGCTGCCAACGGCCAAGTTGTTGGTCCATGACGAAGCCGTAGTATTGCTGTAGCTGATGATACCGCCAATGTAGGCATCAGTCCTGGTGGACTTGATGGTGCCGACGAAAAGACAGTTGGAGACTTTGGCGGCAACCGACGAAGCCGGGTAAGCAACTACACCGCCGATATAGGCAGCGTTGCCTGCATTGATGGTGCCAGCATAAACGCAGCGGTCGAAGGCGTTGCTTGACTTGGAAACCTGACCGACAACACCGCCGATTCGCGGATAGCTTGCAGCGCTGGATGCATTGGGAGTT
>JAGCTG010000173.1 GCA_017963785.1 Bacteroidaceae bacterium | reverse complement strand
TGCAGAAATTGCCTTGGTGCGGACCGGGGAAGTCGTAGCCTGTGTGCAGACGGCGTATGCCCTGCTTCATCTCGTGTGGGTCATAGATAGCTTGGTCCACCCAGTCCCATATACATCCGCCGATGATGCTGGTGCTGTTGTGTATCACTTTCCAGTAGTCATCCAGATTGCCAATGGCATTACCCATGGCGTGGGCATATTCGCAGATAAAGAGTGGCTTCTCCAGATTTGCCGAATGGTCTGCCAGTCTCTGCACCGATGGGTACATTACCGAATAGACGTCTGAGTTCACGGCTCCCCCCCACGGCTTGCCTTTCACCCACGAGCCCTCGTAGTGTACGAAGCGCGTATTGTCCAGCTCGTGCACAGCTTTGTAGCATGCGTCAAAGTTTGTGCCGTTGCCACACTCGTTGCCCAGGCTCCAGAATATTACCGACGGGTAGTTGCGGTAAATACGCACCAGGCGCTCTACCCTATCCACAAAAGCAGGAATCCACGACGGCATGCTCGAGATGCTATGGTTAGCGTGGTCCTCAAGGTCTGCCTCGCCACACACATAGATGCCATAGTGGTCACACAGCGCATACATTGCCACATCGTTTGGATAGTGCGAAGTGCGCAGCGTGTTGATATTGTTTTGCTTAAACAGCAGCACATCCTTCAGCATACCCTCTGTCGTCACTGTGCGGCCTCCCACTGGGTCGGTGTCGTGGCGGTTCACGCCTTTGAGAAACACTCGCTTGTTGTTCACATACATCAGCGAGCCTTTTATCTCTACCTTGCGTATGCCATGTTTGGTGGAGAAGGCCATCACTTCGTTGCCCTTGCTGTCTGTCTGCACCACATTAACTGTATATAGATCAGGTATCTCGGCGCTCCATAGCCTTGGGCTGTCCACACCTATTGAGGCGTGGTAAGTGCCGTCACCCTCTTTCACCGCTTCGGCCTTGCCTACCAGCTTTGCTTGCGGGTCAAACAGCTTCACTACTATACCTACGTTTTCGTTTTCATTAAGGTTAATATCAACATTAACGTCGGCATGGCTAAGGTCGTCGTTGAATGTGTCCGTAATCTTGTGGTCTCTCACATATACACGTGGTACATTATACAGATACACACTCCTGCAGATGCCGCTCATGCGAAACATGTCCTGACACTCCAGATATGAGCCGTCGCACCATCTCAGCACCTGCACCACCAGGTTGTTGCTGCCATCCTTAAGGTAGGGCGTGATGTCAAACTCAGCCACATTGCTGGCACCCTGCGTATAACCCACGCTCTCGCCGTTCAGATACACGAATGCCGCACTGTGGATGGCGCCAAACCGAAGGATAGTGCGCCCGTCCTTCCAGCCTTCGTCAAGATTGAAACTCAGTTGGTAGGTACCTACAGGGTTCACGCCGTAGTTCTTGCCTTCGTCATTGTAGCCAGGTCGTGCTTTGATAAACGGTGGTGTATTGTCGTGCGGATATTCCACGTTGCAGTATATCGGGTGGTCGTAGCCCTCCATCTCCCAGCACGATGGCACAACGATGTCGTCCCAGCTCTGCGCAGCCTGCGCCGTTACCTTGCTGGCGTCGGGACGCTGTTCGGGTGAACTGACGAAGTGAAACTTCCATTTTCCGTCGAGGCATCTCACGCTCTGACTCTTGCATTCCGTCCATGGCTTATCATAGTGCTCCTTGTCAGCCAGCATCGCTGCCTCGTTGGGATATGGCATCATGTAGGCTGCCGACTGCAGCTTATTGATGGCAAAGACTGTTTCGTCTTCCCATGGCGCCTGGGCTGTGACCGGCTCCTCGCTCTTTATTGGCTCTTTACCATTGACTTTTGCTGCGCTTGGCCTCAGGGGCTCCGGCTTGGGCTCCAGCTTCACTTCTACCTTGCGCTCAGGCTCTTTGGCCAAAGCCAGCACATAGACACCGTTGCCCTTGCTCTCGATGTGCCATTTCTGCTGCTCGTCTGACCCATTCGGCTCGCCCCACTCCACTGCGCCCTGGTCGTTCATGCGCAATGCCAGACGCATTTCTGTATTCACAATGCGCCACATACCCGACTGCTCGCTCAACACAACTGTGGCGTTGCCTGCCTGGGTGCTGGAGAATATATAAAACATGTCCTTCTGTAAGGCCTGGGCACCAGCTGTCAGCATTGCTGCCAGCAAGACAAAAGTCAGAAATAATTGTTTCGTTTTCATGATGAATGACGTATTTTGGCTACGAAGTTACAAATAAATTTGGAATAAGACACTATTTTTGGGTAATTCTTTGCGTGAATATATAATAATGTGTATTTTTGTAGCACCAACCCATAAATTGAAAACAGATGTATCTAGGAAAAAAGAAATGCAGAACACTGAAAAAGATCCGCAAGCAGATTGCAGAGGCTAACGGCATCACCTATAGCCCTAACAAATGTACTCACCGCGGCGACTGCGAGGGCACCTGCCCTGCATGTGAGCAGGAGATGCGCCATCTCGAGAACGAGATACGTAGGCGTCGCCTTATGGGCCGCGCTGCTGTGGTAGTGGGCACGGCTCTGGGCATAAGTGCTCTGACCGCCGGTGTGAGTAGCTGCCGTAATGCAGGACAGGTAGTAGGCAAATTCCCCGTTGTGGGCGATGTTCCTGCCACCATCGACAGCACAGAGATACAGCCTGACTCTGTTGATGCAAAAACTATTGACACCACAGCTCAAAACTCTTGACTCTCGACTCTTGATTCTCGATTCTTGACTCACGACCTATGCCCTGCATCTTCGCTATAAGTCGCCATCGCATAGCCACTGACGGCAAAGGCGTCACCACTCTGGTGGCACTCCACGGCTGTCCGCTCGACTGCCGCTATTGCCTCAATCCGCAATGCAAGGATGCGAAAGGGCAGACCTACAAGGACTACTCTGCTCACAACCTGCTAAAGGAGGTGATGATTGACGACCTGTATTTCCAGGCTACGGGGGGAGGAGTGACTTTCGGCGGAGGCGAGCCCCTGCTCTACCCCGACTTCATCGTCGAGTTCAGGAAGTTGTGTCCGCCGGAGTGGAAGATTAATATCGAGAGCTCACTGGCTGTGCCGTTGGAGAATGTGCAGAAAGTGGCACCTCTGCTGGCTGGCATGATTATCGATGTCAAAGACCTGGACAGCAAGATTTACGAGGCATATACCCGACGCAGCAACAACCTGCTTATAAACAACTTGCAGTGGATTGCTGAAGCAGGTCTGCAAGACAGATGTCTGATGCGCCTGCCCTTAATAAAAGGCTACAACACCAAGAGCAATGTGAGCCGCTCGCGCATTCAGCTCGCAGTGATGGGATTTACTCATTTCGATGAATTCAAATATATAATCAAAGACGATGCAACGCCTGACGCTGATAGCATTATTGCTTCCCCTGCTCTGCCTGGCATCCCAGCCCTATGATGACTACAATTATCGGCGGGGCGACGGCCGCACGGCAACCATCAGGCTCTCCGAGCATGGCGACTCTACGGCGGCGATAGAGTACTGGGTGGCAGACAGCCTGCTCTCCACATGGGAGTTAAGGTATCCTGTGTTCCAGTTTTGCTGCGGCGATGTAACGGGCGACAATATCCCCGAGATAGCGGTGGGCGTGGTGAAGACCACTAAATACTCCCAAGTGATGGCACGACGACTCTTTCTCTTTAAGCTGTTTGAAGAGGAGCTGATACGCCCCCTGTGGCTTAGTTCTCGCGTGGCACACCGACTGGTGGATTTCACGATAGAGCCTGACGGCCGTGTGAGGACTAGCGAAGTGAAAGCCGACGGCACCCCAGTAAATGTGCGCTACGAGCACCGAGGCTTTGGACTGAAATTTGTAGAATATCTAGACTCTCTAACCAATAACAGATAACCATTCTCTAATCAATAACCATTCCACCTATGAAAAAGACATTCTTTCTTTCGCTGTTGGCAGGCATGCTGATGTGCATGCCGGCTATGGCCCAGAGCAACTTCAGCATGAAGGCCGACAAATGGGCCAAGACTGTAAACCTTAAGCAGGACATCTCCCGGCTGAGCTACGAGGAGCTCCACATGCTCAAGGCTTTGGTGTATGCCACCCATGGCAGATGGTACACAGAACCCGAAATCAACCGCGTGCTGATGAATAAGGCAGAAGATTGGTATATGCCTTTGTGTATGAAGCGCGCAACAGATTTCTACGAGAAACGAGACATCAACAGCGACGCGGAGCCAGACCTCTACACCGTTAAGCTGACCTCCGACGAACAAGCATTT
>JAGCTG010000022.1 GCA_017963785.1 Bacteroidaceae bacterium | reverse complement strand
GGGTTGCTGTCGTAGAGGTCTTTGCCCATTCCGGGGAACTGGGCTCCCTGACCAGGGAATACGAATGATTTTTTCATAACTGGTATGTTGTTTTGTTAAGTTCCTTAAGGCCTGTAGGTACCTTAAGGTCTTAATGACTTTATATTATTCCTATTATTTCGTGTATGTCGGCGAGTTTGTGATTGTCAAGCCATTGATTAAGGCCATCTACTATCTTGCCAGTGACAGCGGGGTCAATGAAGTTGGCGGTGCCTACCTGAATGGCGGTGGCTCCAGCCATAAGGAACTCGATGGCATCAGCGGCGGTCATGATACCGCCGAGTCCGATGACGGGAATTTTGACGGCATGAGCCACTTGGTGGACCATACGCACGGCAACGGGCTTGATGGCGGGCCCGGAGAGTCCGCCGGTGCCGATACTGAGACGCGGACAGCGACGCTCGATATCAATAGACATGCCCATGAGGGTGTTGATGAGCGAGACAGCATCGGCGCCCTCATCCTCCACAGCACGGGCTATGGCGGTGATGTCGGTGACATTGGGCGAGAGCTTGACGATGAGTGTCTTGCTATATTTGCGACGTACGGCACGCACAACGGAGGCTGCTCCCTGGCAGCTGACGCCGAAGGCCATGCCGCCGTCCTTGACATTGGGACACGAAATGTTGAGCTCGATGGCAGGGATGTGGTCAAGTGTGTCGATGACAGCGGCGCACTCGGCGTAGTTGTCGGGTGACGAGCCACTGACATTGACTATTACGTTGGTGTCCATGTCGCAGAGTTGCGGATAGATATGCTCGGCAAAGTAGTGGACACCTTTGTTTTGCAGGCCCACGCAGTTGAGCATGCCGCTGGCTGTCTCTGCCATGCGCGGATAGTCGTTGCCCTCGCGTGGCAGCAGAGTAGTGCCCTTGACGATGATGCCGCCGAGCTTGCTCATCGGGACGAAGTCCTCAAACTCCAGACCGTAGCCAAAGGTGCCGGAGGCGGTCATCACGGGATTGCGGAGGGTGAGTCCTGCTATCTGTACGCTCAGAGTTGCCATGTCAGTTGGTTGATATTGAATACTGGGCCTTCGGTGCATACGCACACGTTGCCCTTCACTGTCTTCTCCACGCAGCAGAGGCATGCGCCAAGGCCGCAGGCCATCATATTCTCGAGACTTACTTCGCAGTCGATGGAATGCTGTTTGGCGTAGCGGGCCACGGCTACCATCATGGGTTTGGGGCCGCATACCATTATCTTGTCGAAGTGTTGCGACTGCAGTGCACTGTGCTGGGTAACGAAGCCGCGCTCGCCAAGGCTGCCGTCTTCTGTGGTTATCAGCACGCGCCCTATCTGTTCAAAGAGGTCGCGCTCCAACACTCCGTTAGCGGTGCGGGCTCCGAGCAGGAAGACAGGCTCTGCGCCGTTGTCTTTCAATGCACGCCCAGCGTAGAGTAGGGGAGCGATGCCCACTCCGCCTCCTACGAGAAGCACTGTGCCCTTGACCTCGCTGACGCTGAAGCCGTTGCCCAGCGGGAGCACAAGGTTAAGGGGATCGCCTCTACGCAAGTAGCCGAGTGCCTTGGTTCCTTCGCCAATCATCTGCACCATGAGCCATAGCTGTCCGTCCTCTACATTATTTATAGATATAGGGAGGCGCAGAAAAGTGTCCTTATTGGCTGGCGACTGCACCTGCACGAACTGCCCGGGCTGCATCGTCGGCATGTCGCCGTCGGCAGGCCTCATTTTAAGGAGCACGTTTCGCTGGTCGAGTTGCTCGTTGCTAGTGATGATGAAATCCTTGGCGTATTTCACGATTTTAAAATTCTGCTGTCTTGGGAGTGCGTGGGAAGGGGATGACGTCGCGGATATTCTGCATACCGGTGACGAAGAGCATCAGACGCTCAAAGCCGAGGCCGAAGCCGCCGTGGGGGCATGTGCCGAAGCGGCGGGTATCGAGATACCACCACATGTCCTTCATAGGAATGTTACGTTCCTTAATCTCGCCCATTAACTTGTCGTAGTCCTCCTCGCGGACAGAGCCGCCGATTATCTCGCCAATCTGCGGGAAGAGCACGTCGGTGCCCTGCACGGTCTGCTCCTGGGGTTGTCCGTTGAGCTCTGGCACGGTGTCATCAATCTTCATGTAGAAGGCCTTTATCTTCTTGGGATAGTGCGTCATAATGACGGGCTTCTTGAAGTGTTCCTCCACAAGGTAGCGCTCGTGCTCGGAGGCGAGGTCGTCGCCCCAGTTGCACGGGAACTCAAACTTGCGGCCCTGCTTGATGGCCTCCTGCAAGATGCGGATTCCCTCAGTGTAGTCGAGGCGTACGAAGTCAGTGGCGATGACGCTGTTGAGGCGTTCGAGCAGACCTTTGTCTATCATTTTGTTAAGGAACTCAAGGTCGTCTTGGCAGTTGTCGAGAGCCCAGCGCACACAGTATTTGATAAAGTCCTCTTCGAGATCCATGAGGTCGTCGAGGTCTATGAAGGCTACCTCGGGTTCTATCATCCAGAACTCGGCGAGGTGGCGTGGTGTGTTGCTGTTCTCTGCGCGGAAGGTGGGGCCAAAGGTGTAGATGGCTCCGAGTGCGGTGGCTCCAAGCTCGCCTTCCAGCTGTCCGCTGACGGTGAGCGAGGTCTGCTTGCCGAAGAAGTCGTCGCTGTAGTCTATCTTGCCCTCGTCATCTTTCTTGAGGTTGTAGAGGTTTTTGGTCGTAACTTGAAACATCTGGCCTGCTCCTTCGCAGTCGCTGGCAGTGATGATGGGGGAGTGGAAGTAGTAGTAACCATGCTCGTGAAAGTAGGTGTGGATGGCCATTGCCATGTTATGGCGTATGCGTAGCACAGCTCCGAAGGTGTTGGTGCGGAGGCGCATGTGGGCATGCTGGCGCATATATTCAAACGATTGTCCTTTCTTCTGCATGGGGTAGTCGGCATCGCAGGTGCCAAATACGGTGATGCCTGTGGCTTGTATCTCGGCTGCCTGGCCAGAGCCGATGCTCTCCACGAGCTGTCCGGTGCAACTGAGACATGTGCCGGTGGTGATTTGCTTGAGTAGCTCTTCGTCAAATTTGTCGGCATCGGCTACTATCTGTATGTTTTTGATGGTGGAGCCGTCGTTGAGGGCGATAAAGTTTACGGACTTGCTGCCGCGCTTGGTGCGCACCCACCCCATCACTGTAACTTCGCTACCGAAGTCTGTGCGCTTCAGTGCATCGATTATTTTTGTTCGTTTCATAGCTATTCTCTTTTCTCTTTTAACAGTATTTTACTCATACGCTCCCATGCGGAGGAAGTTCACTTCGTTCTCTTCGAGGAATCGCCACTGACCGCGGCGCAGATTCTTTTTGGTGAGTCCTGCAAAATATACGCGGTCGAGCTTGACTACCTTGTAGCCTAGGTTCTCGAATATACGGCGCACGATACGATTCTTGCCACTGTGGATTTCTATGCCAATCTGCTTACGATCGTTTTCACTGGCATACTCTACGCGGTCGGCTTTTATTTCGCCATCTTCAAGGGTGATGCCCTCGAGTATCTTCTGCATATCGGCAAAGCTGACGGGCTTGTCGCAGAAGACGTGGTAAATTTTTTTCTTCATATACTGCGGGTGCATCATCTTGGCGGCCATCTCGCCGTCGTTGGTGAGCAGCAGTACCCCAGTGGTGTTGCGGTCGAGGCGTCCTACGGGGTAGATACGCTCGGGGCAGGCGTTTTTCACGAGATCCATAACAATCTTGCGACCTTCGGGGTCGTCGGCGGTTGTGACATAGCCTTTGGGCTTGTTCATGAGGATGTATACTTTGTCCTCCATGCTGACGGGCTTGTCCTTAAATAGCACTTCGTCAGTGCGCAGTACTTTGTGGCCGAGCTCGGTGATGACAATGCCGTTAACTTTGACATCACCTGCAGAGATATGGGTGTCAGCCTCGCGGCGGGAGCATACTCCTGCGTTGGCGAGGAAGCGGTTGAGGCGAATCGGCTCGTTGGGGTCGATATTCTCCTCCTTATAGCGCAGCACCTTCTGTGTGTTGTACTTGGCGCTGGGGTCGTAATCGTCGGTGCGTTTGCGATAGGGACGCTGCGGACGGCTTTTGAAGCCGTTGCGCTGATATCCGCTTCTTTGGTATCCGTCGCGCTGGTATCCATCACGCTGAAATCCGTCACGCTGGTATCCATTGCGCTGGTATGCGCGTGGCTTGAATCCGTCCTTGCGGTCATAGCTATTGAAGGTGCGCTCGCCATCGCCGTCGTTCGATGGACGGCTGTCATAAGGCTTGCTATAGCGGGGATGCTGTGGGCGATATGGACGATCGCTGCGCTGATAGGATGAGCGGGGGATGAAATGCTGGCGACGTGGATGATAATTGTTGTTGTTCTCTGTCTCGTTAAAATTGTTGTCGAAATCCATTTCTGTTGTTCTTTTTGCGCCTTCACGGCGTGGATGTTAATGATTGATTGTTTTTCAGATGCCGGTATAGTTGGCCGGCGTTATCTTCATCAGCTCCTCTTTCACTTTGTCGCTGACCTCAAGGTTGGCTACAAAGTCGTGGATGCTTTTCTCTGTTATTGCTTCGTTGGTGCGTGTGAGGGCCTTGAGAGCCTCATAGGGATGCGGGTAAGCCTCACGGCGCAGGATGGTCTGTATGGCTTCAGCCACCACTGCCCACTGCTCGTTGAGGTCGGCGTCGATGCTCTCCTTGTGGAGCAGCAGCTTGCGCAGGCCCTTGAGGGTGCTGGCAATGGATATCATCATGTGACCGAGTGGCACGCCGATGTTGCGCAGCACGGTAGAGTCGGTGAGGTCGCGCTGCAGACGGCTGATAGGCAGCTTTGTGCTGAGGTGGATGAGCACCGCGTTGGCGATGCCGAGGTTGCCCTCCGAGTTCTCGAAGTCAATGGGGTTGACCTTGTGGGGCATGGCGCTGGAGCCCACCTCACCGGCCTTAATCTTCTGTTTGAAGTAGTTCATCGAGATGTACTGCCAGAAGTCGCGGTCCAGGTCAATGATAATAGTATTGATGCGCTTGAGCGCGTCGAATATCTCGCCCAGTCCGTCGTAGTTGCTTATCTGGGTGGTGTACTGCTCACGCTCCAGTCCGAGGTGATTCTTCACGAAGTCGTTGGCCACGGTCTGCCAGTCGTAGGCAGGGTATGCCACGTGGTGGGCGTTCATATTGCCTGTGGCACCGCCGAACTTGGCGGGGTAGGTCATGCCCTTGAGGCGAGCTACTTGCTGTTCAAGGCGGTAGCTGAACACGCGGACTTCCTTGCCGAGACGTGTGGGACTGGCTGGCTGGCCGTGAGTCTTGGCAAGCATGGGTATGTCTTTCCACTCCTCGGCGTAGCTGTTAAGCTGGTCGATGAGCTCCTGCAGCGCTGGTAGATATACCTCGTGCAGAGAGTCCTTGAGCATGAGTGGGAAGGAAGTGTTGTTGATGTCTTGCGAAGTGAGGCCGAAGTGCACAAACTCCTTGTAGTTATCCAGTTGTCCGATTTCGTCAAACTTCTGCTTGATGAAATATTCCACAGCTTTGACATCGTGGTTGGTGACCTTCTCGATGTCCTTCACGGATTGCGCGTCGGCTTCGCTGAGATTCTGGTAGATAGCTCTCAGTCTGGGGAAGAGGCTCTGGTCGAAGCCCTTCAACTGAGGCAAGGGCAGTTGGCAGAGCATGATGAAATACTCTATCTCAACCCTAACCCTGTATTTGATTAAAGCGTATTCTGAAAAGTAATTGGAAAGACTCTCCGTCTTGCCGTGGTAGCGCCCGTCAATCGGTGACACTGCCGTAAGTGCGTTAAGCATCATGATTATTTTGTTTTTTATCCGAACTCCTAACTCCCGTTAGTTAGTGCGAAGTTATAATATTTTTCCCGTATTCAGTCCTTCGGGGCGTATAAAAAAATGTCTCATGCCTTTGCTTGAGCAAAGTAGTGCTATTTACTGATTGCAAATGACTGCCCAAAACTCCTTCGGCAGCCAGATGTTGGTCACCTCTGCGGCGTCTTTGAACAGGGGAGCCATCTCTTCGACAGTGAAGCCTGCTATGCCGCAGCCAATCAGAGTCACGAGGAAGGTCAGCTCGCTGTGTTGTCTGGCAAAGGCGATGAACTCATCAACGTATGGCCTTATGGCCTCGGGGCCTCCGTGCATGGTGGGTATGCCATAGCTGCGACCTTGCAAGCCAACACCTTGTCCCATCACGGCTCCGAATCTTTGATATGCTATCCTTGCAGCGCCACCGCCGTGCATCCCTTGCAAGTTGCTGCCAAAAACAAAAATCTCATTGTCTCTCAGCTCAGTAATCCATTGGGGAGTGATCCTGTTTTCAAACATAATATTCCTAAATTTCAAATGTCACCTATCTTTCTACTCCCATTCAATAGTAGCGGGCGGCTTGGAGGAGATGTCATAACAAACGCGGTTGACTCCTTTTACCTTATTTATTATATCATTGCTTACTTTTGCCATGAAATCGTAGGGCAGGTGAGCCCAGTCGGCAGTCATAGCGTCGGTGGAGGTAACAGCACGCAGTGCCACGGGGTGCTCGTATGTACGCTCGTCGCCCATCACACCTACGCTCCTCACACTTGACAGTAGCACCGTGCTGGCCTGCCATACTTGGTCATAGAGGGATACTTCCTTGCCGTTGAGTGTAACCTTATAGTCGCGCAGAGCACGGATATAGACATCGTCGGCATCTTGCAGGATGCGTATCTTCTCGCGAGTAATGTCGCCCAGTATGCGCACCGCCAGGCCCGGGCCCGGGAAGGGGTGGCGCGTGATTAGGTGGTCAGGCATGCCCAGCTGACGGCCCACGCGGCGCACCTCGTCCTTAAACAGCCATTTCAGCGGCTCGCACAGTCCTAGCTGCATCTCCTTGGGCAGGCCTCCCACATTGTGGTGGCTCTTGATTACCTTGCCCGTGATGTTCAGGCTCTCGATGCGGTCAGGATATATGGTGCCCTGTGCCAGCCATTTGGCATCAGTTATCTTGCGAGCCTCGGCATTGAACACCTCTATGAAGTCGCGCCCTATAATCTTGCGCTTTTGTTCAGGATCGGTAATGCCGGCTAGGTCACCGAGAAACTTGTCGCTGGCATCCACGCCTATAACGTTGAGGCCGAGGCACTCATAGTCGTGCATCACGTCGCGGAACTCATTTTTGCGCAGCATGCCGTGGTCAACAAAGATACAGGTAAGGTGGTCGCCGATGGCTTTGTTGAGCAGTACGGCGCATACCGAAGAGTCAACGCCGCCTGACAGACCAAGAATCACACGGTCATTGCCTACTTGTTGGCGAATCTCCCGCACGGTGGTCTCAACAAATGATGCCGAGCTCCAGTCTTGACGGCTGCCGCAGATGTCCACCACGAAATTCTTTAGTAGCTGTGTGCCCTGCACGCTGTGGAACACCTCGGGGTGAAACTGCACGCCCCAAATCTTCTCCGTGTCAGATTGATAGGCGGCATTCGTTACAGTCTCGGTCGAAGCGATCGTTTTCCAACCCTGGGGTAGGGCGGTAATGGTGTCGCCGTGGCTCATCCACACTTGTGAGTTGGGTGTGAAGTTTTTGAACAGAGGGTTGCTCTGGTCGAATGTGGAGAGGTTGGCGCGACCATATTCACGGCTGCCGGCAGGCTCCACCTTGCCGCCGTTGGTGTAGCTCATATACTGCGCACCATAGCAGATGCCGAGGATGGGCAGACGACCGCGTATCTTCGAGAGGTCCACCTTGAAGGCTTCTGGGTCATATACGCTGTAGGGCGAGCCGCTCAGGATGACTCCGATAACCGATGGGTCTTCATGCGGAAACTTGTTGTAGGGCAGTATCTCGCAGAAGGTGTTTAGCTCGCGTATGCGGCGGCCAATCAACTGAGTTGTCTGGCTGCCGAAGTCCAGGATGATTATCTTTTGTTGCATGTGGGTGGTTGTTATTCCGCTGCGAAGTTACACTTTTTTGTGCAAATGTGGAAGGCAAAAAGAAAGAAATCCTGATTTTACCTAAATGGAGCCCCAAATTCGAGGGTGTATCGAGGATGTGGTTTTCATCTAAACCAGTTATTTTGGTGCATGTGGAATATTGACAATTTTTTTTGCAGCGAAATAAGTCAAAATAGAGAAATTTGATGTTTTGGTGCTGATTTTGGTGTGATTTTTCCAGGGGGAGGATATCTTGATTTTCGCGACGAGTGACGCAAAATGGGGTGGCGGCGTCATTGCGTCAATATTGTGACACAAAATGGAGGAGAATGTGCAGAAAATTGGAGGGAAATTGGAGCCAAAAACAAAAATAATTGCTTTTCCGAGAAAAAAGGACGACGTTGCAAAAATTGAGTCAGTTCGTACAAAAATAAGGTCAGTTTTAGTTCCAACAAAGTCCGCTTTAATTTCCACGAAGTCCGCTTTAGTTTCCACGAGAGCCGCTTTAGTTTGTAACGAAGTCCGCGTAAGATTTGGCGAAGTCCGCGTAAAATTTGACGAGAGGCGCGTAAGTTTCCGGGGGATTGGGGCAAGATCTGGCACAGCGGTAACTGGTTGATTTCCTTGTGGTTACCAAAATCGCCATATTCGCGCTATTTCGGAGCGATGTTCACTCCGTTTTCGTACACGCGATTTTTAGGGGTGAAAAATTGTCAATTTTGCTACGAAAATCTTAACAAAAGCGGGTTGCGGGGAGTATTTCGCACAGATATCACAGAACTCACAGAACAAAAATCGAGAAAAACTCTTTTACAGATTTCAATCTTTTTCAATATGATTGTTCGGTATTGATGGTGTCTGCCTGTAAACATGTTTACGTCATTCATCATCAACGCCAACCATCGCATTACATACTTTGAAATCAGTAAAAGTAAAAACACTAAAAAAGGAGTTAGGGAGAGAATCTTTTCCTTTGGTAGCGGCTATAGTGGCGATATATACACTCCTACCTAGATTGTTTTCATTTTCTTTATAGATTCCAAAAAAAATTACTAAATTTGCAGCGAAAAAGTAGAATATAAAGTAACAGCGAATGGCAAATACGAACTTAGCAAATGCAAAGACAGGAAAGAACGATGAGTTCTATACACAATACTCCGACATCCAGAAGGAGATAAACGCCTATCTGGAATATGACCCTAATGTGTTTCGCGGTAAGACGGTGTTATTGCCTTGCGATGACCCCGAATGGAGCAACTTTACGAAGTT
>JAGCTG010000172.1 GCA_017963785.1 Bacteroidaceae bacterium | reverse complement strand
TCAGGAGTACAACGCTGTCATCGACCACGGTGCCAAGCTGCTGTTCGCCTATGGCGAGGCTACGGTACCCAAGGTGACCGTGACGTTGCGCAAGAGCTATGGCGGCAGCCACATCGTGATGGGCTGCAAGCAGCTCAAGGCTGACCTCAACTACGCCTGGCCCGCCGCCGAGATGGCTGTGATGGGTAGCAAGGGCGCTGTAGCTGTGCTGTATGCCAAGGCCGCCAAGGAGGCCGAAGACCCAAAGGCATTCCTCGCCGAGAAGGAGGAGGAGTACAACGAGCTCTTCAACAATCCTTACCAGGCTGCCAGCTATGGCTACATCGACGATATCATCGAGCCTAAGAATACCCGCTTCCGCATCTGCCGCGCTTTGGCTATCCTTCAGAACAAGCGACAGACCCGCCCCGCAAAGAAGCACGGAAATATTCCTCTTTAGGATATTGAACGTTGAACATTGAACGTTGAACATTGTGAAATTGTCAAATAAGATAGTTATTCTGGTGGTCGCCCTGCTGGCGCTCCTCCCAATGGGGGCGTTGGCAGACGGCTTGCAGAGCCTGCGTCTGAGCGAGGTAGGGTTGAGCAATGGCCCCGAAGGCACGGCATGGATTGAGATACAAAACACGTCGTACGGCACACAAAACCTTGGCGGATTCTATATCACCAACAATCCCGCCGTCCTTGACACCAAGCTCACCGTGCCAGAGCGAATAAAGAAGATGCACCTCATCCCTACGGGCAACCCTATCACCAAGGTCACCCCGCAAAACTGCATCGTGCTTTATGCCGACGGCAACGACAACCTGGGACTGCAGCACACTAACTTCACACTGCAGGCTGGCGACATCGTGGCAATATACAGCGGAAACGGCATCGACCTGGTTGACTCGCTCACCATACCCGAAGACCTTGCCGCAGGCAAATCGTGGGCCAAGGATTTCAAGAAGGGCACCTGGCGCGTATGCGACCGCCCCACCCCAACCCAGGCCAACGACTACGAACAAGCTAAGAAGAACAACAAAATAGCAGAGTTTAAGGAGAAAGACCCCTATGGTTTCGCCATGGCATTCATGGCTATGGGCGTAGTGTTCTCATGCCTGCTGCTATTGTATCTGTTCTTCAAGTTCTTCGGCAAGTTGTTCCGCGAAAAGGAATCCACCGTTGCTCCTGCCGCACCGCTGACTGCCCCCACCAAGGCTAAACCGGCTGCCATCGCCGACGATGCTGCCACCGTTGCTGCCATCATGGCAGTAACCGACGCTACCGCAGGCACTGGCGACGAAAACCTCGACGTAGCACTCATCGCCCTCGCCATGCAAGCCGAGCTGGCTCACGACGAGGAGAGCGGCGTCATCACCATAACTCCCACTGCCTCACCATGGGCTGACAAAGCCGAGATGATTGCAGCAGGCATGATGAAATGATTAAGAAATTAAGTAATTAAAAATCGAAAAAACAAATACTTACAACAATGAAAGAATATAAGTACATCATCAACGGCAAAGAGTATGCCGTAAACATCGACAATCTGTCAGGCAACCAGGCCAAAGTAACCGTTAACGGCAAGGCCTATGAAGTAGAAATCGTGGGAAATGAAGTTAAAGCTGCCAAGCCCGTAGCTAAGCCCGCTGCACCCGCCGCAGCTCACGCACCCAAACCCGCTGCTCCTACAGCAGCTCCTACACCCAAGCCCGCTGCCGCTCCCGCTGCTGAAGGCGAAGGCACTCCCTTCAAGGCTCCGCTGCCAGGCACCATCAACGACATCAAGGTGGCTGTAGGTCAGCAGGTTAATGTAGGTGATGTGGTTCTCATCCTCGAGGCCATGAAGATGGAGAACGAGATTACCGCCGAGAAGGCTGGCACCATCACCTCCATCACTGTCAACAAGGGCGACTCTGTAATGGAGGGCACTACCATGTTTACAATTGGGTAGATAGCTACTAAAAAATATGTGGGATTTTATCGGAACCAAGCTGGGTGATTTCGTCACCTTCACAGGCTTTGCCTGCGGAGAGTGGTCGAACTACATCATGATGCTGGTTGGCATCTTTTTCATCTGGCTGGCCATCAAGAAGGACTTCGAACCTCTGCTGCTCATCCCCATCGGATTCGGCATCATACTGGGCAACATCCCATTCAAGTCGATAGGCCTTGAGGTGGGCATCTACGAAGATAACTCAGTACTCAACTTCTTCTACTCGGGCGTGAAAGACGGGTGGTATCCGCCACTCATATTCCTCGGCATCGGCGCGATGACAGACTTCACTGCCCTGCTGGCCAACCCCAAGTTGCTACTGGTGGGCGGCGCAGCGCAATTTGGCATCTTCGGTGCCTACATCATTGCCCTGCTGCTCGGCTTTGAGCCTAACCAGGCGGCTGGTATTGCCATTATCGGCGGAGCAGACGGCCCCACAGCCATATTCCTGTCATCAAAGCTGGCACCCAACCTGATGGGAGCTATAGCCGTGTGCGCCTACTCATATATGGCGCTTGTACCGGTGATACAACCTTTCTTCATGCGACTGCTTACCACAAAGAAAGAGCGCGTCATACGCATGAAGCCAGCTCGTAAGGTGAGCCAGACGGAGAAGATTATCTTCCCCATCGTGGGACTGCTGATGACGGCAATGATTATCCCGTCGGGTCTGCCGCTGCTCGGCGTGCTCTTCTTCGGCAACCTACTGAAGGAATCCACCAAGACCACACGCCTCGCCAAGACCGCTGGCTCGTCGCTCAACGACATCGTGGTGATACTGCTCGGTCTCACAGTGGGATGCTCCACGCAAGCCAGTGAATTCCTTACCGCCGACACAATCAAGATATTCATCCTCGGTGCCGTAGCTTTCGCCATTGCTACATGCTCCGGCGTACTGTTTGTGAAGGTGATGAATCTCTTCCTGCCGCAGCATAAGAAACTCAACCCACTCATCGGCAACGCTGGTGTTAGCGCGGTGCCAATGGCAGCACGCATCTCTCAGAATATGGGCCTCAAGTACGACAAGCACAACTATCTGCTCATGCACGCCATGGGGCCGAACGTAGCAGGAGTGATTGGCTCCGCCATCGCTGCGGGTGCGCTGCTCGGATTCTTAGGATAACAGAAGGCCGACTTGTAAACAGTAAACCATAAACAGCAAACAACAAATTGACAAAGACTTATCTCGTTACTGGAGCTGCAGGATTTATCGGCTCCAACTTCGTAAAATATATGCTGGGCAAGCATCATGATGTGCGCATCGTGGTGCTTGACGCATTGACCTATGCCGGCTATCTCGGCACAATCGATAAAGACATCGACAACAAGCGATGCTTCTTCGTAAAGGGCGACATCGGCGACCGCCAATTGGTGGACCGTCTGTTTGAACAACATCAGTTTGACTATGTTGTCAACTTCGCCGCCGAGAGCCACGTGGATCGCTCCATCACCAATCCGCAGCTCTTTCTGCAAACCAACATCCTCGGCACGCAGAACCTATTGGATTGCGCCCGCCGCGCATGGGTGACAGGCAAGGACGCGCAAGGCTACCCTACTTGGAGGCAAGGAGTGCGCTACCACCAAGTTTCTACCGACGAGGTGTATGGCTCACTCGGAGCAGAGGGATTCTTCACCGAGCAAACACCCCTCTGTCCCCACTCGCCCTACAGCGCCAGCAAGACAAGCGCAGACCTCATCGTGATGGCCTACCGCGATACCTTCAAGATGCCCGTTAGCATCACGCGCTGCTCCAACAACTACGGCCCCTACCACTTCCCCGAGAAGCTCATACCACTTATCATACGCAACATTCTCAGCCACAAACCGCTGCCCGTATATGGCAAAGGCGAGAATGTGCGCGACTGGCTCTACGTAGAGGATCACTGCAAGGCTATCGACCTCGTAGTGAGCAAGGGTCGTGACGGCGAGATATACAATGTGGGCGGCCACAACGAGATGCGTAACATTGATATCGTCAAGCTCATCATACGCACCATCCGCAAAATAATGGAGAGCGAGCCACAGTACCGCGCGCTGTTGCCTGAGAGTGACCGCAACGATGTAAGTTGGATAAACGACGACCTTATCACCTACGTTGCCGACCGCCTCGGCCACGACCTGCGATACGGCATAGACCCTTCAAAAATTAAGGCCGACCTTGGTTGGGAGCCGGAGACGACCTTTGCCGTTGGAATTGTCAAGACCATCCGCTGGTATCTGGACAATCCCGACTGGGTGGAAGCCGTGACAGGCTCTGATTATCAGGCCTACTACGAAAAGATGTACGGCAACAGGTAATTATTGCTTCGGTGGCTTAATAACTAAGGTGGCTCTGATGGGCTACCTTAGTTTTTTCCACGCCAAGAAGGCAGAGAGGAGCACCATTGCTATCACGATGGGATATCGCTCTACGCCGCCAAAGGCAATACACAGCAGGGCGGCAAGGAGCAACAGCAGATGCAGAAGTATAACCCCCACCGTTGATCGATAGAGCCTCACACCATAGGCGCGGCTATAGACTATCATAATAATGGTCAGTTCCACCACATTGCTCAGCGCAAGGCCTACACCGCTACCCGTAAGGCCAGCCAAGCGGTAGCCCCCGATAACACACACGCCCAACAGCAATGCCGCGATAACCTCTATAACAAAAAACATGCGAGAGTCGCCCTTAGCCAGTGCCGTGTATGCCACCGGCGTGATCACCGCCTTGGAATACATATACAGTGTGGCGCACAGCACCATGGGTACTATCTCCAGATACTCAGGCCGATAGAGCAATCGTATTATCTGCGGCAGAAAAAGAGTAAACAGCATCAGACACGGCACAATGAGTAGCACACACACCACAACCTGACGGTTGATGGCCACATTCATTCCTCTCACATTGTCAGCCAAACCCGACAGGCGCGGATAGAAGTCGGCGTCCATGGCAGAGAAGATAAATTTGGTATAGGTTACGGTCAACACAAAGCCTGCGCCGTAAAGGCCCACGTCCTCGATGGAGCCATGGTTGGAAATAAACGAACGTATCAACATCTCAGCCAGGGCTGCCACCAGCGACGCAAGCATAAACGAGATGCTCAGGCTGATAAGCGGACCACCCTTGCGCAACACAGCCCAACAGAATGGCGCCACGCGGTAAGGGAACGGCCGCAGAGTGTAGCACATATTCAGCACCGTGGTAGCCAACAGTCCTGCATTGAGCGCAATGACGATACCACGCAGTCCCCACAGCCAATAGCTTATCACGCTTACCACCATCGTAGCCACCGCTCCGGCACCCGATGCCCATGCCAATTGGCGAAGGCGACGAGTAGCCTTGAGAATAGCCACCTCGGTGGCATTCACACTCATCAACACCAGAATCGGCGACAGAAAGATAAAACTCCTTACGAAATTCTCGCTGCCCATGGCAAAGCGACTCAACAAGCGGGCACCTACAGCCACTATCACCATCGCCACCAAGCCAGTGAGCACACTCCATGAGCGCACCACACGTATCTCGTTGCGCAATTCTGCCGAGCCGTCGCCGTGACGCTCATACACCTGCGACAAACGCCTTATCACACTCACGGGCATCACTAGCGTAGTGGCCGTACTCACCAGGTTGGCAGCATTGCTGAAGAGGTCTGACAACCCCTGACCATAGCGGTCAATGAAAATAGCCGCAGCCTTGTTACGCACTATAGAAGCCAGCATCGAGATAACCTGGATGCCACCAAAGATGCCTGTATATTTTAGAATATGACGATAAGACAAATTCACGGAGCGAAATTACAAAAAAATCCCGATGCGAACAAATTCTATATATTTTATTATGTTTATTCCGAATTCTTCGTATCTTTGCATCATGCAAACAACCGCACGACAAAACGGCCAAACGGCTGGTGACGACCTCGTCATCATGGGCATTGACCCCGGCACCGTTGTGATGGGCTACAGCTTTGTGCGCTCCACCGGCGGCAAACTGCACATAGAAGCCATGGGTGTGATAGACCTCCGAAAATGTACCGATATCTACCTCAAGCTGGGGCGCATCCATGAAAACATGCTGCGACTGATTGACTCCTTCCATCCCGACGAGCTGGCCATAGAGAGCCCGTTCTACGGCAAAAACATACAGACAGCCATCAAGCTGGGGCGCGCACAGGGAGTAGCCATTGCTGCAGCCATAGAGCGCGACCTAGTGGTGCACGAATACCCGCCTACAAAGGTCAAGCAAGCCATCACAGGCAACGGCTCCGCCAGCAAAGAGCAGGTGGCAGGCATGTTGAGTAAAATATTCAAGATAGAGCAGAAAAGCATGGGCGACTTCCTAGATGCCACCGATGCACTGGCTCTTGCCTATTGCCACCATGCACAGCGACGCACCATAGTGTCGGCACGCGAATACTCCACGTGGAGCGCCTTTGTAAAGAGCAACCCCGGCAGGGTGACGAGCGGCATCGCCACTCGCGCACCCAAGACACGGAAACCATGAGTGAACGCACTCTGATACAACTCACCGATGCGGTGCCCGACGGCCCCTTTCGCTTCGCAGCACCCATCAGCCTCACCATCTGCGAGGGAGAGACGCTAATACTAACCGGCCCCAACGGCAGCGGCAAGACTACGCTGGCCAATATGCTCAGAGGAGCGACGCGCCTCAGCCAAGGCTCACGCCACACTGCTGCCAACACACGCATAGAGTATGTAGCCTTTCACGACCAGTACACCAGCAGCGTGGACACTGGTGCCAGCGCCTACCAAATGCGCTGGAACCAAGGGGCGATGGACGAGGACTTCGAGCCAAGGGTAAGCGACATGCTCAGCACACTGCCCTCCAGCTCCGACCTCATAGACACTGCCGACCTCATGAACCGCACCATCGTAAGTCTCAGTTCAGGAGAGTGGCGCAGGCTGCAGCTCGCCAGAGTGCTGGCACGCCAGCCACAAGTACTAATAATAGACAATCCATATATCGGCCTTGACCACGCGGGGCGCCGCGTAGTGGCCGATATGATGCACCAACTCACAGCCCGCCGCCCTATGGCCCTCGTGCTGATAACGAGCAGAGAAGCAGTGAGGTCAACAATCAACGGTCTTCGGACAACGGTCAACAGTCAACGATCAACGAGTCCTCCCATTCTTGAGGCGCGCGACATCACCATCCGCTACGGCAACCGCACTATACTCAAGGACTTTAGCCTTACCATCCGCGAGGGAGAGCACTGGGCGCTCAAAGGCCCCAACGGCAGCGGAAAGAGCACGCTGCTCAGCCTCATCTGCGCCGACAACCCGCAAGGCTACGCCTGCGACATCACCCTCTTCGGCCAACGCCGAGGCACAGGCGAAAGCATTTGGGACATAAAGAAACACATCGGCTTCGTGTCGCCGGAGATGTATAAGGCCTACCGCCGCAACCTGCCCGTAAAGGTCATCGTGGCCAGCGGACTGCACGACACCACAGGCCTCTTTCGCCAGCCCACAGCAGCCGACATACAGCAAGTCAGCCAGTGGATGGAACGCTTCGGCATCAGCGAATGGGCTGACAGGAGCTACCTTACCCTCTCGGGAGGCGAGCAGCGATGGGTGCTGCTATGCAGAGCCTTCGTCAAGAACCCGCAACTTCTAATCCTCGACGAACCATACCATGCCCTCGACAAACACTACCGCCAAATGGCCACAAGCATAATCTGCGACTACTGCTCACACCCTAAGCGAACGCTCATCATGGTATCCCACTACGACGAGGACTTCCCGCCCATCATAGACCACTGCATAGAATTAAAATAATAATACATAGCAAATCGTAAAATAGCAAATAAGTATGGCACTCATTACATGTCCCGAATGTGGACGCGAGATTTCGTCCCGAGCACACTCCTGCCCCCACTGCGGAGCAGCCAATCAGCCGCGAGTAAGCGCAGGATACGACACAGAGATAATCGCCCCCACGCCAGCCGCATCACCCATCGCCAAGGTTAAGCCGCCGCGCACACCGGCACAACGCCGCAAACGTCGCCTTGCCTGGATAGGCAGCATCATAGGCGTAGTGCTGCTCGCCGGCTTGGGATGGCTACTCTACCACAACCATCAACTTGCCGCTGAAGAAGAGGCCAGCTACAACCAACTCATGGACGACTTCTCTATAGCCGACGCCGAGACATTCCTGCTGCGCTACCCAGAAAACAAGCACATCAAGGAGATAAAGGACAATATTGCCCTCTACCAGCGCTATGAGCAGGAGTGGGCCAAGATAGTCACATCTACCAATGTCGATGACTTCGCAATGTTCCGCAGTAAATACCCCGACAGTCCCTTCGACCAGAAAGCATACGACAAAATCGACTCCCTCGACTGGACATACGCCAAGCGCAGCGACACCGAGGGCGCACTGCAGAAATACCTCGACCTCCATCCCGACGGCAAATATGCCGACATGGCACGCGAGCAGAAGCAGTTCATCATCGACTCACGACCCACCGACGAGGAACGCAACGCCATAGCCCGCATCATCAACTCCTACTTTGCCGCACTTACCGACAACAGTAAAGAGGCACTTAGCAATATCACTACCGCCGCCGTGTTTAGCAAGAGCTGCGACTTTATCGACAGCCACGAGGGCAACGGCATCAACAGCTACACCGTCATCTCGCCCGTCACAGTAGAGAAAAAGCCCACTGACAGCGGTCCCACATACAACGCCTCCTGCACCGTCAGCCGCACAGGCACCGACATAGACGGCAACGTCACATCCAAGACCTTCAGCGTGCGCACCAGCTTCAACACGCAGATGCAACTCTCTGCAGTCAACATGAAAGGACAAGAATAAATTTCAACTTTCAAATCTCAACATTCAAATCGTGAACATCATCTTCGACCTCGACGGCACATTGCTCAACACCCTCGATGACCTCGCGGCGAGCACCAACCACGCCCTCAGAGCCTGCGGCTATCCTGCACGCACCACTGAGGAAGTGCGTCAGTTTGTCGGCAACGGCGTAGGCAAGCTGATAGAACGCGCTGTGCCAGCCGACACCACAGCCGAAGATATGGAACGCTGTCTGACATACTTTCGCCATCACTATGCCGATCATTGCCTCGACTGCACCGTGCCCTACCCTGGCATACAAGCCATGCTCAGTGAGCTCCACCAGCAAGGCATAGCCATGGCCATCGTGTCCAACAAACTGCAGCCCGCCGTGGCAGAACTTAACCAGCGTTACTTCGCCCCAACCATAAGCATAGCCGTGGGCGAGACCGAGCAACTGAGGCGCAAGCCTGCCCCCGACATGCTGCAGCAAGCCATGCGTATAATGGGGGCCACAGAAACCGACACCATCTATGTAGGCGACAGCGAAGTTGACGTCCTCACCGCCCAGGCTGCCCACCTGCCATGCATCAGCGTTACCTGGGGCTTCCGCGACCGCGACTTCCTACTCCGGCACGGAGCCACCACCCTCATATCCACACCCCAGCAACTGATAGACTATGTTAACCTTCCAATCAATAGGTAGCGGTAGCAGCGGCAACAGCTACTTTCTACAGACAGACCAAGGCGCTCTGCTCATCGACGCAGGCATTGCCGAACGCAAGTTTCGCAAACATACGCGAGAATACGGCATATCGCTCGGCAAGGTCGCTGCCATCCTCGTCACCCATCACCACATCGACCACATACGCACACTCGGCATACTCAACCAGAAAGATGGTATGCCCGTCTATATGACCGAGGAGACAAAGAAAGGTATCTTCCTCAACCGCTACCTCGGCAAGAAGCCACGCATCGAGACCGTCACCACCATATACAAAGGCAGCACCTTCCGTATGCTCGGTATGGAAATCACGCCATTTTCCGTGCCGCATGACTCGCGCGACAATATCGGGTTCTTTATCAGTCACGACAATGTGCGCCTATGTATCGTCACCGATTGCGGCCACTGGACCAACGAGATAGAGCGCTACGTCAGCCAGGCCACGCACCTCGTGCTCGAGTCCAACTACGACCCCGACATGCTTGCCAACGGCCCCTACCCCATCGTGCTGCAAAACCGTATTCGCAACGGACAGGGCCACCTCTCCAATCCACAGGCCGCCGAAGTAATCGCACGCCACTGCGACCACCTCAAAATCATCTGGCTATGCCACCTGAGCGAACAAAACAACACACCTCAACTTGCCCTCGCATCAGCCAAGCAAGCAGCAGGCAACGCACTCACCAATATCATTGCCCTCGATCGCGAGAAGCCATCCAAACAATACGACCTCGAAGAACTGACACTCTTCTAACTGCTAAACTATAACATCATGAAACAACTATTCAAACTCCTTCTGCTTTGTCTAATGGCCAATGTCCAGTTTTCAATGGTCAATACTGCCCAAGCCCAAACCATCCGTGACCGCTACAACTCGCAGATAGGCCGGGTAGAGCGCGACGGCATCATTCGCGACCGCTACAACTCACAGATAGGGCGCATTGACAACGACGGCACCGTACGCGACCGATACAACTCACAAGTTGGTAAAATAGAGCGCGACGGCACCATCCGCGACCGCTATAACTCTCAGATAGGGCGCATTGAAAACGACGGCATCGTACGCGACCGCTACAATTCACAAGTTGGCAAAATTGACCGCGACGGCACTGTCCGCGACCGATACAATTCACATATCGGTAAAGCCGAAGGAGTGGAGCCGCGGATTGCCGCAGTATTATTTTTTATGAATCTTTTACACCTAAATTAGAAAATTGTTGTATCTTTGCACCCCAGAAAACACTTCAAAACAACAAAAGAGACCATGAAACACATATCTATCATCATTGCTGCAGCCGCCATTATGGCACTGACGCTGACCGCATGCGGCGAGAAGGCCATCACCGCTGAAGACCTGCCCAAGGCAGCACAAAAATATATCGACCAGCACTTCCCCGAAAGTAACATCCTCATAGTAAAGCAAGATCGCGACGGACTATCAAAGACCTACGAAGTAAAGTTGGACAACGGCATGGAGTTGGAGTTTGACAGTGACGGAGCCATCGTTGATGTTGACAACTAATAAAAACTAACCGTTTAAACAAACTAAAACAATGAAAAAGACAATGTTTATCTTGTTAGCCTTTGTGCTGACACTGAGCCTCCCCGTGATGGCCGACGACGACAGAGTGATAACCTTCGAGCAGCTGCCCGCACAAGCCCAGACAATGCTTAAGAAGTACTTTGCCGACAAAGTGCCCCTCGTAGTTACCGTTGACATGGACGACTACACCGTGCTGTATCAGAGCGGCGAGAAAGTGGAGTTTGACAAGAAAGGCAACTGGCGTGAGATCAACTGCAAGACATCTTCCGTACCTTCAGCCCTCATCCCCGAGCAGATCAAGGCTGTCGTTAAGCAGACCTACCCTGGAGCCACGATAATCAAGATTGACCGTGATCGCCGCGGCTACGATATCAAGCTCAACAACGGTCTTGACATCGAATTCAACAGAAACTTCCAGGTAGTCGAAATTGACTACTAAACCCTAGAATCAGCGGTTAGCGTCTTATCCATATAACCGCTAAGATACATCTACCATGCAGCCCTCTCCGTTTGGAGGGGGCTGTTTGAGTAAGTATGAATGTGAAATTAGGGCAAAGTGACAAAGGAATGTGCCCAACGGGTCATTTCTTACCTAAAAAAGATTAAAATAGGAGCATATTAGCATATATTTTCGTAAATTTGCGCCGCTAATTGTATGCGCGCGCAGATGAGAAAGTGGCTTCTAGCTTTATTCGTGTCTATCATCACCGTCAGTATGATGGCGGTGGGTGGTAGTGTGCGCCATGTTTCCTCAATCACAAAGGGAGCATTCCCTATCGCTGTGCGTGATACTATTACGGCAGACGACGACTCCCTCTTTGCCGTCACGCCCGACTCCGTTTATCTCAAGCCTCTCGACTCACTGCGCGTGGCAGCACTGGCAGACACCCTTGAAGCAGATACGGCAAAGAAAAAGAGCGAAGGACTCGACCAGCCCGTGAAATACACGGCGCGTGATTCGATGACCTACAATGCACTGAGCCACGACATCAGTCTATACGGCAACAGCGAGGTAAGCTACCAGGACATGAATCTTACCGCCGACATCATTACGATGAACACCGACTCCAGCCTCGTTCACGCCACATATATGACCGACTCTACGGGCGTGCAGACAGGACGCCCCGTGTTTGAGCAAGGCAACGACAGCTATGAGATGGACAAGATATCCTACAACTTCAAGACGAAGAAAGGATACATCCTTAACGCCACCACTGAGCAGGGCGACGGTTTCATCCAGAGCGAGAGTAGCAAGCGCGACGCAGACGGCGTTATCAATCTCATGCACGGCACCTACACCACCTGTGACCACGACCCGCCCCATTTCCACATCGCGCTATCCCGAGCCAAGGTGTACCCCGGCAAAGAAGTGATATCCGGTCCCGCCTATCTCGTGGTGGAGGGCGTGCCACTGCCATTGGCTGTGCCATTCGGCTTCTACCCCTTCAGCGACAAATACTCCAGTGGTTTCATGATGCCCTCCTTTGGCAGCGAGACGATAAGAGGCTTCTACCTGAGAGACGGCGGCTACTACTTCGCCATCAACGACAGAATCGACCTTACCCTTCTCGGCGAGATTTACACCAAAGGCTCCTGGGGTATCAATGCCTCGTCAACATATAAGAAGCGCTACAAGTATGGCGGCAACTTCTACATCAACTACCTCAACACCGTGGAGGGCGAGAAAAACATGCCCGACTATATGGTAACCAAGAGTCTGAAAGTGTTGTGGTCTCACCACCAAGACCCGAAAGCCTCAGTCCACTCTTCCTTCTCCGCAAGCGTGAACTACGCCTCTGAATCGTTTGAGAAGAAAAACCTCAGTTCGCTCTACAACCCCCTCACCTACTCTCAGAGCACGCGCACCAGCTCCGTCAGCTACACCTACACATGGCCGAGCATAGGCCTCACGATGGCAAGCTCTGGCAACCTAAGCCAAAACATGCGCGACTCCACCATAGCGATGACGCTGCCCGACCTCAACATCACCCTCGCCCGCTTCTACCCCTTCAAACGTAAGAAGCTGCGCGGCAAAGAGAAATGGTATGAGAAAATCTCGATGTCCTATACGGGCAACCTCTCCAACCGCATCAATACCAAGGAGGACAAACTCCTCCGCTCCAACCTTGTCAAAGACTGGCGTAACGGCATGCAGCACCGCATCCCCATTAGCGCCACCTTCTCGCTGTTTAAGTACATCAACGTCACTCCGAGCCTCAACTTCAGCGACCGCATGTACACCAACAAGATAATGCAAGACTGGGACCCTGTCACCCAGTCGGTCGCCAAGGATACGCTCTACGGCTTCTACAACGTCTATGATTGGAACGCCTCGCTCTCTGCCAACACCACGCTCTACGGCTTCTACAAGCCGTCGCCCTCCATCTTCGGCAAAAAGATAATTGCCGTGCGCCATGTGCTCAAGCCCAGCGTGGCATTCAGCTACGCCCCCGACTTTGGCTCCTCGTCCTACGGCTACTACGAGAGCTATGTGCGCACCGACGCCGACGGAAAGGTAAGCACCGTGAGCTACTCGCCCTACGCCAACTCCCTCTACGGTGTGCCAGGCAAGGGGCGCACGGGGAGCATCTCGATGCAACTGAGCAACAATCTGGAGATGAAGGTGCACAGCGACCGCGACTCCACGGGAGAGAAGAAGATATCACTCATCGACGAACTGGGCGCCTCGCTGAGCTACAATATGGCAGCCAAGACACGCAAGTGGAGCGACCTCACCACCAGGCTACGCCTCAAATTGAGTAAGAGCTACACCTTCAGCATGACCGCCGTGTGGGCAACCTACGCCTACCAGTTTGACGAGAAAGGCAATGTCTTCGTAGGCGACCGCACCGAGTGGAGCTACGGGCGCTTCGGCAGGTTTCAGGGCACGTCGCAGAACTTCTCTTACACCTTCTCCAACTCCACATTCAGCAAGAGAAAGCGAAATGAAAGTATGGATGAGAATGAGGACGAGGACGAAGACGATGACGATGACTACGACGACTCCAACATTGACCCCGACATCGCTCAGAACATGAGCCACAAGCCCAGCCAGAGCAACAAACGCCCTGAGGTGGACGAGTATGGCTACACACGCTTCAGCATACCGTGGAACCTGACCATATCCTACGGTATCACAATGCGCGAGAACACCTCGGCACGCATACGCCCCAAGCACATGCGCTACCCCTACAAGCTGACACACACGCTCAACTTCTCCGGCAATGTAAGGCTGTCGGAAGGCTGGAACATCAACTACGCCTCGGGCTATGACTTCAACTTCAAGAAGCTGTCCACCACCACCGCCTCGCTGATGCGCGACCTCCACTGCTTCTCCATGTCGTGCTCCATAGTGCTGATGCCCTACACGTCGTTCAACTTCACCTTCCGCGCCAAGATGTCCACGCTCGCCGATGTGCTGAAATGGGAGAAACGCTCCTCCTACAGCACCAATATCGACTGGTACTAAGCCCCCTCCAACTCCCACACATGGGGAACTATAACGAAAAACAACCATGCAGTTCACCACTCCAATCCACGACTTTGGGCAGACATTCCGGCTAACGGGCAGCGACAAGATACTGGCGCTGGGCTCATGCTTTGCGCAGGTAGTGGGTCAGAGACTTGCCGACAACAGGCTCGACATAGCCATCAACCCCACGGGAGTGCTGTATAACCCTGAGAGCATCTTCCTCACTCTCGACACCGCGCTCGACATAGCCCAAGGCAACAGCGATGTGCTGCAGCAGCGCCTGCGTGTCATGAAGAGCCTGACCTTTGAGGCACCAGACGGAAGGTGGTACAACTGGATGGCTGCCTCGCTGATTCAAGGACAGAGCCGCGAAGAGTGCGACCGCCGGATGGCTGACGTCATGGAGCACATAGCACAGCGTCTGAATAGTCTCACAGTGCTAATGCTCACCTTCGGCACTGACCACTACTACAGCCTCAATGGGCAATGCACGGTGGCCAACTGCCACAAAATGCCAGCTGCAATGTTTGAGGAGCGCATCTTGACCATCGATGAGATAGTCAGACGTTTCGACACCACGTGCCGCAGACTGATTGAGTTGCGCCCGGAGCTGAAGATACTCGTCAGCGTGAGTCCCTACAGATACCTGAAATATGGGCTGCATGTCAGCCAACTGAGCAAGGCACGCCTGCTGCTGGCTACCGACGAGATACAAAAACGCCACAGTGCGGTCTGTTACTTCCCAGCCTACGAGATACTCAACGACGAGCTGCGCGACTACCGCTACTACGCCGCCGACATGGTGCACCCCTCCGAGACGGCAGAAGAATATATCTGGCAGACATTCTGCAACCACTACATCGACCAGCGTCTAAGCCTCTTCTTCCAAGAATGGGCTCCGGTGCTCAAACTGCAGTCACACCGCACCAAGGACACTGCAACGCAAAACGCACTCTGCGCCACGCTAAGCAAAAAGACAGAGCAAGTAAAACAGCAATTCCCCGAGATGTTTTTAGACACTGACAACTGAACATTAGATATTGAACATTATACTCTCACATGAACTATTCCATCAAAGATATTATCCGCATCACAGGCTGCAAGGCCATAGGCAGCGATAGCGACAGAATCATCGACACGCTGCTTACCGACAGCCGCTCGCTGCTCAGTGCGGAAAGCACTCTTTTCTTCGCCATCACTACCGCCCACGGCAGCGGAATGAACTATATCAGCGAACTCTATGACAAAGGAGTACGCGCCTTTGCTCTCGACAGTTGCGAGACCGTCGACATCGAGGCGATGCCCGAGGCCACCTTCCTCGTCGGTAACACACTCCGCATGCTGCAAAGCATCGCCGCCTACCACCGCGCTCAGCACCCCGACCTGCAGATGGTTGGCATCACGGGCAGCAACGGCAAGACCATTGTCAAGGAGTGGCTCTACCAGCTCATCGGGCACCGCCAGCCCACTGTGCGCTCGCCGCGCAGCTACAACTCACAGATAGGCGTGCCCTTCTCCCTCATCCTCTTACAGGACGACACCCAGTTGGCACTCATCGAGGCAGGCATCTCCCAACCCGGCGAGATGGAGAAGCTGGAGCCAATGATACGCCCGCAAACCGTGGTGCTGACCAATATCGGCAGCGCACACCAAGAAAACTTCCGCAACATCAAGCAAAAGACGAGAGAAAAACTCCTACTCGCTCGCAATGCCCAGAAGATAGTGTATCCCGCCGACGACACCACCATAGCCGAGTCCGTAGCAGAGATGGCGCAGCCTGGCCAGGAGCTCTTCGGTTGGTCGATGACAGACAAGCACGCTCCGCTTTATATCTCCCACGTTGAGACCTGCGAGAGCGGCAGTCTGGTAGCATATTGCATCGGGCAGAGTCAGGGCACCTACACCCTGCCCTTCATCGACAACGCCTCTATACACAACAGCATCACCTGCCTCGCCACAGCCATCGCACTGGGCTACGACCACGCCACCGTCGCCGCCGCCATGCCTGAGCTGGAGCCCATGGCCATGCGACTAGAGGTGATAGAAGGCCAGCGCAACCTCACTATCATCAACGACTCCTACAACTCCGATGTCAACTCCCTCAGCATAGCTCTCGATTTCATGGGGCGCCGCACTGAATCGCAAAGACATCAAGACACAGAGTCGCAGAGTCTTAGACCTCAAAACATTCTCATCCTCAGCGACATACTGCAGAGCAGCAACGACAAGCAACAGCTCTACGCCAAGGTGGCAGAACTGGTGGCAGCGCAGCATATCGACCTGCTCATTGCCATCGGCAAGGAGATAGAGCCATACCTCCCCGCCTTCACCGTGCCCTACCATCACTTCGCCACCACCGCGCAACTGCTCAACAGCACACTGCTCAACACCCTCCACGACGCTACCGTGCTGGTGAAGGGAGCACGCATCTTCCGCTTCGACAAGATAACGGCACTGCTCGAGAAGCGAGTGCACGAAACCATACTTGAGGTCAACCTCAACGCCATCGTTGACAACCTCAACCACTACCGCTCGCTCATGTCCCCCCACACCAAGATAGTCTGCATGGTCAAGGCCTCCGCCTACGGAGCAGGCAGCATAGAGGTCAGCAAGACACTGCAAGACCATAAGGTGGACTACCTCGCCGTAGCCGTGGCCGATGAAGGAGTGGCGCTGCGCCAGGCAGGCATACGCAGTCATATCATGGTGATGAACCCCGAGATGACCTCTTTCCATGACCTGTTTCAATACCATCTGGAGCCGGAAATATACAACTTCAAGTTGCTGCAAGCTCTCATCCGAGCTGCCAACCACGAAGGCGTCACCAACTTCCCCGTTCACATAAAGCTCGACACCGGCATGCACCGACTCGGCTTCCATCCCGTGGAGGACATCGACCGCCTCATCGCTACTCTTCGCGGCGAGCAGAGCGTGCCTGCTGTGAAGCCCGTATCGGTATTCTCCCATTTCGTGGGCAGCGACGGAGCCAAGTTCGACGATTTCACCCACCGGCAGTTTGCCGTCTTCGACCAAGCCAGCCGCAAGCTGCAACAGGCTTTCCGCCACCGCATACTGCGCCATATCTGTAACTCTGCAGCCATTGAGCGTTTCCCGCAATATCACCTTGACATGGTGCGCCTCGGCATCGGCCTCTACGGCATCAATCCCTTCGACAACTCTGTCATTAACACCGTGTCCACCCTGCGGACCACCATTCTCCAGATACGCGAGGTGCCGCCCACCGACACCGTGGGCTACAGCCGATGGGGGAAGCTCTCGCGCCCAAGCCGTATAGCCGACATACCCATAGGATATGCCGACGGGCTCAATCGCCATTTGGGGCGCGGTGTAGGCTACTGCATCGTCAACGGGCAACGCGCTCCCTACGTAGGCAACATCTGTATGGACGTGGCAATGATTGACATCACCGACATCCCCTGCAGCGAGGGCGACAGCGTGGAGATTTTCGGCGGACAGCTGCCCGTCACCGTGCTCAGCGACCTGCTCGACACCATACCTTACGAGATACTCACCTCCGTCAGCGAACGCGTAAAAAGAGTGTATTACAATGATTGACCGCAAGACCATAGACCAGGTATATCAGGCCACCGACATAGTGGACGTGGTCAGCGACTTCGTATCGCTGCGCAAGGCTGGTGTCAACTACAAAGGACTCTGCCCGTTTCATGACGAAAAGACTCCCTCGTTCGTCGTGTCACCCGCTCGTGGCACCTGCCACTGCTTTGGCTGCGGCAAGGGAGGCACCGCCATCAACTTCCTGATGGAACTCAACAATATGACCTACCCCGAGGCCATACGCTGGCTGGCACGCAAATACGGCATCGAGGTCATTGAGACAGGCTTCGACGACAAGGCCAATGCCGAGCGCAAGCACCGCGAGGAACTGCTCGCCCTCAACCAGTGGGCTGACGAATGGTTTCAGCAGACGCTGCAGGATACCCCCGAGGGGCAAGGCATAGGACTCAACTACCTGCGTAGCCGCAACTTCCGCGACGACATCATACGCAAGTTCCAGCTCGGCTACTGCCCCGCCTCAGGCTACGGGCTCGGCGATGCTGCACGCAAAAACCACATGAGCGAAGACAACCTCGTGGAGACAGGCCTCTGCATCCGCGCCAACAACGGTAAGCTACGCGACCGCTTCTTCGGGCGCGTCATCTTCCCTGTCCACAACTATCTCGGCAAGGTGGTGGCCTTTGGAGGGCGCATACTGCAGAAGAAAGACAACGTGGGCAAATACCTCAACTCCCCCGAGTCACCCATCTACTATAAGAGTAGCGAGCTCTACGGCATCTATTTCGCCAAGCAGGCCATCCAGCGCCAGGACTGCTGCTACCTCGTGGAGGGCTACACCGATGTCATCTCCATGCATCAGTGTGGCATAGAGAATGTGGTCGCCTCCTCCGGCACAGCACTCACCCACGACCAGATACGCCTTATCAAGAAGTTCACCAACAACCTCACCGTCCTCTACGACGGCGACTCAGCAGGCATCAAGGCATCCATGCGAGGCATCGACATGCTGCTGGAGCACGGCCTCAACATCAAGGTGCTGCTGCTGCCCGACGGCGACGACCCCGACTCCTTCGCCCGCAAGCATACTGCAGAGGAGTATGTGGACTATATCAATCAACACCAAGTGGACTTCATCCGCTTCAAGACCGACCTGCTGCTCCACGATGCCGGCGACGATGTCCGCGCCAGAGCATCCGTCATCAACAATATCGCTGACAGCATAGCACGCATCGACGACACCATCACGCGCTCCCTCTACATCGCCGAGTGCGCCACACTCACAGGAGCCAGAGAGCAAGACATCATCGAGACCGTCAACTCCACCCGCAATCGTATGAAGCTCGAAAAGATAGCTGACAGGCCCGCCCCTAACCCCACCAATGAAGAGAGCGAGACACACGCCCCCACACAGAAGGGAGCGGAGAAACAGTCCGCCGGAGCTGTCGCTAATGCCGAAGCCAACCTCATGAAGTTTGTTATACGCTATGGAGAAAAGATAATCGGCGACACAGAGGACGAGGCAGGCAACACCCATCCCCTGACATTTGTGGAATATGTGAGCGAGGCGATGAGCAACGACGACCTCACCTTTACCCAGCCCCTCTTTACCACCATCGTGCAGCAACTGCTGGAAGATGTCAGGAACCGTGAGCAAAGAGCCAATGGTCAATCGTCAATCGTCAATGGTCAATGGTCAATCCTCAATGGTCAATCCTCAATGGTCTTCCTGCTCACCCACCCCGACGACGCAATACGCAACTACGCCCTCTCGCAGGCCACCGACAGCGGCTCCACCATAGGCGTCAATGACGACAGCATACTCGACCACCTCTACGAGAACGCCGAGAAACTGATAGCAGACCTCGCCCTCGCGGTAGTCAGCGACAAGATAACAGAGCTCGACCACAAGATCAAGAGCGGCACCCTCACCCCCGAAGATATAATAGAAAGCACCATCACCCTCTCCCGATACAAGGAGGCGCAGATACGATTAAAGCAACGATAACGGAAAAACGATAACCCCTATGCATATCGCAATACTCGACGCCCATCCCCTTAACCCGGGCGACCTCAGCTGGCAGCCCCTGGAGCAGTTCGGCACCATCAGCATCTACCCCCGCACCGCGCCGGCCGACACCTACTCTCGCGCCAAAGACGCCGACATCGTCATCACCAACAAGGTGTGCTTCGACAGCGACCTGCTCGCCCGACTGCCCCGGCTGCGCTGCATAGTCGTCACCGCCACGGGCTACAACATCATCGACCTGCAGGCAGCCACAGAGCGCGGCATCGTGGTGTGCAACGCCCCCGCCTACTCCACCGCCAGCGTGGCGCAGCATGTCTTTGCGCTGCTGCTGCATATCTCCAACCGCGTCAGCGACTATGCCCGTCTCAACCGTCAGGGACGCTGGGCAGGCAATCCCGATTTCTGCTACATCGACCACCCCACCGTTGAGCTGGCGGGCAAGACCATCGGCATCGTCGGGCTCGGCAGCATAGGCCGTCAGGTAGCCGCCATCGCCACCGCCATGGGCATGGAGGTCATCGCCATCCACACCTCACGCCTAACTCTCAACTCTCAACTCTCAACTCTCAACTCTCAACTCCCCCTCTGCGACATCGTCACCCTCCACTGTCCGCTCACCGATGCCACGCGCCATCTCATCAACCGCGACACCCTCGCCCTGATGCGGCGCGGAGCCATACTCATCAACACCGCTCGCGGACCGCTGGTGGACGAGGCGGCAGTAGCTGAGGCACTGCACAGCGGTCACCTCGCAGCCTTTGGCGCCGATGTGCTCTCCACCGAGCCCCCCGCAGCCGACAACCCGCTGCTCACAGCCCCCAATGCCTACACCACGCCCCACATAGCATGGGCAACCCTCGAGGCACGCCAGCGACTCATGCAGATAACCATTGACAATGTCCGCGCCTTCATCAGCGGCACCCCGATAAATGTGGTAAATGTATAATGCTCAACTGCAAAGCAGCAATGCTCAATCCTCAATGTTCAATGCTCAATAATTAACAAATGGAACTCCCCACTTTCTATCAGATACTTGACTTTATCGGCACCCTTGCCTTTGCCATCTCAGGCACACGCTTGGCAGCCGCCAAGCATTTTGACCTCTTCGGGGCCTACGTGGTAGGTGTGACCACCGCCATCGGCGGCGGCACGATGCGCGATGTGCTGCTCGGCACCCAGCCTTTCTGGATGACTAACGCCTTCTACCTCATCTGCTCCGGCATAGCCGTGGTATGGGTGGTGCTGTTTCGCCGCCACCTGGTCCGTCAGGACAACACGTGGTTCCTGTTCGATACCATCGGCCTTGCCCTCTTCACCGTGGTGGGCATAGAGAAGACGCTCTCTTTCGGTCTGCCCATGTGGTGCGCCGTCATCATGGGCGCCATGACAGGTGCTGCGGGCGGTATCCTGCGCGATGTACTTATTAACGAGGTGCCTCTCATCTTCCGCAAGGAGATTTATGCCCTGGCCTGCGTGCTTGGCGGCATCGTCTTCGCCATCTGCCACAAACTCGGTCTCGACCACAACACCACAGCCGTCATTGCGGGCTCCTCGGTCATCATCATGCGCCTGCTGGCGGTGAAGTACCACCTCTCCCTGCCCAAGCTCAAAGTAGAGGGAACCAAAGAGGGAGAATAGAGCCTGGCCCCTATAGGCAATAAAAAGGAGGGATGGCACGGTGTGTCATCCCTCTCTTGGGTATTTATCGTCGTGGGAGATGCGATTATCTCACATCATACATCATCCATCTTACATCCCTACTTCTTCACCTTCTTGCCGTTGAGGATGTAGATCTTGCCCTTTTCGGGGTTAGCTACCTTGCGACCCTGCAGGTCAAAGACTCTTGACTCTTGACTCTCAACTCTTGACTCTTGACTTGCAATGCCTGTCATCTCGCCGGCCTTGATGACTACTGTCTCGGGCCCGGCACTGTTGCCCATGATGTGATCCTCAAT
>JAGCTG010000171.1 GCA_017963785.1 Bacteroidaceae bacterium | reverse complement strand
TCTTCTTTACTTTCTCTTCATTGAGAAGACACATGTGGCCCACCTTGCTGTTGGCAAACTTATATACTACGGGGCGGCCGACATAGCGCGCCACTACATAGTTGATCGACGCACCTATGTCGGCACCGATTGTGGCAACCAGCACTACAAGCACCACATTCAGATTGCCGCCTGCTGCATAGTAAGCTGCAGGGGCTACCACCAGTTCTGATGGCACTGGAATCACGGTGCTCTCCAGCAACATCAAGAGCGTGATGTTGAGGTAATCTAGGTGCTGTAATAACAGGTCAAGCATAATAGTTAATGTTCAATGCTCAATGTTCAATGTTCAATGTCCAATTAACTCTTCAGTCCCACGGTTCTGTTAAACACCATGTGGTCAGGTGTGCTGTCGGGGTCAACATTATAGTAGCCGATGCGCTGGAACTGCAGGTAATCGAGCGGCTTACGCGTAGCAAGCCACTCTTCGGCGTATGCCTTGACGACGTCCAAGCTGTGCGGGTTGATAAAGTGGCGCATGTCGTCAATGTCGATACGCTCTTTGCCTTGTGCCTTGCTGTAGTTTGCCACCTCGTCGCGTGGGTTTTCAACCATCCACAGGCGGTCGTAGTTTCTTACCTCTGCCTCAATGCAGTGGTCGCAGCTCACCCAGTGGAGAGTCTTACCCTTAATCTTGCGGTCTGCGCCTGGCAGTCCACTGCGTGTGTCGGGGTCGTACTCAGCGTATATCTCTACGATATTGCCGTCGGCATCTTTCTTGCAGCACCCCTCTTCTGCACATTTGATGATATACGCATTCTTCAGTCTCACCTCCTTGCCGGGACCAAGGCGGAAGAACTTCTTCGGAGCATCCTCCATAAAGTCATCGCGCTCTATCCATAGCTCGCGGCTGAAGGCTATCTCATGCGTGCCGTCTTCGGGACACTCGGGATTATTCTGGGCAGTCATCATCTCTACCTTGTCTTCGGGGTAATTGGTGATGATAAGCTTTACCGGATTAAGCACCGCACTAACACGAGTGGCCCGACCATTCAGGTCTTCGCGTGCTGCGCTCTCCAGTAGGGCCATCTCGTTGAGAGCGTCGAAAGTGGTGTAGCCTATTTTGTCGATAAACTTCTTGATACTTTCGGGCGAATAACCGCGACGGCGGAAGCCGCAGATGGTCGGCATACGCGGATCGTCCCATCCGCTTACTACGCCTTCCTTCACAAGCATCAGCAGGTTGCGCTTGGAAAGCAGGATATGCGTAAGATTCAGTTTGTTGAATTCTGTCTGGCGCGGACGATTGTCATCCAGCGGCTTGTCATCGCCACCGGCAATCTTGGCCCAATCGACGAAAAGGTCATAGAGCGGACGATGGCTCACGAACTCCAGAGTACAGAGCGAGTGGGTGACGCCCTCCCAGTAGTCGCACTGACCATGTGTGTAGTCATACATTGGATAGGCATTCCATTTGTTGCCTGTGCGCCAGTGAGGCATATTCAGTACTCGATACATGATGGGGTCGCGGAAGTGCATATTGGGGCTTGCCATGTCAATCTTGGCACGCAGCACCATCTTGCCAGGTTCCATGTTGCCTGAGTTCATCTGTTCAAAGAGACGCAGACTCTCCTCCACGGGTCGGTCGCGGTAAGGCGAGTTCTGCCCTGGCTGAGTAGGGGTGCCTTTCTGCTGGGCTATCAGCTCAGCGCTCTGCTCATCCACGTATGCCTTGCCTTCCTTTATCAGTTCCACGGCAAGGTCCCAGAGCTGCTGGAAATAGTCGCTGGCATAAAGCATCTTGCCCCATTTGAAGCCAAGCCACTCGATGTCGCGCTTGATAGCCTCTACATACTCGGTGTCTTCTTTCTGGGGGTTGGTGTCGTCCATGCGTAAGTTGCATACGCCACCATATTCCTCGGCGATGCCGAAGTCCAGGGCGATAGCCTTTGCGTGACCGATATGCAGGTAGCCGTTAGGCTCTGGCGGGAAGCGCGTCTGTACACGTTTGCCGTTGCGGCCTTCGGCCAAATCTTTCTCTACCATCTCCTCAATAAAGTTGAGGCTCTTTCTTGTGGTCTTGTCATCTGCCTGTTCGCACATCGCTATTAAAATTTAGAATTTACTATTGTACAATAACTTTCCTACCATTGTTGATATAGATACCGCGGGTGGAGGGCTTGCCGTTTAGCTTGCGTCCCTGCAGATCGTAGTAGAAATCGGAGTCACTTCTCATTTCTAATCTCTCATTTCTAATTGCTGTTATGTCTTCCTCCAGGTTGGTGGCGAAGCTGCGTACGGGAGCCTGCTGCGGCGATTCGCCTACCCAGATGCCGTTCAGCTCAAAGACAGCACGCTGCGGTCCGATGTGTGCGCCGGTCCCGGGATAATATAGCGTGTTGTTAGCGCCGAGGAAGAGTATATTGCGTGTCTCAGTGTTAAACTGTATGTAGTCGTAAGTGCCGCATAATCCTACGCCCACCTGTGCATCGCCGCTGTATATCGGATTTAAGGCACTGCTGATAGTTACTCCGTTGAACACGGGATTGAAAATGTTTTCGTTGCTGGCGGGCCATTTGACGATATAAGGAACGCCTGCTTCAATGTCATCCACCTTGGTGAAGTCGAACGACAGCGTGCCGTTGCTATACGATGCGCTGTTGAGTGTGCGTATGTCAGCTCCGGCGAGCGGACCGGCAGCTATCTGTGTAGCGGTTAGGTCAAACGGCAGACAGAGCGTGTTCCAGTCGCCGTCCTTGTAGAGCGTGCGCCCACTGAGTGTTACGTTGGCGGGATAGCCGTTGTTTTGGCTGATGACAGAGCTGTTATCGCTATCGTCGTTCAGGGTGAGGTTGACAGGGTCATTACTACGTTCGATGATGGCGGCAATTCCTGCCAGTGCGTCAATCTTGCCATTGCCGAAATGGGTGGCGTTGGGGCCGCTAATGGTAAAACTATCTGTGATAGCGGTACTCTTCATGATGTTCTTCACATTCGTAGTGTTGAGGGCCCATCCCCTCTCGTTCGCAGCCTGCATCCAAAGAGTAACTATTCCGGCGGCAGTGGGAGTGGCCATCGATGTGCCGTTCATTATGCCGTAGGGGCTAGTCTCGCTATCCACCATCAGCCCGGAATATCCATAATAGCTGTCATGTATATCTGCGGTATGATAGTGGTTGACGCCTGCAGTCATTGCAGTGCCCGGCGCGGTAATCCATGGGTAGCGCAGGCCAGTGGGGCTCTCGGCCACTGTAGCGTAGCTGGAAAAGTATGCTATATCGCCCACTTCAAAGCGGTAATAACGATACTCACCCAAATAGTTTACAAAATCTTTTCCTCCTACGTATGCTCCCACGGAGATAACACTCTCTATAGTCGCTTCATCGCTGACGCACATGTCGTCGGAGCCAGCAGTCCATGTGTGGCCAGGGGGGTAATTGCCTGCTAAGTCAGTGGTGAAGTAACATTCGTTACCGCCCCACATATCAATCTCCGTAGAGGTGTCGCCGGAGGGTCGTAACTCTACGGCCAGCGTGTAAGGTTTGCCATAGTGCTCCGTATCGCTCGCGTCGTACGTTCTTCTCTGAAATCCGTACGGTGCATATATCATCACCTGCGTCTTGTCGGATGAGAGATAGTCAAAAAATACATTCAGCGTACCTTCAACCTGTCCGCGGCCTGATGGCGGATATGCATCTTCAAAGAAATCAGTATATGTTATTGTCCATGTTTCCTTTGATGGCGAAATGAAGGCAAATGAATCCACCACTTCGCCCGTAGAGGCGTCGAGTATATACAATGTTACGTCCAGCCTTTCCACATAGGTGGAGCGCGCCCACGCGTTGACCAGTATATTGTCATAGTACTCGCCGCCATCGTTAGTGTAGTCAGAGCGCACGATGGTGCCTAGCGGCTGAGTCGCCGTGGCGGTGCCGCGCACATGGTAGCCGCCCGTCTCGCCGGCATGGCATTTGCCGCCGTCGTTGCTGGCGGCAAACAGAGCCACGCGGTTGGGGTGATCGTCACCGAAAAGATAGTTATACACATCGGCTATATTACCCGTGCCGTCGTGGGGGCCGAACTGAGAGCCCCAGCTGTTGCTAACTACCAGCGGTAGATTGTTATTTTCGGCATAATTTACTATGTGATAGATAGCATTGCTCGTATAAGTATCCCATAGATTATTCAACCCTGCCAGATATAGGCTGGCACCAGGAGCCATACCGCCGTATGTGGCGTTGGCATGGTCGTCGGTAACCATAACATTTACCCTACTGTCATCAACAATCACCGACGAGCCACCGGCCGTAGAGGCTGTGTGAGTGCCGTGGTCCTGGGTATTGTTATCTGTGGTGAACACGGCGAGGTCGAGAGTGTTGGTGCCGTTGTCTTCAAACAAATACTCTTCGTCCCAGTTTTTGACGCAATACGCACCCTTGATGCGCGAGTTGCCGTCTTTGTCCCTGAAGGCGATGTGGCTGAAGTCGATGCCCGTGTCAATGATGCCGAGCAGCACTCCTGTGCCGTCGTATGTCTTGCCGCTACTGATGCCGGCGGCGATAGCATCGGGCGAACAAGTCAGGATGTCGTCCACATTCGTCAACTCGCGCGTCTTGTGGGTGGTGGGTGTCATGAGAGTGGCAACATTCACGCGGCTCACGTTGGCCAGTTCGGCCACTTTCAAGAAATTGTCCACAGGCACAAGGGCGGTGACGAGACCCTTGTTGAAGCGGCACTGAATCTGCACGCCCAGTTCATCCAGTTCCTTCACCTCGTCGAGGTCCTTCAGGCGCAGGAAACAAGATATATAGTCGCAGCCGTCAATCGTCTCCGGAGTGGCGTACATGCGCTTCGTTACCTTCGTAGCAGAGGAGTGCACAGCCTTACTCCTGGCAAAGCCGTTATCGTTAGCGTTAACGTAATCCTTGATAAACATCTGAGAGGATATAGACAGCTTGCTCTCGATTCCTGTCTGGCACCATGCCACTATAGGGCATGATAGGACAAACAAATAAATAAACAGTCGTTTATGCATAGTTATTTTATTAATTAGTTATTGAGTTCTTTAATTCTTCAGTTCTTCAACCCTTCAATTTTAATATTTTGCAAAGTTACGACTTTTTTCTAAAGAAAATGAGTTTTTGCCTCTTCTTTTTGTGAGGCAGGCATTAGAAATGTTTTTTATAGCATTTCTTATTTCTTCCAAGCATTGATAACCTCTCCGATGTACATAGTGTGGATTCCTGCAGGGAAATTGCGGTACATATCCTCTGGCACATTGCTCTTGAACCCTTTACGGTCAAAAGGAGCGACATACATTATTTTGCATTCAATTACCTCTGTGGCTTCAGTATAATAAGGTGTTCCATTGGTAGTATAGGCTGTGTGCAGCCCAAGTGCTTCGGCTTTATCACCATCACGCCCACTTTTAGTGCCCATATAGCGTAAGACTTTGTTATCATCGAATGACATCACGCTAAAATAATCACTCTTGTCCATAAACGACTTTGTGTAACGTTTTTCGGCCACATAAACTGTCAGAGCCGGTTTCTGCCACAGGGTGCCGATGCCTCCCCATCCTATGGTCATGGCATTACTCTTTTCTTTGTTGCCAGATGCAAGCAACTGTGCCTGCCGGAACCACTGGAAGCCATTGTCCGTGAACTCGTCTACCACATCTATTTTATGAAACCCATTTTCTTCCTGTGCATAAGCTATATATGTGCTCATTAAAACAAATGTCATTACGAATATATAGATACGGTTTCTCATAGTTTATTTATTATTGATTTATGTATAACTGCAGTGTTACTTCATTGAAATTTTATACTGCTTATCCTTTTAATTGTTTACCATCGCTGAAAGCGTAACCGACAGTTTTGCCCAGTTGGATGTAGGAATGATGAACTGGGTCATATGTAATAAGATTCATCTTCTCTACATCGGGTTTACCATCCTCAGCCAAGTATTTATCGTCGCAGAGTATACTTACAATCTCGCCTACCAGATTATAGCCATCTTCAGCTTCGCTTATCTTCTGTTTGACGCGACATTCCAATGTCATGGGAAAATCCGTAAAGAGGGGAGCATTAACATTTGGGGATTTTTCAACAGTCCACCCAGTCTTGTCGATCTTATTAGGTGTGTTTCGGCCACTTACGATGCCAACATAGTCAGACGCAACCATCGTTTCGACTGTAGCGAAAGAAACTGTAAAGAATTCGCTGGTCTTTAGATTGTCGGTTGTTGCATGAGAACCTAGCGATATGACAATTTCGTGCATATCCCATTGACCACCCCATGCTGCATTCATTGCATTAGGTTTACCTTCTTTGTCATACGTGCCAATAATCAGTACAGGTTGTGGAAGAATCCACGCATTAGATTTAAATTTTTTCATGATTATATATATTTAAGAATTATAATTTTGCTCTTCTACATACCGGTCTATCGTAATCTATATCTCCTAGAATTGAAAATATATAAAAGGCTGTAATTCCGCTGTCACGAATTGATAGACAATAAATACGGCAATAATGGCACACAGGCAGATAACAGGCAACGGCAGCTTGGCGAACATGACGCGATACCTGAACTTGAAGCGCGATGGTAGCCAGTGAATTATCATTCCCATCACGAAGAGTAGGAATACATTGTGATATGTTGAGATAATAGGCAGTATATCGGCATTCCACTGTGTGCCGATGCTCTTGACCATACGTGTTGCAATGGACCACGCGGTCTCGTTTGCTACAGCAGGGTCGAGGTTGCTTCCGCTGCGGAAGAACAGTCGTGTGAACGTGATAAACACGAATGTAACAAGCACGCTCCATGCATGTTCGGAAACACGCCCGAAAGCGGTCTCCTTGTTCCTTACTCGTTTATATATAAGTCTCACCCATGCACTGACGGCAATGAAGAGCATAAAGATGAGCAGTATGTTGAGCAATGGTCCTGGCACAACGAAGGTTAGGAGGAAGAGTAGCTCAAGGGCGAGGGTGCTGATGAGGGCCCGCACGAGGAGGCTCATGTCGCGCCAGAACTTAAAGATGACCATGCCGACGCCATTTAGCCCACCCCAGATTATGAAGTTCATGCTGGCGCCATGCCATAGTCCGCCGAGGAGCATGGTGATCATGGCGTTGAGGTTGGCGTATATTTTGCGTCGCCGTTCGGGATAGCGCATGGCAGTGAAGATGACCATAGAGGCGAGGACTGCCACGCCAACGCTTACCCACACGTTACCGCAGAGGACTAGGGCGGCCAAGGTCATGAAGATGATCCAGAAGTAGGTGCCGAAGGTGGTGTTGCGGTTGCCACCGAGGGGGATGTAGAGGTAGGTCTGTAGCCAGCGCGAGAGGGAGATATGCCATCGCTTCCAGAAATTGGAACAGTTGGGTGCCTTGTAAGGGGAGTTGAAGTTGGCCGGCAGGTAGAATCCGAAAAGCAATGATACTCCAATGGCTATGTCAGTATAGCCGGAGAAGTCGGCATAGACTTGCATGGAGTAAAGGAAGAGGGCGCTTAGGTTCTCAAAGCCGGTGAAGAGATGTGGGTTCTCAAATACACGGTCGATGAAGTTGACGGCAAGGTAGTCGCTGAGGATAATCTTTTTCAACAGGCCGTTGATTATCCAGAATACGGCGATGCCAAATTGCAGCCGGCTGAGATTGTATTTGCGGTAGAGTTGCGGTATGAAGTCGCTGGCCTTGATGATAGGGCCAGCTACTAACTGCGGGAAGAAACTGACATAGAAGCCGAAGTTGAGTATGTTTCGCACCGGCTTGACAAGTCCCTTATATACGTCGCAGGTGTAGGATATAATCTGGAAGGTGAAGAAACTGATACCGACGGGCAATATTATATGCTCTACGCTGAAGAAGTTGTGGCCGAGCGCGCTATTGCCCC
>JAGCTG010000170.1 GCA_017963785.1 Bacteroidaceae bacterium | reverse complement strand
GTCAGCTGGAAGCTGTCGCCCAACCTCAAGGATTACTTCCTGTGGTTCACCCTCTTGTCGATGGGTGTGTTTGGCTTCTTCATCAGCATTGACATGTTTATGATGTTTATGTTCTATGAGATAGCCCTCATTCCGATGTATCTGCTTATCGGCGTGTGGGGCACGGGCCATAAGGAATACTCAGCCATGAAGCTCACTCTGATGCTCATGGGAGGCTCGGCATTCCTCATGCTCGGTATCTTCGGCATCTTCTACGATGCCGGTGGCAACACCATGAACATCCTCGATATCGCCAACCACACCGGTGGTGCCAGCCCTATAGAGTTTGGCCGTCAGTGCATATGGTTCCCGCTCACCTTCGTGGGCTTTGGAGTGCTGGGCGCCTTGTTCCCGTTCCACACATGGAGTCCCGACGGTCATGCTTCGGCGCCCACAGCTGTGTCAATGCTTCACGCTGGTGTGCTGATGAAGCTTGGAGGCTACGGCTGCTTCCGCATTGCCATCTTCCTCTTGCCCGAGGCTGCCAATGAGCTCAACTGGATATTCCTTATCCTGACGGGTATCTCCGTGGTCTATGGAGCTATGAGTGCCTGTGTGCAGACCGACCTCAAGTATATCAATGCCTACTCCTCCGTGAGCCACTGTGGCCTTGTGCTGTTCGGCATCCTGATGCTGACCACCACCTCCACCACTGGCGCTGTGCTGCAGATGCTTTCCCACGGTTTGATGACGGCCCTCTTCTTTGCCCTCATCGGTATGATATATGGTCGCACCCACACCCGTGATGTAAGACTTATGACAGGTCTCATGCAGATAATGCCATTCCTCGGTGTGTGCTTCGTACTCGCCGGTTTGGCCAACCTCGGTTTGCCGGGCTTGAGCGGTTTCGTGGCTGAGATGAGCATCTTCGTCGGCTCGTTCCAGAATGCCGACACCTTCCATCGCGTGCTCACTATCATGGCCACCTGTTCCATCGTAGTGGCAGCAGTCTATATCCTGCGTATGGTTGGCAAGATGCTCTATGGAGTGTGCACCGACGAGCACCATCTCCATCTCACCGATGCCACATGGGAGGAGCGCCTGGCAGTAATCTGCCTCATCGTATGCATTGCAGGCATCGGCTGCTTCCCCTCATGGATAAGTAACCTTATCAGCGACAGTGTAGCACCGATAATAGAGTCTGTCAAGCAGGTAGGCCCGATAGTATCATCGTGCAACCCGTTTATGTAAATTTCTAAGCAATTAAGCAACTAAGTAATTAAGCAAATTTATGGATTACTCACAGTTTCTAAATATGGGTTCCGAGTTGTCGCTGTTGGCAGTGATACTCATTCTATTTGTGGCTGACCTCTTCATGTGTACTGACAGGAAATCGGGCCGCGGAGTGCTCAACACACCTCTCCCCGTCATCCTGCTTACAGTGCACACGCTGGTCTGCCTCACTCCGCTGGTTTGTCCCGACACATGCCCCATTGACGCTACGGCCTTCGGCGGAATGTATGTAAGCAGTGCTATGGCAGTGGTAGTCAAGGCTATCCTCAATGTCGGCACCATTATCGTGTTCCTTACAGCCCATGAGTGGCTGAAGCAGCCCGAGATGGCCAACAAGCAGGGCGAGTACTACACCCTTACGCTGTTCACGCTGCTGGGTATGTACTTTATGGTCAGCGCGGGCCATTTCCTGATGTTCTTCATCGGATTGGAGTTAGCCTCCGTGCCTATGACTGCCCTCATCGCCTACAGCAAGAAGTCGCAGGAAAGCGCCGAGGCAGCTGCCAAGTACATCCTGACAGCGCTGTTCTCATCAGGCCTCATGCTCTACGGCATCTCGCTCATCTACGGCACCACAGGTACCCTCTACTTCGACCAAGTGGGAACCCAGATAAGTGCCACCAACCTGGTGCAACTTGCCGCCCTTGTGCTCTTCATCGGTGGCATAGGTTTCAAGATAAGCCTCGTGCCCTTCCACCTCTGGACCGCCGACGCTTATCAGGGAGCGCCTACAGCCGTGACCTCCTACCTCAGCGTCATCTCCAAGGGAGCCGCAGCCTTTGTGCTCTTTGTAGTATTATATAAGGTATTCGCGCCCGTGATAGAGCAGGCTAATGTATTGTTCTTCTGGATTATTGTGTTCAGTATTACGCTGGCCAATATCTTTGCAGTAAGGCAGAACAATCTGAAACGATTCATGGCTTTCTCTGCCATCAGTCAGGCCGGCTACCTCGTGCTCGGCGTGATGAATGCCACCCCGCAGGGCATGACGGCAATGGTTTATTACCTCCTCGTGTATATGGCCGCCAACCTCGGTGTGTTCCTTATCATCAGCATTACCGAACAGCGCAGTGGCAAGATCAATATCAGCGACTACGATGGCTACTACCGCACCAACCCCAAGCTCGCCTTCCTCATGACACTCTGTCTGTTCAGCCTCGCCGGCATACCGCCGTTCGCAGGATTCTTCAGCAAGTTCTTCATGTTCATGGCCGCCTTCAAGGCTGGGTTCGTGGTGCTTGTGCTCATAGCGTTGGTCAATACCGTCATCTCCCTTTACTACTATCTGCTTATTGTCAAGGCCATGTATATCAAGCCCAACGACAATCCGATAGTCCCCTTCAAGAGCGACGGCTACACACGCACTGGTCTCGCCCTGTGCACCGCTGGCGTAGTCCTCATAGGCATTATCAGTTGGTTCTACGCCTACATCGACCAGTTCAGTTTCGGACTGTAAGAAAACTCTTCTTCAAACGAATAGCTCCTCCCCGGTTCCGGAGAGGAGCTATTTCTCTATTCACTCACCTCTGATACTTCTGCCCATCAATTCACGCACAGCGTCGATGTCGTCAGGATATAGCGCCAGCAGGAACATCAGTTTGGTCACGGCGCTCTCCACCGTGCTGTTGCGGCCACTGATTACGCCGGCCTGCTGCAGATGGTAGCCACAGTCGTAGCGCGACATCTCTACGCTGCCCTGCACACACTGGCTGATATTCACTATCACCTTGCCATGCTCTGTGCCTTCGCTCAGTGCGTTGAGCAGCCACGGCTGCTGTGGTGCGTTTCCGCTGCCGAAGGTGCGCATCACAATGGCCTTGAGAGTAGGAGCGTGGAGGATATGCTGGATGATGTCTTCGCGTATGCCAGGGAAGATAGAGAAGATAATCACATTATTGTCGAGATTGTAGTGGGGCACCATTGGCTTTGAATAGTCGGGTTTCAGCATCCGCTCAGGGTAGTAGGTGATATCTACTCCCGCCTCTGCGAGACAGGGATAGTTGAAAGACTCGAAGGCGCGAAAAGCGTCGGCGCTCTGCTTGGTAGTTCGGTTGCCCCTGAGCAGTCGTCCGCCGAAGTAGATACCCACCTCGGGCACCATGGCGTGTCCGTCATTATCCTTGGCGGCAGCTATCTCCACGGCAGTGATAAGATTTTCTTTGCCGTCGGTGCGCAGCTGGTCGATGGGCAGCTGTGAGCCGGTGAAGATGACGGGTTTTGTCAGGTTTTCGAGCATGAACGATAGGGCAGAGGCTGTGTATGCCATTGTGTCTGTGCCATGCAGCACTACGAAGCCGTCGTAACTGTCGTAGTGGGTGGCAATACACCGTGCTACTGCAGACCACAGGCTCGGCGTCATATCGCTTGAGTCGATAGGGGGTAGTAGCCTGCCGTCGTCTGAAGTCAGTTGCCCGTTGTCAACAATGGCATCCAGCTGCTGCAACTCCGCCACATGCTCCAACAAATGACGGAAGTCGAAGGGCTCGAGAGCTCCCGTCGCAGGGTTGCGGTTCATGCCGATGGTGCCGCCCGTATAAATGAGAAGAATCTTGCTGCGCATAGTTCCGTTAAGCAAATAATTAGCGCTGCAAAGGTAAGATTTTTTTTCTGAACGCAGCAAATTTCTGCCGACGTAGTTCTTGAATAGAGTTTTACGTATTTAATAGAAAAAAGTTAATTTTTCGGAGGGTTCTGCGTGTATATATATAAAAAAGGTTTGGGGTGGGGAAATGCGTTTTTTGACTTTGAAATTCAAAAAAAATGTTTTTTTGTTGAAATTATGCAACTCAAAAATTTTTTTTGACTATTAAAATGCGTAAAAAAAAGAAAAAAAGACTTATTTTTGACATGAATATAGAAAGAGTAGGAAGACAAACATATCGAATTTTTGATTTAAATATTCATAACTTGCATAAGAGAAAAGAAATCAATATTATTAACAATTTAAAATTTACAACAAGATGAGAAGAACATTAACATTAAGTACATGGCTGGGGAGGCGGCTGTCTCTCCTGCTCATGATGGTGATTATGGCCGGTTCGGTGGCTAAGGCCGACGGCTATATCACAGACTTGGCAGTCATTGGCTGCTACTACAAGAGCGAGATTTCCAGCCTGCAGTCAAGTTGGACCAGCAATGGCTGGACTGTCATCAACAAAGACCTCAACTCTGGCGCAGGCGAGTCCAGCTGGTTCGTTTACTTAGCCTACAAGACGAGCACTACGGCTAATCCAGAGACGGGCTACATTACCGACATCATTGCTTCGCCCAACCTCAAGAACTCTATTACCCTTAATGGTAGAACCTATACCAGAATCACGGGAAACTCGGGTTTTAGTAGCGACTTGAATCGTGGAGCAAGCGGTCCGAACATCTACTTGTATGCCACCAGGAGCCGTACTAATCTTGGTACCAGCAATGGTGGTGTCAAGCGCGTTATCACGGGCATCAACATCTCTACAAGTTCCAGCGGCACTCCGATTTGTTGGGGTGAGACATACAGCGGAGCCTGCGATGCCAATAAGGGTGCAGGTGGTGACTACATCTACATGCACATGGCATTTGCCACACAGACGCTGTCAGTACAGAATCATCCCACTATGGCCAGCAACCTGGTGTATGACGGCAATTCAAAGACGCTAGTGGCAAGCACATCCAGCAACTATGGTACCATGAAGTACAGAGTCAACGGCGGCTCGTGGTCAACCAACCTGCCGACGGCTACGAATGTGGGCAATTATAATGTAGAGTATTACCTCGAAGCCTATTACGCTAACAATAGTACCACTCACTCTAGGACGGTTACCATCAACCCGCCTGTTGTGGCTCCGGCAGGTCTGACCGCAGGTTTCAACCAGCGTGAAAAGAGAGTAGAGCTGAACTGGAGTGCTCCCACCATTCCCGGCAACTACAAAAATTACCAGTGGCAAGTCTATCGCGGCAACTCGCTGATAGAGACACTGCATCGGGACTCTCTCTCTTATAAAGATAAGGGATTCCCCTATGAGTCAAATATCACATACTCAGTGTACTATGTCTCGGACTTCTGGAGTTCCGGCACAAAGACCAGCGGTGCCGGAGCATCTAAGCAGGTGAGTACCACCCGCTCGGTGCCCGTAAACGGGCTGAAGGCTGATAGCAAGCCCGACCGCATCGTGTTCACATGGACTTCTACCGGTCTTCCCGCCAACTGGGGTAATAAGTTCGAAATCTATGTGGACAACGAGTCAACGCCTATTGCTACCATCACCCCGACTGCGAATCAGACTGACTTCCAGTGGGAGCACCGCACCACCGACAAGCACTCAGACCGTCAGTCGAAGACCGATGCCACAACGGGTGTGAAGTATGTGGAAGAGCCTCTCAACGGTTGTCAGCCCCATAACTATCGCGTGGTGGGTTTGGCTGACAATAAGAAGCTCAATGAAGCCTCACAAAACGGCAAGGCCATCGGTAGTGGCACGATATTCTACTCCTTCGATGCCACCAAGGGCGCCTTCCCCGGCACAGTGAAGCTGTCGTGGCACGTCGACCTGCAAGGCTCCACTACTGCTAAGACCTACATTATTGACCGTCGCCGTGCCGAGAAGGAGGATGAGCCGTGGGTAACGCTCCACCGCACCGCTAGCGACGAGGAATACCTCTTCTATACCGACGATACCCCGCTGCCTGGCGTTTACTATGACTACCGCGTAACGGTGCAAGACAAGTGCTCCGACGGAACAATCATATCCACTGACGATACCGACATAGGCTTCGCGCAGACCACAGGTACCGTGAGCGGACGTGTCACCTACGGCACCACCGGTAGTGCGGTGGCTAATGTTGATGTGGTAGTGGAAAAGACTGGCGCCTCAGGTGAGGCCGCTGAGCAATACCACTCCATGCGTTTCACCGAAACCAATGGCGCTGTCACATGGCAGTATCCTGACACAGCATACGCCAGGAAGAACTTTGCCACTGGCGACTTCTCGATTCAGATGTGGATTAACCCCGAGGAGTATCCCGAGCAGTGGGTTGCCAGGTTTAAGGACAACAAGGCATTTGGTATCAGCTCTGCCGGCAAACTGCTCTTCTGCGATGGCACCACCAACTATGACTTCGGACTCACGGTGAAGAAGGGTAAGTATAATCACGTCACCCTTACCCGCAGCGGAAGAACACTGACTTGCTACCTCATGGACGCTAACTCCGATGGCACCCTGTTGGTAAGAAAGGCTACCAAGACCATGTCGCGTGACCTCGACCTTAAGAATGCCACCCAGTTTGAGCTGGGATACATGAAGGGCTTTATCGATGAGTTCCGTCTCTGGACCAAGGTACTCACCGAGGACGAGATAAAGGAGAACTACTCTCATCTGCTCGTGGGCAACGAGAAGAACCTGGAGACATATTGGACCTTCGACGAGGGTCTGCGCACACAGTTCTTCGACTACTCGCGTGACGGCACCGTCTATCGACAGCATCACGGCAAGATTGGCAGCAATGCCGAGTCTTCCACCACCACTCCCGCCGACCTCGCGCTAAGGGCAAAGACCGACTCGATAGGTAACTACATCATCCAAGGCATACCATTCACTGGTGAGGGCACCACCTACGCAGTCATTCCCAAGCTGGGAGTCCACGATTTCAACCCCACCCAGCAGCTACGCTTCGTATGCAACAACTCGCTCGTACACAACTCGGTTGACTTCACCGACATCTCCTCTTTCCCCGTATCTGGTACCGTGTATTATGCCGGCACCGACTATCCCGTGGAGGGTGTCAGCTTCTATGTTGACGGCATGGTGTGCTCCAAGGACGGCGAGGTTATCTACACCGCTGCCGACGGTAAATACGAAATCAGCGTTCCTATCGGGGACCACTATATCACCGTAGCAAAGGGGGGTCACGTCTTCACCAACGGAGGCCGCTATCCTGCCGACCCTGACGGAGTGCGTACAGTGGAGAACTACAACTCCAAGGTTGTCAACCTCGACTTCTACGACGAGACTCTCGTCAACTTCACCGGTCGTGTAGTCGGCGGTAGCATAGAGGGCAACAAGCCCGTAGGCTTCGGCGAGAGCGTCAACAACATCGGTGTCACTGAGTTTGTCCTCACGCCGGTCAACACCGTGCCACGCATGAACGTATATAAGAAAACGACAGAGACTTCCTTCAGCTACAAGACCGACTCTGTTACAAAGGTAATACCGTCCGCCACACCCGTCATCAACAGTCACTCATGGAGAGGCGCTGGCGACGATGACTGCAAGAAGTTCTTTATCCGCACCGACTCCCTTACCGGTGAGTTCTCTGCTATGGTGCCGCCGCTGCAGTACACCGTAAGCACTATGAACCTCGTCAAGAGCGGCAGGGAGGTAGGATCCTCTGTCACTGTCGACCTCACCAACCCCAACACCGTGCAGAGCGATACGCTCTACACCGAAGACGGCTCTGACTACGAACTCTACGAGTACAACACCAAACTCATGCAGACCTTCCATGAGGATGCCACCTTTACCGTTACCCAGCAGGGACGCACCGATGGCTCATTCGGTATCCAGAGCTACACGTTCGTGGATGAACTGGGTGAGGTAGTCGTCGACGACATCTACACCGTCGGCACCGACGGCAGCGTGAGCTACAACTACAAAGGCGTGCCGCTCTTTGTAAAGGACGACTCCTACACCTTCCTCATTGAAGGATACGAGGAGTACACCAACGTTGACAATGGCATCGTCACTCACGTGCCTCTCAAGGGCAACACCGTCGTTATCAACAACGCTCTCTCATCGCAGCAGAGCGTATATGTGGAGGACGGCACAGTCAATGGAGAGGATGTGAAGGCCGGAGAGGTGGCTGACATGAAGTCCAACGAACTGACCCTCGACGACAACGGAAAGGCTAAGTACAAGTGGACCGCAGGTCTGCCCAACATAGTTCATCCTTACAAGCGTTCCATTAATATATATTATGACATCGACGGTCGCCTCATCGACTGGACCGGCAACAGCATGGACGCTATCATCCTCGGCGAGCTGCCTACCGGTAGCAACTTCATCACATCAGGCCCCGACAAGCTGCTCATGATTCTGCGCGACCCACCGGGCTCATACTCTTCTGCTACATGGACCACAGGTACGAGCATTACCAAATCAGAGCTACGAGGAAGCACCTTCTCAGAGAACTTCACCACGAAGTTCAACCATAAGTTCGGATTCAAGAACTCCGTCATCACCGGTACTCCTGCCGTCGGCACCATCACCGAGGCAGAGGCTAAAGACGAGCTCACCGCCGGTGTCAAGGTAGAGGCAGCAACTGAGTCAGCCAACACCACCACATGGTCCACCACCGTGACCACCGAGGTAAGCACCTCTGGTGAACCCGACTTTGTGGGCGACGCAGGCGATGTCTTTGTGGGCAATGCCACCAACATCATCTTCGGCAAAGCACGCAATGTAGGCTTCCAGCGTGAGGCAACCGGAGCATCGCTCGGACTCAAGGACATCATCACCACAGGTCTGCAGTTCGGTACCACCTTCACCTACACTCGCAGCTACATTGAGAACACGCTGTTCCCCAACTGGGAGCAGATGCTCACCAGGTTCCTCAAGTATGCTCCAAGCCAGAGTGCAATCAACACCTATGTGAACAATACCGACCAGGTAGTCTATCTCACCACTCTCAAGCCCGGCGACGAAGGCTATGGCCAGAAGGGTACCTACACCGCCATCCAGCCCAAGAATCCTAAGCAAGGAGTGGTTTACGAAGACTCTGTAATATGGGTTAACACTCAGATTGCCAACTGGACCAAATACCTCAAGCAGAATGAGGAGGCTAAGGTCAAGGCATACGAGAAGCGCGACAAGTATCTCAAGCTCAACCGCTCCTTCGACGGCGGTGCATCCGTTACTTACACTGTTGAGAAGGACACCACCACCAACCACTCCTATGACTGGACCTGTGCCGCCGGAGTTGTGGTAGAGAATACCTTCGGATTTGAGATAGCAGGCGTAGGCTTTGACTGCACCATAGAAGACGAGACCACGGGAGGACGTCACGAGACTGACGAGAACGACACCGTGCGTGTTTCATCGTTCAGCTACACTCTTGCTGATGAGGGCATCGACGCCATCACCGTCGATGTATATGAGTACGATGCCTTCAGCCCTATCTTCCGTACTCGTGGCGGCCAGACCAGCAACCCCTATGAGGGCGAGACCGTCACCCAGTACTATGAGCCAGGCACAACCATCATGGAGGCCACCATGCAGATTGAGGTGCCTCAGATTGATGTCGACAAGGCCATCGTCAACGATGTGCCCACCGGCAGCGCGGCCAACTTCAACCTCTCGCTAGGCAACGCATCCGAGATAGGAGAAGACGTCACATACATCATGTTTATGCTTGACGACACCAATGCCAACGGCGCCAAGATATCTATCGACGGCAAGGTGCTCACCGACGGACGCTACATCAAGGTGCCCGCCAACCAGGCACTCATCAAGGCTCTCCAGCTCTATCAGACCAACACCAGCGTGCTCGACTATGAGAACATCGGTATTGTGCTCGCATCGGAGTCGCAGCCCGAGGAAATCGCCGACACCGTATATATCTCGGCTCACTTCGTTCCGTCATCGTCTGATGTGAAGCTGGCCATCTCCAACACCACCATGAACACCCAGACAGGCTCCAACCTCGTGCTCACGTTCTCTAACTTCGACCGCAACTACAAGAACCTGAAGGCCTTCCGCCTGCAGCACAAGAAGCAAGGCGCTACCGACTGGACCCTCCTCAAGGAGTATGTGCTCGAAAGCAAGAACAAGACCGACAACAACGAGTACCTGCCCACCACCGGAGGTTCCGTAAGCCTCAACCTGCCCATGGAGAGCTACACTGATGGCGACTACATCTTCCGCGTAGTTTCAGTGGCCACCTATGGACCTGACGAGGTATATAAGTACAGCGATGAACTGGCACTCACCAAAGACATGATGCGTCCGCGTCCGCTCGGACAGCCGGAGCCCGCCGACGGCGTCTATGACATCGGCGACGATCTGAGCATTACTTTCAATGAGGCCATCCTCAAGGGAGAGCTCACCAAGACAGCCAACTTCGAAGTCACCGGTGTACTCAACGGAGCAGAGATAGACCACGAGACAGCCCTCAACCTCAGCGACGCTGCTACGGCAGCCACCACCGAGGCAGACATCATGCTCGCGGGCAAAGACTTCAGCATCGACGCATGGGTTAACCTCAAGAGCGGTGCAGGCACACTGCTCACCCACGGACGGGGCACCAAGAAACTCACAGTAGGCACCAACTCTCTCGGACGCTTCGTCGTCAAGATAGGCAGCAAGACCTACACCTCCACCAAGAGCGTGCCTACCGACAAGTGGGCGTTCCTCACGATGAACATCACCGCCGACGGCAAGCTCAGCGCAACCATCGCCGATGATGCCAACGAGACCCAGCTCTTCCAGAACCGCACCGTGGTAGCCTACGACGGCAACGGACCTCTGGCAGTGGGTAGCGATATCAGCGGAGCCATCCATGAGCTGCTCCTCTGGGATGAGGCACACGACATCGCCACAGCCCTTATGAACCGCAGCCGCTCGAAGAGCCCGTCAACACGCCACCTCATCGGCTACTGGAAGATGAACGAGGGCGAGGGCACCGAGATACGCGACTATGCTCGCAACCGCCACATGACAATGGCCGACGAGACATGGTACATCAACAATAAGAACAAGGCCGTCAGCCTCGACGGACAGCACTATGTGGGCATACCTACTGCTGATCTCAATGCCTTCCCCGAGGATGACGGAGCCATCGAGTTCTGGATGCGCGGCGACAAGCACACCGCAGAGGCACAGCTCCTCCAGATGGGCGAGGTAGCCCTCTGGACCAATAAACAAGGCGAGCTGCAGCTCACCACCAACGGAGCCTACAAGGCAGCCGCAGAGATGGAGAGCTACGCTACCTCCAGCGGCAATATCCTCGACAACGCATGGCACCATATCGCACTCAATATACTGCGTCAGGGAGCAGCCGCCGTCTATGTTGATGGCAAGCGCTGCCTCACCGTCAACGGTGCCAACGTGGGCGCTATCTCCACCGACAAACTGTTTGTCGGAGCCAAGCGCACCAGCGTATCCTCGGGCGTTTACAACTATGAGCGTCCGTTCAAGGGCGAGGTGGATGAGATTCGCGTATGGAACGCCACCCTCAACGCCGACCTGCTCACCAAGAACCGCAAGATACGCTTGGTAGGCAGCGAGGACGGACTCGTCGTTTACTACCCGTTTGAGAAGAAGCAGCTCGACAGCGGCAACCAGGTACAGACAGTAGGCAACGATGCTGACCTCACCGGTAGCGGCCACACAGCACAGCTGTTTAACCTCAGTGCACAGTCTTCAGCCCTCAGCTACACCGACGAGGCTCCCGCCCTGCGCACCAAGCCGACGGAGACAAACGTTAACTTCAGCTTCGTGGCATCCGACAACAAGATAGTCATCAACCTCGACGAAGATCCCGCCACCATCGAAGGCTGCACCATCAACCTCACTGTCCTCTCCCTGCGCGACGAGAACGGCAACTACTCCGAGCCCGCGAAATGGTCAGTATTCGTAGACCGCAAGTCGCTCACATGGAAGGAAGATGTCATCGCTGCCCAGCAAGAGGTGAAGAGTGGCTCTACCTTTACCGCCACCGTGGTCAACAAGGGTGGCCAGCAGCAGATGTGGACACTCAGCGGCATGCCTTCATGGCTCACCGCCGATGCAGACTACGGCACCACCAACCCGCGCAGCGAGTCACAGGTGATCTTTGCCGTAAGTCCTGCCACACCAATCGGCAGATATGAGGAGACCATCTACCTCAAGGGCAATGACAATATCGAGGTGCCCCTCACCCTCAACTTCACCGTCACCGGTCAGGTGCCCGCATGGAGCGTCAACCCGCGTGGCTTCGAGACTTCGATGAACGTAATCGGTCGAGTAGAGCTGGAAGGCGCACCGCTGACAGATCCCGACGACATTGTGGCAGCCTTTGTGGGCGAAGAGTGCCGTGGCGTGGCCAAACTCGAGTATAAGGAGCGCTATGACGGCTATTATGCCACCATCGACATCTACGGCAACGCCGACGATGAAACACAGCCCGTCACCTTCCGTGCTTACGATGCAGCCACCGGCACACTCTATCCCGTGGTAGAGCCCAACCGCACTATAAAGTTTGAGGCTCTTGCCCTCATCGGCAAGTACGCCGATCCTGTAGTGTTCACCATTCAGGATAAGATAGAGCAGTCCACCGACCTCAAGACAGGCTGGAACTGGATATCACTCAACGTCAAGGCCGACGATATGAAGGCCCAGAGCGTCTTTGAGAAGATAGCCTCCGATGTGGCCACCATCAAGAGTCAGGGCAATGGCTGGCTCATGTATGAAGACGGCGAGTGGGCTGGCAGCATGACCACTGCACTCACCAACGATCAGATGTATGCAGTGCAGATGAACGCAGACCGCAACCTGCGCGTAGTAGGTAAGGGCGTCAACTCCAGCAACACCACCATCACCGTCAAGCCGGGATGGAACTGGGTAAGCTACTATGGACGCCAGGTAGCCACCGTGGCAGACGCCATGGCAGGCTTGCAGCCAGTTGACGGCGACATCCTCAAGGCACAGAGCGGCGTAGCCTACTTCGATACCTACGAGTGGGCAGGCTCTATCCCGATGATGGAACCCGGTCAGGGCTACATGGTCAAGAGCATAACAACCTCTCAGCGTACTTACGGCTACTCCGCTATCACTGGAGCTAAGTCACCGACGTTCAATGCTCAATCTTCAATGTTCAATGAAGATAACATTCCCGCCGCTACGATGTTCACTCCCGTTGACTTCCGCAACTACTCAGGCAACGCCATCATGGCAGTGCAGCTTATTGACGGTGGCATGCCGATGGCAAACACTGAACTGGGCGTCTTTGCTGACGGCGAGTGCCGTACCGCAGCCGTTACCAACGAAAACGGTATAGCCTTCCTCACCATCCCAGGTGACGATGCAGCCGTGCTCACCTTCAAGGTAGTGATTGGCGAGGCAGCAGCCGATGCACCCGAGACACTCACCTACGAGAAGGATGCCACCTACGGCACGCCCAAGCATCCGTTCGTCATCGATATGAGTGATGTCACTGGCATCCATGCCCTGAGCATCGATCAGCTGGAGAGCAAGACCATCTACGACCTCCAGGGCCGCAGGATAACCGCCAAGGACGTCATCAAGAACAACGTCTATATCATTGACGGTCGAAAGCAAATAGTCAAGTAAAGTAGACCCTCACACTCCTAACTCTCAGGCACTCCACATTGGGGTGCCTGATTGTTTTTTCATCCCCTATTTTCCCCGTTTCACAACCACATTCCTCAAGGGTAGGGGCATTGTACAACGAATGAGGAAGGAAAAGCTTAGCGCGACTTTGCAGCAACCCTCCACATGACCGTCGCACCTGAGGAGCAAATCATCGTCACTTGACTTCTAATTTCCAATTCAAATGCATGACTCCCATCTTTTTTACACCTAAAATATGGCGGTGAAAGAAATTATCATTACCTTTGCCACGTACTTTCGAACTCTCAAATTTCAAATCTTAAATCTCAACTTTTGAAAAAGCGCTGCCCTATGGCTAAGAAGATGTATATAATCGCAGGGTGCAACGGTGCTGGCAAGACTACTGCCAGCTTCACCATCCTGCCGGAGTTTATGCAGTGCGAGGAGTATGTCAACGCCGATGAGATTGCACGCGGCTTGTCGCCCTTCCACCCCGAGAGAGTCCCCGTCGAAGCCGGCAAACTCATGATCTCCCGCATGACCGAGTTCCTCAGGAAAGGCGTTACCTTCGCCGTGGAAACAACACTCTCCACCCACTCCTATGTCAACCTCATCAAGCGAGCACACAAAGCTGGCTACACCGTGGAGCTCTTCTTCCTGTGGCTGTCGTCCGCTGACGTGGCAGTGAGAAGAGTGGCCAAGCGAGTGGCAGAAGGTGGCCATAATATCCCAGAGGATGTTATCAGGCGCCGCTACGACGCAGGCATACGCAACCTCATCGAGACATACAGCCAGATAGTGGACCGATGGATCCTCATAGACAACAACACCACATCAGTAGTGGTGGCTGAGACACGCAACGGCGAAACAACCGTCTTTGACCTTGACCGATACAATAAAATTCTGAGCCATGATGCATAACGACTACAACTCGCCGCTCACCCCCTACGCCCGAAAGGTGCAGCACGGCATGGCTGTGGCCAACCGCAAGATGATGGCCAGAGCCTCCGTCTTTGGATACTCACTGGTGCTCGGAGAGCCAGACGGCTCCTATCGAGAGCAAGACGCCAGACTGCTGATGGACGAGCTGCGCAACACCCCTTGGTGGAAAACTCACTTTGATGACTAGACAGGATCTCTTTCGCCAACTCACTGACCTGACGCTGCAACTGCAGGCTGAGCCTGACAACGCGGAACTGCTCATGCAACGCGGACAAATACGCTACCGCCTCAACGACAAACTCGGCGCGTGGGAAGACCTCCAGTGCGCCCTGGAGTTGAAGCCCGAGTTGATGAAGAATATAAACGGAATAGTAAAGAATAAGTAGATATAATATACCTCCATGAACATTGTAGAACGATTCCTTAATTACACGAAATTTGATACACAGTCTGCAGAGGACAGCCAGACCACTCCATCCACCGAGAAGCAGTGGGCGTTTGCCCGCTACCTGAAAGGCGAACTGGAGGATATAGG
>JAGCTG010000169.1 GCA_017963785.1 Bacteroidaceae bacterium | reverse complement strand
TTTATAGCTTAGTGCAAAAGCCAAAATGATAAGCGATAGCTTTGGTTTGCTTGTCCAGAAGGCGCTTCCCTTCGAGCTGACAGAGATGCAGCGCGATGTAGTGAGGCGAATGGCTGACTTCGTCTTTCATCCCAAGGAGAGATCGGCTTTTCTGCTGCGTGGCTATGCTGGCACAGGCAAGACCTCTATCATGTCGGCCGTCGTGAGGGTGCTCCATTCCCTTCGGCGTGATGTAGTGTTGCTTGCTCCCACGGGGCGAGCTGCGAAGGTGTTCTCTCAGTATTCAGGTTACCCCGCTTATACTATTCATAAGGAGATATATCGTCAGCGCAATGGGGGGGATGTCGACTCTCATTTCGATTTAGACCAAAACAAGCACAAAAACGCAGTGTTCATTGTAGATGAGTCATCTATGATATCTAGCGAAGACATTCTCCTCGCTATGTTTGGCACCGGCAATGTGCTCAACGACCTTATCACCTATGTCTATAGCTCGCGTGGTTGCTGCCTGGTGCTGGTGGGCGACGATGCCCAGCTGCCGCCTGTAGGGGAGGAGGAGAGTCCTGCCCTCAGCGAGAGTGTGCTTGAGGCTCTCGGACTTGAGGTTGTGAGTCATCAGCTCACCGACGTTATGCGTCAGGCAGAGCAGAGCGGCATACTCTCCAATGCCACATCGCTGCGCCAGCAACTCGATGGTCAATGGTCAACGGTCGATGGTCAACGGTCGATGGTCGATGGTCAACGGTCAACGGTCGATGGTCAATGTTCATTGCCCCAAGTCCGTTTCTCTGGCTTCAGCGACATAGTGCGCCTGCCGGGCAACGAGATGGTGGAAACCCTTGAGACTGACTACGACCGCTATGGTCAGGAACAGGTGGTGGTGGTCACCCGCTCCAACAAGCGTGCCGTGGAGTATAACAGAGGAATCCGCAGTGTCATCTTCGGGCGCGAGGAGGGCCTTACCGTGGGCGACGTCATCATGGTGGTGCGCAACAATTATTATTGGCTTGAGCAGCTTGCAGCTGAGATGCAGCGCGAGCGAAGCAACGATGGTCAATCCGAATCAACCTTGCCCACTAATTTTATTGCCAACGGCGACATTGCCATTGTCCGCCATATCGGTAGCCACTACTCATTCTATGGCTTACACTTTGCCGATGTCACCCTACAGTTTCCTGACTACGATGACCTGGAGATGGATGTGAGAGTGGTGCTTGAGGCGCTCACCTCTGAGGCTCCGGCTCTCACACGCGAGCAGAGCGACATGCTCTATCGTGGAGTGATGGATGACTATGCCGAGATTCGCAGTAAGCGAGAGCGGATGCGCAAGCTTCGCCTCGACCCCAACTACAATGCATTGCAGATAAAATACGCCTATGCTGTCACCTGCCACAAGGCACAGGGAGGCCAGTGGCACAATGTCTATGTTGACCAAGGCTGGCTCCCGCCCGATGGCATCGACCGCTCATACGTGCGGTGGCTATACACTGCTTTCACTCGTGCCACCGACCGCCTTTATCTCGTCAATTGGCCTGCCAGCCAAACCATATAACTCTCAAACTCTCGAACTTTTCCACTTTCGAACTTTTTAACTCTCGAACTTTCGGGCATTCACTTTTTTTTCCTATCTTTGCCACCAAATGAAAAAGATAATCGGTAAGACCCTTCAAATCGCGGTGCCATTCCTCTTGGGAGGCGGCATTCTTTGGTGGATGTATCGCAACAGCGATTTCAGCCAGATTAGCGATGTGCTCTTCCATCAGATGAAGTGGGAGTGGATGCTGCTGTCGTTTGTGCCGGGCATCCTGGCTCAGGTCTTCCGTGCCCTGCGTTGGCGTCAAACCCTCCAGCCCATGGGCGAGCACTGCCGTAGCCATGTGGCCATCTGCGCCATCTTCCTCAGCTACGCTGCCAGCCTCGTGGTGCCGAGGGTGGGTGAGTTTCTGCGTTGCGGCATCCTCAAGCGCAAAGACGGCGTGTCGTTTCCAAAGGCATTGGGCACCGTGGTCACCGAGCGAGCCGTGGATATGCTAATCATGTTTATGCTCCTGGCTGCCGTCATCGTGTGGCAGTGGGACAAGTTCACAGAGTTCTTTGCTCTCACAGGCATGAGCCTCAGCACCACGATGTCGCGCTTCACCTCTACCGGTATCTGGGTTAGCATCCTCTGTACCGTGGGTATCATCGTGCTCATCCTTATCCTCGCACGGCGTCTGTCGGTTATGCGTAAGGTCAAGGCTATCATGCGCGATATGGCGGAGGGCATCATGTCGCTCCGCAAGGTAACCAACATGCCCCTTTATCTCTTCTACTCCGTGGGCATCTGGGCTGCTTACTTCTTTCATTATTACCTCACCTTCTACTGCTTCGGTTTCACCGAGAACCTCGGACTCGCAGCGGGCCTCGTGTCCTTCTGCACCGGCGGTATTGCAGTGCTTGTGCCCACCCCCAACGGTGCCGGCCCCTGGCACTTCGCCGTCAAGACCATCCTTGTCCTCTACGGTCTCGGAGCCACCAGCGCTATCATCTTCGCGCTCATCGTCCACACCGTGCAGACCATGCTCCTCGTTGTCCTTGGTATCTACGCTCTCATCGTGCTGCAACACATGAAAACCCTGAAAAGCCCTAAAGACCTTAAATAAATCTCAAAATTCAAATAATATGACTATCACTGAACTACAGCCGCAGGGCATCTGGAAAGCATTCCACGCCCTCACACAGGTGCCGCGTCCCAGCGGACACCTCGAAAAGATTCAGGCCTACCTCCTTGAGTGGGCCAAGGGTAACGGCTTTGAAGCCTTCATGGACAATGCCGGCAACATCATTGTGCGCGTTCCCGCCACACCCGGAATGGAAGACCGCCCCATGGTTACCATGGAGGGCCACATGGACATGGTGCCCCAGAAGACACAGGAGTCTGACCATAACTTCCTCACCGACCCCATCGAGACATACATCGACGGCGATTGGGTGAAGGCACGTGGCACCACCCTCGGTTCCGACGACGGCATGGGCATCGCTACCGCAATGGCTATCTTTGAAGACAAGACACTCAAGCACGGTCCCCTCGAGGCCATCTTCACTGTTGACGAGGAGTCGTCGATGTATGGAGTGGAGAACCTCAAGCCCGGCACACTAAAAGGCTCCATCCTCCTCAATCTCGACAACGAGACCGAGGGCGAGTTTGTTATCGGCTCGGCAGGCGGCATGGACGTGCAGGCCGACATGACCTACACCCCCGAGCCCGTGGCTGCAGGCGCAGTAGCTGTTAAGGTTAGCATCAGCGGACTTAAGGGCGGGCACTCCGGTCTCGAAATCAACGAAGGCCGCGCCAATGCCAACAAGCTCCTTGCCAATATCGCCAGGGAGGCCCTCGCCAGTGGCGCAACCCTCGCATCGTGGGAGGGTGGCAACATGCGCAACGCCATCCCGTCCTTCGGCAACATCGTTGTAGTGGGAGATAATGCTCAATGTTCAAAGCTCAATGCCCAATGCGAGAAGTGGCAGGCCACCTACCGCGAAGAGTACGAAGGCATCGAGGAGGGCATCACCATCACTGCAGAGACAGTAGCCACCCCCGCTACTGCCATGCCCGCAGCTGTGGCTAAGGCCATCACCAACACCGTGCTCGCTATGCATGCCGGCGTCTATCGCATGACGCCTTCCATACCCGACATCGTGGAGACTTCCTGCAACCTGGGCATCGTCAAGGCTGCCGACGGCAAGGCAGAGGCCGATGTGCTCGTGCGTAGTTCTATGGATAGCAAGCTCGACGAGCTCGCCTCGTCAGCCAGCGCCACCTTCGAGCTCGGCGGTTTCACCGTCAACTACCACGGCCGCTATCCCGCATGGCAGCCCGATGTCAACTCGCCCATAGCCAAGACCATTGAGCGCGTTTATCGCGAAGTAAATGGTGAGGACTGCAAGATAACCGTTGTCCATGCCGGCCTCGAGTGTGGCATCATCAAGACCGTCTATCCCGACATGGACGCTGTCAGCTTCGGTCCCACGCTGCGCTCACCCCACACTCCCAACGAGCGCTGTAACATACCCTCCGTTGCCAAGTACTACAACTTTGTTGTAAAACTTCTGGAGCAGATATAGTAAGCTCTCGCCCTCCTCATGCGTTCCTTCCGCGATAAATACCTGGTGAGTGCCCTGCCGTCACACATGCAGGACTCCGACCTGGGCTCCTTAGTCGAGGCTTACGACAACACCGCCGACCGGTCGTATGGATGCATGGTGGTGTGGTGGATAGCTATGGTCGTAGGTGTCGCAGTGTGGGTTACATATCTCGGCAAGGAGCAATCGTCCATCGTGAAGCTGACGGTGCCGTTTGCACTCGTTGTCGTTGGTATTATTGTTCACTTCGTGCTGCTCAGCCGTTTCAATAGTTGCCAGCGAATCTTCGTGTGTCAGCGTGGAGTGCAGTGGGAGCAGTTCAATCTTCGTTCCGGCCGCATAGTCCAGAGTCGCACCGTCTATTGGGAGCAGGTGGGCAGTGTGGTGAGCAGGAAGTCACGTCGCTACACCACCAAAAGCAACGATGACTCGTCTGAGGAACACTATCGCCGCACTGTACGCACACTTGAGATGAATGCTCCCCACGGAGCCACACTGCTCAAAATCTCTGGCAAATATGCCAACGAATACGATCAGGAGGAACTCTTCACCTGGATATGGTTTGCCGTCAAGGCCGTGGAGCTACAGTGGTCTTGCGTGCAGCTGCCGCAACTCATCAGCACCGTGCATGAGCAGGGGCAGGTGGCGATGCCCGTCAAGGGTGACCATGTGCTCCTACTCACTCCCGAGGCCATCAGCTATAAGGATAAGACTATCAGCGCCAACCATCTCGTGGTGAGTTGGCGCGCCAAGGATGAGACGCTCGCTATCCGCGATAGCAGCGAGAAACGCAACATGGTGCAGAAATTCTTTAATCTCAAGGAACTCACCATTCCCGTTAGCACCATGCCCAACGGGTGTCTCGTGCTGCCTTTGCTGCTGCAGCTCTACGGCGTAAAACCCACTGCTGCCGTTTGAGAGGCGAGAGTTGAGATGCGTGAACGCTGTCGCCGATAAATCACACAAAGTTGGGCTAAGTTTTTATACCGTCGGCTTTAGATGTAACGCTATTGGCTTACCCTCTCCCCTTTTCAGGGCGTTGCGCAACGCGCAACGCCTTGAAATCTTCTTCCTCTTTTTAGTCTGATTTACAGGAGGTTACCATTATAGCGAGAGGCGTTGCTTTGCCGTTACACCATGTAACGCTTGTGCGAGGCGTTGCGCGTTGCGCAACGCGCAACGCTTTTTTGTTAGTTTTGTTTGAGGAAGTTTGTTGTGGTTTCGATATCGATTTGAGAGAATCGCTGGGGGTTATATATATAAAAAATATGTTCGCGCGCAAATTTTCTATGCAGAAATATTGCTATTTTAAAAAGAATTATTAAATTTGCACTATATTAATACTAAAACAAATTAAGCTATGAGAAAAGTTATTACTCTTTTGCTGATGCTCTCGCTGTTTGCGACGGGCAAGATGAGTGCGGGTTGGGGTTATGCGACCTGTATTCTCCCTGACAAAAGTCAGCGCACCATTGAGTTCCGTTATGAAATAACTAGTACTAGTCTAAACAGGATACGTATTATTAGCGCAACCGATGATAACAAGAAAAGCTGCGTAGAAACTAACAGAAACCAAGAAGTCATCGATCAGGTTGGTCCCTACTTTGAAGGCTGTGAGATTATCTTCCCCAGCAATGACGCCGGTTGGACCATCACATCTGTAGGCGAACATGCTTTCTATCATTGCAAGGCCAAGGTTATCCTGCCTGAGAGCGTTACGGAGATTGAGGATGAAGCCTTTTTGGGGTATGCGTATGATGGCTACGACTTTGCCCTGCCCTCCAAGGTGAGGTATATTGGTAAACATGCTTTCTCCACTTCTGAGATAAAGGGTATCTCCCTTCCCTCCAGCCTCCAGAATATTGACGATTATGCCTTTAGCTCTTCTAGCCTTGAGGAATTGGTTCTCCCCAAGAGTACCTTCGTGGTTGGTAATGGTATTACACTAGCTTGCAACAAGCTGCAGCGCCTGGAGGTGGAGAGCGGATGCAAGAACTACTCCACTCCTGCCGGCAGCAACGTGATTATGGACACCAAGCAGAAGGCTATCGTGGCAGGCTGCCCTACCTCCAAGATTCCCGCCGAGACTTATCGCATCGGCTCCCATGCTTTTTACGAAATCAAATTTGTCAATGAGACCGTTACCATTCCGGAGAATGTTGGTGTGATTGCCGAACATGCTTTCTATTGGGCCCAATTCAAGCGCCTCATCATAAAGGGCGAGACAGTGGAAATCGGGGAGTGTGCTTTCTGTCGTAGCACTATGGAGCGCATCGACATCTACGGCGGCAATGTAACCATAGGCGAATCTGGCTTTGAAGGCTGTGGACACTTGTTATCCTTATGGTGCCACTCCCACAAGCCTACGCTCACCCCTTATAAGATGATGAGTGAAGAAGGGTTTTGGGAATTTTCATCACCGGCTAACAGACAGTTCGCTTACATCGGAAGCAATGCCGTGCTTTATGCCAAATATCCCGAAGAATATACTGACAAATGGGATGATGGCACTTTAATCTGGCAGGGTTGGTTTAAGGAGGTGCTGCCGCTTCCTGATGAAGAAAAAACAATCAGTGAAATTCACATCACCGACTTCAACTGGCCTGTGGCCACCCAGGAAGCAGACTACACCGCCACTCTTCTCACAAAGGGTCTCACTCTGGATGAAATAGCTTATAGGAGAAAGTTCGCAGACAACGAATCTTATACCTGGGTTAGCCCGACGGTGTTCGAAGATGCCGACAGAGCGTATAACTATTCTATTGCCTTCAGTGTGTATCTTAATGAAGGTTATAGCTTTGCCGACAAAGTTGATTTATATGTCGATGGCCAAAAAACCAGTAATTGTTACGGAATCCGTATAGGTGATGTAGATGGACTGCGCTTCTTCTTTGATGGCTACCGTGTGCCCGCTCCCCCGGGCGGCGTGCCCATCAACTCTGTGTCTCTATCCGTGGCCGAGCCTGTTGCAGGACAGCCGCTGTCCACCGTGGTCACCAACCCCACGGGCAAGAAGTACGACGCGATGAAATGGACCTACAGCATGGTGACCTGGGGAAAAGAAGCTGATGCCAGCCTCGACTCCTACGACCCCACCAAGGCCTATACCCTCGCAGCGCTCGTCACAGCCAAGGAGGACTACTGCTTCGGTGCCGACTGCACCTTTACGCTCAACGGCAAGGAGGCCAGCATCTTCCGCTCCCACAACACCGAGGGCAGAGAGGTAGTGATGCTCGCCGTGGCATACGGCAAGGAGGAGCCCGTAGTGCCTGACACTATAGTGATTACCCATGCCGACCTGTCGATAACAATGCCCGTAAAAGGCGAAACGCCCACAGTCGAGGTAATCAGACCGACAGCCGAAGCTTTACAGACCCTGGGATATAAGATTTCCTACGCCGAATGGATTGAAGCCGGCAAACCATGGGAGAGCTTTGAGGCAGCAACAGAGCCTTACGACCCCAGCCAGACATACCATCTGGTGGTAGTTCTCACCGCTGACGAAGGAAATCTGTTTGCAGAAAACATGGAGGCTTTGATCAATGATGCCACGCCGCAAGTCTATCTCGGAACAAACAACATTGGCAGAAATACTGCCACTCTGGTTTGGGAATATTCTGTCCACAAGCGCGGCGACGTGAACCGCGACGGCTCTGTCAACACCGCCGACGTGGTGGCTGTGTATACCTACATCGAGAAGGGTGCCGAGTCGGGCATCAACAGAGACGATGCCAACGTTAACGGCGATGACAATGTCAACACCGCCGACGTGGTGGCCATCTACGATATCATCATCAAGGGCAGCACAGAATAGACTTTATCGTCATCATCCATAGATATAGCCAGCGCTACTTGAGTGCTGGCTATAATAATTTCCTCCACGCCCAGAAGGGGCGGTGGTGGCGGTAGTCAAGGTCGCGTTGGTGAGCGTAAGCCTCGCGCTCGAAGGAGATGGTGTAGTATGCCCGCTTCGTAGAAAACTTGAAAGTTGAGAACTTGAAAGTTTTAATCAGTCGCACGAGCCACTCAATCAAATACCACAGATAGAAACCCACCCACAGCAACTCGCGCTGCTGCAGAGTATGGATATATTCGTGGTTCCGCTCCACCTTGCTCAGTGGGCGGCGGCTCAGCACCAACCCAAACAGATTGATAGCCACGTAGTTACCAAAAGGAATAATATTATTGAGTAGAACTTTCAAGCTTCTTTTCCGTTTCCGTGTATTTTATATCGCTTCGCGCAGGAAGTCAAGCGCCTCACATATCTCATCGCGGGTGGCAACCTGGTTAAGCCTCACTTGGCCGATGTCGGCGAGCAGAGTGAAGTTGATGGTGTCGCCCATATTCTTCTTGTCATGCGTCATGAGCGCGAGCAGGCGGTCGTAGTGCTTACACTCAATGGCGGGCATGCCGTAGTGCTGACGGATGAAGCTGGCTGTCTGCCGCAGCTTGTCGGACGGGAAGCCGAGCTTGATGGCGCTGAGATACAGCTCGCAGATAAGCCCCCAGGCAACGGCATAGCCGTGGAGAACAGGCTGGCCCTGCTCCATGGCAAAACTCTCCAAGGCGTGGCCTATGGTGTGTCCGAGGTTGAGGGTCTTGCGCAGCCCTTGCTCCGTGGGGTCTTCAAGTACGATGCGCTCCTTGACCGCAACACTCCGTTCTAATTGACTCTCAACTCTCGACTCTTGACTCTCGACTCTCGACCCTATTAGTTCTGCCCACTCCGCGGTGGTGCTGAGCAGCGAGTGCTTAAGCATCTCGGCATAGCCGGAGAGGAAGTTCTCGCGGTCGAGAGTCTGCAGGAAATGGGTGTCGATAATCACTTGCTCCGCATCGCGGAAGACACCTATCTCATTTTTGAGTCCGCCGAAGTTGATGCCCGTCTTGCCGCCCACGGAGGCATCGACCATAGCCAGTAGGGTGGTGGGTATGTTGATGAAGCGTATGCCGCGCTTGAAAGTACTGGCGGCAAAGCCTCCGAGGTCAGTTACCATGCCGCCTCCGAGGTTGACGAGCAGCGAGTGGCGCGTGGCTTTGCCCTCGACGAGCGACTGCCATACGTGGGTGACGCTGTCAAGGCTCTTGTTCGTGTCGCCGGCAGGAATGGTTATGACACATTGAGCATTGAACATTGAGCATTGAGAACTATCTCTTGACTCTTGACTCTTGACTCTTTACTCTATAGCCGGCAGGCAATGCTGATTTGTGTTATCATCGCAGAGTATGAAGAGGCGGTCATAGCTCAGGCGTTCGAGTGTGCTGCCGAGCTCTTGTGCGGCGGATGAAGTAAAGGTGATGGAGGGCATTATATTCAATATTTAATGTTCAATGTTCAATGTTCTAAGCAAGCGTGAGAAGACCATCGCGATAGATTACCTCGCCTTCGGCGATGAGGGTCTCGAGTGCTTGCTTTATATTGCTGGTTGGTATAGGCAGGCTTTTGAGTTCCTGATAGGAGTGTGTCTCGCCGTCCTGAAGGAGGGCGACGATGGCTTGCTGTGCATGGTCGGCCTGCTGAGTGTTGGTGGGGTGCTGCGAGTATCCGTTGGCGAGGCATGTGTCGCAGTGGCCACAGTCGCTGGCGTCGGTCTGCCCGAAATACTCCAGCAGCATTCGGCTGCGGCATGTGGTGTGGGCACTGATATAGTGTATCATCGCATTGACGCGCTGCACAAGCTCCATGCGCCGGTGTTCATACACTTCGGTGGAGAAGGTTATCTCGTCAGTCTCTACGCGGCTCTGCATAAAGGTGAGATGGGCGACGCGCTTGAAGGGGATGTAGTAGATAACACCTAAACGGCTGAGGGTTATCAGCGCCTCATAGACCTCGGAATGGCTTAGGGCCGTGCGCTGTGCGAGCAGCACCTCCTCTATGGGCATGAGGTCGGCGAAGAGTCCGTTGTAGTTGCGCATGAGAGCCTGCAGCACTTTCTCGCATCTGTCGGGCAGATGCTCCATGCGGTATAGCTCGTTTTTATCTACCACTATCTTGACGCATGATGAGGAGTCTTCGGGATCGCTGTATTGCAGATAGCCGGCATGCTCCAGCAGACGAAACGCACTGAGCAACGGCAGGGGGAAATAGCGGAAGCGGCGGCAGAAATCGTTGATGTTAAACTCCTTGCACAGGCCATTGCCGTCACCCATCGCGAGCTCATAGTAATAGCATATTTTCTCGTATGCTTCGCGTATGAACTGCTTGGTGGGGAATGCGTTGTCGATATGTCTGCGCAGGTTGGCCACATCGTGCGGTCCTTTGAGGAGTATGGCTTGGGCTGGCAGTCCGTCGCGCCCTGCACGACCTGCCTCCTGGAAGTATGCCTCTATGCTGTCGGGCACACCTATGTGTATGATGGTGCGCACGTCGGCTTTGTCTATGCCCATGCCGAAAGCGTTGGTGCACACCATAACGCGCACCATGTCATTCTGCCAGAGCTGCTGGCGTACATCCTTGTCGGCATTTTCAAGCCCCGCGTGGTAGAAGATAGCGTTTATGCCGTTGTCTGACAGCATCTTGGCAAGCTGGGCTGTCTGCTCGCGATTGCGAGTATAGACGATGGCTGACCCCGTGGTGTCGTGCAGTATCTGGAGCAGGGCGGAGTCTTTGTTGGTTGTTTCTTTGACTATATAACTGAGATTGGCGCGCTCAAAGCTCATGCGCATAGTGTTGGACTCGCGAAACTGAAGCTGACGCTGTATGTCTTCCACCACGCGCGGTGTGGCTGTAGCAGTAATGGCCAGTATCGGAGCTTCAGGCTTGAGCTTGCGAATGAGCGAGATGTTGAGGTAGGAGGGGCGGAAATCGTAGCCCCACTGCGAGATACAGTGCGCCTCATCAACAGTGATGAAGTTGACACGCATGTGGGCGAGCTTTTTCTGAAAGATTTCAGACTTGAGCCGCTCCGGTGAGATGTAGAGAAATTTGTAGCTGCCGAGAATACAATTGTCAAAGGCGGTGAGCACCTCGCTGTATGTCATGCCGGAATATACGGCGGTGGCCTTGATGCCGAGGTCGCGCAAGTGCTCTACCTGATCTTTCATCAGGGCTATGAGGGGGGTGATGACTATGCAAATGCCATCCATCATCAGCGACGGAACCTGAAAGGTGATGCTCTTGCCGCCACCGGTGGGCATGAGACCAAGGGTGTCGCGACCTGCGCAGATGCTTTGGATTATGTCATGCTGTATGCCGCGAAAGGAGTCGTAGCCCCAGTATTTCTTGAGTATGGCAAGGGCTTCGTTATTCTGGCTCGGCAGGTTGGATATCTTCAATTTGCAATTGTATCTCGCCGTGTTTGTAAATATTCTCTGCTATGGTATAGCTGATGTTGAAGGCTCGCTTGGTCTTGATGAAGCGTGCATGGCTGCTCTGACCGAAGGCGATGCCGTTGAGTATCTTGTTGGACTTGTTGTCAACAAGCTCCAGCTTGATATGCTCCTGGCCGCGCCCCACTACCTTGCTCGTGCCATAGTCATAGACATCTTTGGTGCAGAACAGCGGCTCGGGATTCTCCGGGCCGAAGGGACGTAGCTTCTTAAGGTCGTAGTATAGCTCCGGGGTAATGTCAGCGAAGTTGAGCTGTGCATCGATGCTTAGCGTGGCCTCTGTCTGCTCCTCTTGGATGTGAGCCTCCACATACTCCTCAAAACGGCGTATGAACTCCTTGATGTTCTCTTCCTTCATGCTCAGGCCAACGGCATAGGTGTGACCGCCGAAGTTGAGTAGCAGGTCCCTGCAACTCTCAATGCCCGAATAGATGTCAAACTCAGCCACTGAGCGGGCAGAGCCGGTGAGCACACCGTTTTCGTCAAGAGCCAGCACCACGGTGGGGCGATAGTAGAGCTCAGTGAGGCGCGAGGCTACGATACCAATCACGCCCTTGTGCCACTCCTTGCTATACACCACGATGCTGCGACGGTTGTCAAGGTTGGTAATCTTGTCAACAATAGCGTTGGCTTCTTCGGTCATCTGCTTGTCGATGTCCTTGCGTGCCTCGTTGTAGTTGTTGATGGTGTTGGCTTTGGCAATGGCTTCGTCCAGGTTACGCTCTATCAGCAACTCGATGGTCTCTCCGCCGTTCTGTATGCGGCCCGAAGCGTTGATGCGCGGACCAATGCGAAACATTACATCGCTGATGCCAATCTCTTTGCCGCTCAGTCCGCAGGTCTGGATGATGGCCTGCAGGCCTACGCTAGGATTGGCGTTAAGCTGTTTCAGACCATGGTATGCCAAGATGCGGTTCTCGCCCAAGATGGGCACAAGGTCAGCAGCGATGCTGACAGCACACAACTCCAGCAGGGGTACCAGGCGACCAAATTCAATGCCGTTGTTTTGCGCAAAGGCCTGCATCAGTTTGAAACCGATGCCACAGCCTGACAAATCGCCGTAGGGATAAGTCTCGTCTTTACGCTTGGGATCAAGAATGGCGTAGGCCGGCGGCAGCTGTTCGTCGGGCACATGGTGGTCGCACACTATAAAATCTATGCCGTGCTTGCGGGCATACTCAATTTCCTCGTTGGCCTTAATGCCGCAGTCGAGGATGATGATAACCTTCACTCCGAGGTTGATGGCGCGGTCAACGGCTTTGAAACTGATGCCGTAACCATCTTCGTAACGGTCGGGAATGTAATAACTGACGTTGGAGTAAAATTCGTGGAGGAATTTGTAGACGAGAGTCACGGCTGTGCAGCCGTCGACGTCGTAATCGCCATAGACCAGTATCTTCTCCTTCATGCCGATGGCCCTGTTGATGCGGTCAACGGCTTTCTCCATATCCTTCATCTCAAAAGGATCGAGCAAATCGGTCAGCTGGGGGCGGAAGAATTTCTTTGCCTCACGGGCATTGGTTACTCCGCGCTTCAGGAGAATGGGGCCCAAAATGGGGTTGACGCCAATCTCGTCGGTCAGTCGTTTAGCTGCTTCCTGTGTTTGTGGGGTGATAGGTTGTAGCTTCCATTTGTAGCTCATTTATGTTATTATTTTATTATATTGTATC